>JANMAY010000537.1:0-21913 GCA_031360095.1 Gemmatimonadaceae bacterium
CAACGCGAACGCACTCCGTCGTCCGCGACTTCAACACGTCGAACACCGCGGAGCCGCAGGTGGGATTGCTCGGCGGGCAATCGTACGCCGTGCTGCTCACGAACGCCGGCGGCGGGTACAGTCGCAGCGGAGACATGGACGTGTATCGCTGGCGCGCCGACGCAACCCGCGATGCCACCGGCCAGTGGATCTACGTTCGCGACGTCACGACCAGCACCGTGTGGTCGGTCGCGCATCAGCCGGTCTGTATGCCCGCGTCTTCGTATCACGTGTCGTTCGCCGCCGATCGCGTGGTCTTCACACGCACCGACGGCGCAATCGATACGGCGACCGAGATCGTCGTGGTGGCCCGCGAGCGCACGGAGATCCGACGCGTAACGGTCACCAACCGGTCCCGCATCGATCGCGAGATCGAGCTGACGAGCTACGCGGAGGTCGTGCTCACCACGGCGGGTGCCGACCGGGCGCATCCCGCATTTCAGAATCTCTTCGTGGAAACCGAGTGGCTGCCGAAACAGGCGGCCATACTCGCCAGCAGGCGTCCCCGCTCGGCCGGCGAACGCCGCCCGTGGTGCGTGCACGTCGTCGCGACGGGAGCCGAAGCCACCACGGACGTCACCTGCGAGACCGATCGCGCGCGCTTCATTGGCCGCGGGCGGACCGTGCGCGCTCCCCTCGCGCTCGACGCCGCCGGAGCGCTCGCGAATACCGCTGGCGCTGTGCTCGATCCCATCGTGTCGCTGCGGACACGGGTGCGACTCGAGCCGGGCCGGTCCGCGGTCGTCGCGTTCACCACCGTGTTCGTCGACAGTCGTGAAGAGGCGCTCATCGCTGCGGATCGGCACAACGACCTCGGAACCGCCGAGCGTGCCCTCGCGCTGTCGGGCGTGGGCGCACAAATCGAGCTGCGCGATCTCGACATCTCTCCCGAAGCCGCGGCGACGTTCCAGGATCTCGCCGGGGCGCTCATCTATCCACGCGAAACGCTGCGCGCGTCGCAGGCCGAACGCGTCGCGAACCGGCGCAGTCAGTCGGCGCTCTGGGCTCACGGCATCTCTGGTGACTGGCCAATCGTGCTCGCCACGATTCGCGCCGAGGTGGGACTACCCAGCGTGCGGCAGTTGCTCGTCGCGCATAACTACTGGCGCACGAAGGGGGTGCGAGCGGATCTCGTCATCCTCAACGCGAAGGAGCCTTCGTATATCCAGGATCTCCAGGACCAACTCCTCGCGATGGTCATCTCGTCGGCGGAGGGCGGCCTGCTCGACGTCTCGGCCGGCGTTCACATTCGCCGCAGCGACGTGCTGCCGCCGCAGGACGTCGCGCTCCTTCGCGCGATTGCCAGCATTCACGTGGTATGCGACGGCCTCGGGCTCGGCGATGTGGTGGCGGCGATGGTGCGCGCGCCTGACGAGCCGTTGCGCGCCGAATCAGCCGAGCTCGTGCCGGCGGCACCCATCAGCACTCCCGTGCCGGCGCCGGAGGGGAACAGCTTTGGTTGGATGTCGGAGACGCTCGACTACCACATCGACGTGCACGGCAGTCACGTCCCGCCAGGTCCATGGGCGAACGTCATCGCCAACCGCAATGTTGGGTTCTGCGTCACCGAGCGCGGTGGTGGATTCACCTGGGTGGAGAACAGCTACTTCTATCGCCTCACCCCCTGGTTCAACGACCCCGTCAGCGATCCGGCTGGCGAAGCGATTTTTCTCCGGGACGCGGAGACGGGTCAGGTGTGGAGCCCCACCCCCAGTCCGTATCCCGCGCGCGACGAACTCGGTGCGACGCCGTATCACGTGGTGCACGCGCCGGGTTTGACCACCTTCGCGCACGCGCGCGACGGCGTCGCGACCGAGCTCGCACTCGCCGTTCCGACCGACGACCCGGTGAAGCTCTCCCGCCTCACCATTCGCAACGATGGCGCGACACCGCGGCGACTCGTGCTCACGTCATACGTGGAGTGGACATTGGGCGCCGAGCGCGAGCACACGCGTCATCAGGTGCACACTTGGCGCGATCCGGAAACCGGCGCCGTATTCGCCGAGAACTGCTTTGGCGAAGATTTCGCTTCGCAACTGGCGTTCTCGTGGATCAGCGAACAGGTGACGAGCGCAACCGGGGATCGAACGGCGTTTCTCGGCCGCAACGGCGATCTCGCGTCGCCGGCGGCACTGGAGCACGAGGCACTGTCGGGCACCTTCGGCGCCGGCTTTGATCCGTGCGCCGCACTGCGCTGCAGCATCACCCTTGCACCCGGCGAATCGCGCGAGGTCGTGGTGCTCCTGGGCGCTGCGCGAGGACGCGACCAAGTCCGCGCGCTGATCGCCAAGTATGGCGCACCGCCGCTCGCGCAACAGCACGCGCAGGAGGCGATCGATGCGTGGACCGCGCGACTGAGCACGATTCACGTTCGAACGCCCTCCGCGGAGCTCGATGCGCTCGTCAACCGCTGGTCGCTCTATCAGGCGCTTGCCTGTCGCATGTGGGCGCGGTCCGCGATCTACCAGTCCAGCGGTGCGTTTGGATTCCGCGACCAGCTGCAGGACGGAATGGCATTCGTCTACTGCGAACCGTCGGTGACGCGAGCGCATATCTTGCGCGCGGCATCGCATCAGTTCCGCGAGGGCGACGTCCAGCACTGGTGGCACGAGCCGAGCGGGCGCGGCGTGCGGACGCGTTTCTCCGACGATCTCGTCTGGCTCGCCTTCGTAACCGATCACTACGTCCGCGTTACGGGCGACGACAAGATCTGGGATGAGCCGGCGCCGTACCTCGACATGCGTGCGCTCGCGCCGGACGAGCACGAGATCTACGATCGCCCGAATCGCAGCGAAGAGTCCAGCTCACTGTATGAGCACTGCCTTCGTGCGCTCGATCGCGCTTGCACACGCGGCCCGCACGGTCTGCCCCTCATCGGCATCGGCGACTGGAACGACGGGATGAGCCGCGTCGGCATCCATGGGCAGGGAGAGAGCATATGGCTCGCCTGGTTCCTCGTTGCGACGCTCAGAAAATTCGCCAACCATGCCGCCCTGCGCCTGGATGGTCCGGTGGTGGATCGCTGCCGCCATCGCGCCGACGAATACGTGGCCGCCGTGGAGCGCCACGGCTGGGACGGAGCGTGGTACCGCCGTGCCTATTTCGACGACGGCAGCCCGCTCGGTTCGGCAAGCGAGATAGAATGTCAGATCGACTCTATCGCGCAAAGCTGGTCCGTGCTCTCCGGTGCCGGCCAACCGGAACGGGCGCGCATTGCGATGCGGTCCGTGGGCGAGCGGCTCGTGCGGGAAGACGACCGGATGATTCTCCTGTTGACTCCTCCCTTCGACAACACCGAGCACGATCCGGGATACATCAAGGGATATCTGCCGGGCGTTCGCGAAAACGGAGCGCAATACACCCACGCTGCGCTCTGGACCGTGCTCGCTGCGGCCGGACTCGGCGATGGCGATCGGGCGTTCCACCTCTATGATCTGCTCAACCCCCTCACGCACGCGCGCACGCGCGCAGAGGCCGAGCGCTATACCGTGGAGCCGTACGTCGTCGCCGCCGATGTGTACACGACCCCCGGCCACGTGGGCCGAGGGGGATGGACCTGGTATACTGGTTCTGCGAGCTGGAGCTACCGCGCCGCGCTCGAAGGACTCCTCGGGTTCACGAAGCGTGGGGAACGACTTTCGTTCAACCCCTGTATTCCTGTTGGATGGCGTCAGTTCGCCATCGAGTACCGGCACGGCGCGACCACGTACACGATCGACGTCGAGAATCCCGACGGCGTGTCCACTCAGGTGCGAGAGGTGACACTCGACGGGGCCGCGGTGATCGACGGAGAAATACCGCTCGTGGACGACGGACAATCGCACAGCGTCGTGGTCACCATGGGATCGACTTCCGAAGCGACGAGCACTCTGACTGAAAAATGGCCGACTTCGTCAAGCGAAATCACTGGGTCGTAAGACTCACGCACTGGGTGAACGTCGTCGCCGTCATCGTGATGGCTGGCAGCGGCATGCGCATCTTCAACGCCCACCCGGCATTCGCGCGTCCCGGCGAGACGTTTCCGCTGAATCCGTGGGACGGCACTCCAATTCCGGCGTGGCTGACGTTTGGCGCGTGGTTGGGCGGCGCGCGACACTGGCACTTCGCGATGATGTGGCTGCTCGTCGCCAATGGCCTGTTGTACATCAGCTTTCTCTTCCTGCACGGAGAGTGGCGCGACGTCGTGCCTCGGCGCGGCGACGCGCGCGACGCGCTCGAGATGTTGAAGTTCTACCTCTTCGTGCGTCGCGACCATCCAATCCAGGGCAAGCACAACGCGCTCCAGAAGAGCGCCTATTTCGCGATGCCCATCCTCGGCGTGATTCTCGTGCTGAGCGGCCTCGCGATCTGGAAGCCGGTCACGCTCGGCTTCATTACGGCGTTGTTCGTCAACTACAAGTGGGCGCGATTCGTTCACTTCATGTCGATGACACTCCTCATTCTGCTCGCGCTGATACACGTGTTCATGGTGCTGGCCGTCGACCCATATTCGCTTCGCTCCATGGTGACCGGGTGGTACAATCGCGCTCGGTCGCCAGAAGCGCGCAACGCACGGCCGTTCTATCACCTGTTCGGACCGGGCAAGCGCGCCGCGTCCGACGCGGAGGGCCCGCTGCAATGACACTCGACCGCCGGACGTTTCTCAACATCTCGGCCGCATCGCTCTCGAGCGCGTTTCTCGCCGCCTGCAACAAGAATCCTCAGAGCGCGTCCAAGCTTCTCACGCTGGCAGAGGCCAGGAACGAGTCGCTCGAAACCAGTCTGTTCCGCCACAGCCGGTTCAACTCCGTTCCGGCATCTGCCAAGCTCGCCGGAAAGGATTTCCCGAAATACTTCATCTCGAAGAGCGTCCCGGTGTGGGACCCAGCGGCGCGCGGTGTGTGGAGGCTCGAGGTATCGGGCGCCGTGCGTACGCCGCTGTCGCTCACGCTCGACGAGCTGGCGAAGCTGCCGCGGATCACGCAGAAGGTGGATCACTTCTGCGTCGAGGGGTGGAACGCCCGCGCCGAGTGGACGGGGGTCCGCATCAGTGATCTCGCTCGGCTCGCCGGCGCTACCCGCGATGCGCGCTTCGTCGACTTCCAGAGCTTCGACGATGGCTATCACGAGAGCTGGGACATGGCCAGTGCCATGCATCCGCAGACGCTCGTTGCCTACGGGATGGACGGTCGCATGCTGGGGCCGGCCCACGGCGCGCCGGCACGCGTGCATTCACCTGTGAAGCTCGGCTACAAAAACACCAAGTACCTCACCAAGGTCGTCTTCATGCCCGCGCGGAATGGCGGCTACTGGAGCGATCAGGGGTACGAGTGGTACGGGGGCACGTGAGCGCACCCACCGCGGAACACCACGCCGGCGCCAGCCAATTCGAGATCCGCACCGACGCCGGCCTGGCGCTCCTGCGCTATGCGGTCAAGGACGGAATACTCGACTTGCTGCACACCGAGGTGCCGGATGCATTCGAGGGTCGCGGCTATGGAGGCGCGCTCGTGCGCGCCGCGCTCGACTACGCGCGCGCGCAGAACATGCGCATCCGGCCGACCTGTCCCTTCGTCCGCACCTTCATGACACGCCATCCGGAGCATGCGGACCTGATCGCCCCCCAGTAGCGCTACTGGTACTGGATGTAAAGCGGGCGAGGATTCAGCCGGAGCACTTCCGACGGCGTGAGCAGATGGTCGCCCTTCTTCGTGTCATTGTGGTAGAAGATCTTGAACCCCGTGTACTGCACCGGCTCCCGCTTCACGTAGTCGCGATAGGAGTCGAACTTGAGCCACGGTGGGCCCCACCCGTCCATGTCCATCACGACCTGGACGTGCGGCGTGGGCCGAATGTCCTTCGCGTTCGTCACCATCTTTCGCGTGAAGCGATGGATGACGAGAATCTTCGGCGGCAGATTCTTCGTCCGCGCGATCTCGTCGAGGAACTGAATCGCCCAATTGATGTTCTTCGCGTCGAGCGTACCGATTTTCGTTCCCGGCACCGCGCCGGACGGAGCCATCGAGAACTCCGGATCGAGCGCCAGGTGCACGTCCGGATTTTCGAGGAAGGCGCGAAGGCGAGGTACTTCGGCCTCCACTGTGCTCTTGCCGACCTGAATATCGAGGAACAACACGCCGCGCTTGGGCTTGATCCAGGAATAAATCTCGTTGACCATCGAGTCGCGATGCTGGGTGCGATACAGCCCGTTCTTGCCTGGCGCGCCCTGCGCAACCGTGACAATCAAATGCAGCGCCGGAACGACGGGATGCGACGGGTCCGCCTTTGCCCATCGTGCGGTTTCCTTGTCGAGCATCCCGAGCATCTCGTCCTTGGGATACTCGCCCAGGACTCCCATCTTTTTCGAGAGCGGGTTGCCGTAGTACGCGACGATGCGCTTGGACGGAAGCAGCGCACCAGGCGCGGCCACTGGGCCCTTCACCGGCCAGAGCTTATCGAGCGCACTGTCCGTCCTGGTCATGCTTTCCAGCGCCACACTGTCCTTTCGCGGGCGCTTGGGCAGATCTCCAGGAGGAAGATCCCCCTCCCGCTGACCTTGTGCGACCTGGGGCGCCGCTGGCGCCGCCGCCGCGGCGCTGTCCTTGACCCGCGCGCTCGCCGAGTCGACCGCCACATCGCCGGCGCTGCCGCCTCCCTTTGCGGTCGAGCCAGACGGCTGCTTGTTGTCCGCGCAGGAGGCAGCGAGCAGCAATGCACCACCGAGCAGAAGCGCAGTCGAGCGTCGGGTGGTCGAGAGACGAAGCATGTGCACGAGAACGATGGGAGAATGGGCGACCGTCGGGCGCGCGAGATGCGCGCTGGGGATGCTAGCGAGGGTATGTGCAAGCACCAAGCCCTGCGATCGACGGGCGGCCCGTCGCCGCTCACGCTGCCCAGGTTGACGCCGGAGCGCGACGTCCCGTAGCCTTGGGTATGTCAGGCGATTGCCAGAGCACCCGCCCCGGATGCGCGATCACGCTCCTGCTGCTCGACGCGGCGCGAGCGGTGGAGGCGCGCGCTGAGGGCCTCCTTGCCGAAATCGGGCTGTCGCTTGCGAAGCTGGGCGCGCTGCGCCATCTCGTCTTGGCGCAAGAGCCACTCACCCTCTCCCAGCTCGCGCAGCGCCATTGCTGCGGAAAGTCCAACGTCACCCAGCTCGTCGATCGGTTGGAAGCGGATGGGTACGTGTCGCGTGTGGCCGACCCGGACGACCGGCGGACGATCCGAGCCGCCGTAACGGAGAATGGCCGCGCCGCGTACGATCGTGCGAGTGGCATTCTCGCCGAGCACGAGCAATCGCTCGACGCGCGCCTCGGTCCGGCACCCCGCGCGGAACTGGTACGCCAGCTACTGGCGTTGCGGGAGGGCTGAACACCCAGATCGTAGCCCGACGCAGAGCGTCATGCGTCGCTCGCCCCAGGGTCAGCCGCGCGTCCGCGACGTCTTCTCTCTGGTCGCGCGGCTTTTTCGCGACGACGGCTTGGCGGTCGCGCGCGGTTTGGCCTTCGCCGCCGTCGATCGTTTGCGCGTCGTGACCTTCTTCGTCGTGACCTTGTTCGTCGTGACCTTCTTCACGGAATCGGCAGGAGGCGTCACGACCTGCCCCGCGGACTCCTGGGGAGCTAGAGGCGCCGGAGTGGGCGCGGGCAGGGCAGGTGGAGCAGAAACGGGCACCGGCTGCGCCGCGGCTTCTCGCGCTATGGCGCCCTCTCCCATGAGGCCCGCGATGAACGGCTTCGCAATGCATTGGTAAAAGCCCCTCCCGTCGCAGATCGATTTCGCGCTCCCTTCCACGAACGCCTGCACTTTGGACGGATAGGTATGGCAGCGCGGGGTGTTCGTTCCCCGCACGCAACCGTTATAGCGCAGCAGCGCCGTCTGCCAATCGCGCTCTCTGGTGCCTCCGCCCTTCACTCGCGGATTGAAGTACTGGCTCAGAATGAACACGCCGTACTTCACGTTCGTCGAATCGGTCGAGAGGTCGTGTCCAAACAGTTTCGTCATCTCTTTGGTGAGCCACACCTTCGGGTACACCTGCATCAGGCCCACCGCGCCCACGTTGGACGTCGCCTTCGAGATGAACCGCGAATTCTCGGTGAGCATCACCCCGAAGATGATCGCAGGAGAAATTCCACGCTTGTACGCTTCGCGGACCGCAAACGTCGCGATCGAATCGGCGCGGGCCGAATCGACCTGCTTCATGCGCATTACGTCTTCGTAGAAGTTGCGCTTCTCTTCCTGAAACTTCGGCGTCGCCATCCACTGGTCGACCTTGCTGCTGTCAATGGGTGTGATGACCTCCGCAATGCCGGGGGCATGTTTGCGCAGCTCGTCGCCCAGTTTGCCGCGCGTCGAGTAGATCGGACGCGTGTTGACGAGGGCATACACGATCACGAGTACGAGCACCGCGACCGCACCAAGCGATCGAAGGATGTACCTGAGCGTTGACGTGGGCTTCTTTCCTCCCCGCCGTCCCGCATCGCCACTGCGCTCGCGGCGATCGCGGTGCTCTCGGCGATCCGCTACGATGTCCTCCGGAACCACGACGCGCTCAACGGAAAATGCCGAAGTGGCCGAGCAGCCACCACAACAGCAGGAAGATGAGCACTGTGCTGAAGCATCCTCCGCCCATCTTCTTCGCCCCATAACCCGCGGCGAGGCCGCGCAGCAGCTTGCTCATCGTTCGGCGCTCCAGTCGAGGAGAGTCTTCCCCCGAAGTGCAGGAGCCGTACCCAACCGCCGCCTACCGCTGCGGCCTTCCTGGCGCGCCAGACGCGGAGTCCTCGTGCGCTGCGCCGTTCGCGCCATCGGCTCCGAGCGCGGATGGCACGGCCTCCGGGAGGCGTGCGGCCGGAGTTACTGCGGTGTCACTTGGCTGCGGAATCCGGAAGTGCATGGGATCAACGGCCCGGCCGCTCACGAGCACCTCATAGTGCAGGTGGGGACCGGTCGTGAGGCCGCTCGAACCCACTCTCGCGATAGTTTGGCCGTGCTTCACGCGATCACCGGCTTTGACCAGCGCGGATCGGCAGTGGGCGTAGCGCGTCATGATTCCGCCGCCATGGTCGATTTCGACAACGAGGCCGAAGGCGAATTTGCGACCCACGAACGACACACGCCCCGCTGCCGGCGCGACGATCCGCGTCCCCCTCGGCGCCGCCACATCGACACCGAGATGTGGCCGCACCATGTGAAGAATCGGATGCCACCGTGCCTCGGTAAACCCACTCGCAATTCGCCCTCGCGCCGGCAAGCCTTCGCTCCCCACGGCTGTAGTCAGGTCCGAAGCAGCCTCATCCGCTGTGAACGAATTGCCACTGATACGTGCCATCAGCGAGGGACGGCGCGGCGCGATGCTCGCGCGGCGCGGCGATGACTCCACCGCCGTTGCCGATTCGGCCGTGGTACTCACGGGCTTCACCGAGGTGAGCAGTTCGGTGCGGGCGGCAATGAGTGAGTCTTCCGTCGCGCGCAGTCGCGTTCTCAAGGAGGCAGCCTCGGCGCTCGTCGAGAAAAACTCCGGATTCTGAAACGCGAGCACCACGGCCGTCGTGGCGGCGGCAGCGATGAGCACGAGCACGCCGACGGTGGTGATCACCAGTCTCGCCTGCCACCGCGCGAGATCGAATGCACGCGTGCGCGCGCCGGGGGTGGCCGGCACCAAAAGAACGCGTAAGGGGCGTCGCTCCACCGGAACCCGCTTCTTGCGAAGCCGGGCCGGGAGCGCCAGTGGCGCTTCCGGGACCGCCGCCAAATGAGTCGGCGGGGTAAATCCGCGAATGGGAATCACACCCGAGCTGTATGCCGCCGGAGATGGCCGCGGAGGGAATGCGGCGTTGCTCCTCGGAGTTGGTTGCGACGACACTGCTTACTTTCGACCGGTCGTCGTACCGTCCTCGATCTTTGCCGGGCTCGCCTCGGCGCCGCGGCCAGTTGCCGCGGAGGTCGCGGGCGGTCTCATGACGACCCGTCCGTTCGCCACACCCCCCTCTTGAATCAACACGACCTGAGACGTGATGTCGCCCGTCACGATCGCCGTGGACTGGAGTTCCACGCGCTCGGACGCCACGATATTCCCGGTCAAGGCGCCTCCGATGACGACGTCGCGGGCGTGGACGTCTCCGGTCATCGTGGCTCCGACACCGAGCACGACCGTGTCGGATTTGAGGATGGAGCCTTCCACGCGACCATCGATGCGGAGTGATCCCGCCGTCGCGATGTCGCCAGTGACCGTGAGCTGGCTATCGAGAAGGGAATACCCGCTGCCTGGGGGTGGTGCGACGGGGCGTGGGGGGCGACGAGAGAAGAGGCTCATGCTGAACTCCTGCGGAAGGAACTTCCTTGGCGGACCTTGCGGCGGTCACGTGCAATGAACTTGTCGTCAGTTCCTGACTCCGCCACCATCGCGGAGCACCGGACTCATGTGACGCACGGCACGGAAGGATGCAACTGGACCCTGGGGGGTATAAACAAATGGAAATGGCACGGGCTCTGCCATTGAAAGGCCTATCAGTACTCTCGGCATCTGCCGAACATCCCTGGAGGTTCAATGCGACCGACCATCAAAATTCTTTTCCTTGCTCCCGCGATCGTGCTGGCGGCGGCATGCAGCAAAGACAAGCCCGCCGACGCATCGTTGAGCAACGATCTGTCACTCGCCGCACAGGCGCGTTCGCAGACGACTCTCGATTCGATCTCGTCGGTCGAGCGCACGAATGCCGCAGCCGCGGCCGCCGCTCGCACCGCTGCGGTTGCTCCCGCTCCGGCCCGCCGAACGTCAACGGCGCCGGCGCGTCGCAGAAGCACGTCGAGCGGCACCTCGTCTCGCTCGAGCGGTACCTATTCGCCGGCTCCTGAGCAGCGCGAAGTGACGGTCAAGAACACCAAGCGTGACGCAGCGATCGGAGCGGCTGCCGGCGCGATCATTGGCGGCGCGTCCACCCGCAGCGCGAAGGGCGCCATCATTGGCGGCGCGGCCGGCGCGATCCTCGGTGGCGTGATCGGCAACAACGTCGACATTCAGAAAAAGAAAGTGCCGTAGTTTCTATCGCTCTGATGGCGGGTCGGCGCCGTCAGACTGCCGGACCAAAGGGCCGCCTCGGGACACGAGGCGGCCCTTTGTGTTTGACACTATCGGTCTCAGGGACTAATATTCGGGGCTGCGCTATCCAAGCGCCGACACTACTTCGGAAGGACATCACTGATGGTCGAGATTCATCTCGAGGAGAGCGATCGCCTCGATTGGGCGCTCAAGGCGTTCAAGCGCAAGATTGCCAAGGCAGGCATCCTCAAGGACCTGCGAAAGAAGCGCTACTACGTGAAGCCGAGCGAAGCTCGGCAGCTCAAGGCCGCCGCGGCGCGTCGCCGCAGCCGGACCGAGCGCACGCGCTAGGCCTCAGGCCCACGCGCACGTAACGGATGGCGAAAGAAGACGCAATTCAGCTCGAGGGCGCCGTCACGGAAGTGCTCCCGAACGCCACATTCCGGGTGCAGCTCACCAACGGACACAATGTGCTGGCGACTCTTGGCGGCAACATGCGCCGCTTCCGTATCAGAGTCCTCGCGGGCGACCGTGTCACCATCGAAGTGTCGCCCTACGACCTGACCCGCGGCCGCATCACCTTCCGACACAAGAACTAACGGTTCACGGTTCACCGTTCACCGCCGTACTGCCTCGAGCGTCGACCCGCGGCGAATTCCCGGATACGCAGCGCCCGGCTTCGCCGCGCGCCAGATGATCCGGTTGAACGCGTCGTCGTCCGCCATGTCTTCCAGGCGCAGCTCGAGTGCCGACGATTCGCGCGCCCCAGGACCAGTCGCCGGGTTCATCTCCCGCAGATTCACCGCCGGAGTGAGCGCCGCATACGCCCGAAGATCCGGCGTCCGGCTCCAGATGTCGCGCAGCGGACGACCGAAATAGTCGAACTGAGACAGCGCCTCCAGGCCGAGCAACTCCTCGATGGTACGCAGGACGTCCGTCGTATTCGCGAAGCGATGCACCACGCCCGCGCGCACATAGGGTGATATCACGAGCAGCGGCGACCGATGCGAATCGACGTGATCGGGACCGTTTTGCGCGTCGTCCTCGAGCACGAACACGACCGTCGATTTCCAGAACGGGCTGCGTGACAGCGCCTCGATCACGCGGCCCAGTGCGAGGTCGTTGTCGGCCATGTGCGCGCGCGGTGTCGGCGTGCCGGCACGCGCTCCAGACGTATGATCATTGGGCAGACGCATGATCTCGAGCGCCGGCATCACGCCGCGCCGCGTGAATTCGGCGAGCTCCGCAATCCAGACATCTGCCCTTCGCTGATCCGGGATCGCGAGATCGTATCCGGGAAACGCGGGATTCGTATGCGACGCCAGAAACGGCTTGTTGCCGCGGTAGCCCGCGGGCAGCACATCGTCCTTGTCCATGTCATCCGGAACGACGAACTCACCGTAGTTGCGGAAGGTGATTCCCTTCGCCTGCGCCAGATTCCAGAGATAGCCGCGCGCCGGCGAGTTCACATCATCGTCCGGGATCACGGACTTGCCGCCGACGGAATTCGTTCCTTCGAAATCGTATCCGCGTCCGCGCTGCGAATAATTCAACTGAACCGTTTTCTCCACGTAGTCGGTGGCGTACGCGGCCATCGACCAGTTGTGCCCGTCCGCACTAACCTCCGCGTTCACGAAGAAACGGTCGAAGATGCCAAAGCGCTCGGCGAGCGCGTGGTGATTCGGCGAAACGGCGCGAGGAAACAGCGTGAGCGACGAGTCACCATCCGCTTGCCGCAGGTCGCCGAGCACCTGGTCGTACGTGCGGTTCTCCTTGATGATGTACACGACATGCTCGATGGGCGGATACGCGCGGGCTGCAGTGCGTGCCTCCGTCCACCCGTTCGCGCGCGAGACGCGCGCCGAGAGGCGATCGAGCGTCGCGCGGTCGGCGCGCACGAGTGGCGCGAGCATCAGCGTTCCAGACAGTTGCGACAGCGTGGTATTCGGTCCGCTCGGCTGCTGGCGGTCGCGCGCCGCGACGGGTGTGGGGCCGTCGGGATTCGCGCGCGTGCCGCGTCCCTTCGCGCTCGCGACGATGAGTTGATCGCCGACCGCAAGGAGAGCACTCGGATACCACCCCGCGGGAATCCGTCCGATCAGTCGGTCGTCGCCGGTGGTGGTGGAAATGCCGCTCGACGACGGCGCGAGATCGAATACGGCGACCGAATTTCCGTCGGCCTCGGCGACGAAGAGTCGCCCACCATCCGAGGACAGCGCCAGCGCATTCGGCGTGCTGCCTTCGTCCGGGCCACTTGGCGGCGGATCGAGCAACTCCCCGACGACGCGACGACGCACGGGGTCCACCGCGACGACCCGATCGACACTCGCGAGCGCGACGAAGATCCGGTTTCCGCGTGCGTTCATGAGAAGTGCCGAGGGATGTCGCCCAACGAGGATGTCTCCCGCCGGTCGCAGTGCACCTTCCGTGTCGGCGGAGAAGGTGCTCAGTGTCGTGCCGCCCCAATTCGATACGAACACACGTCCGTCCGGTCCGACGACGACGCCGTACGGATATCGCCCTGTGGGAAGATGCTGAACGATTTTGCCAGTTCCCAGATCGACGACCGCCAGCGAGTCGGCGAGATTCTCGGCGACATACAGCCGGCGTCCGTCGCGCGACACAGCCAGGCCCGACGGGTAGCGGACGCCATTCGCCCGCGGCGTGGCGCGCGGTTGCAGCACGATGCTGTCGCGAAGGGTTGCCGCGCCGTTAGTCCAGTCGAATGCGTACACCACGTCGGTATTTCCACCGGACGCATACAGCACCCGACCGTTCGGAGAGAACACCAGCCCGAGAAACGCAGCGGGCAGACGTACGGTCTGCAAAACGCGGCCGCTCGAACGCTCGACGACCTGTATCCCTTCGTCGCGCCACCCGTTGAGGAGCAGGACTACTCGGTCGCCTTCGGGTGCGACCACCATCGCGAGCGGCATCTGACCCACGTCGTGGAGTGGTGCAGCCGGATCCAGGCGCGCTCCAGTCGGGAGCCGGCCGGTCCAGTCGTCGACCGTGGCGTCAGGACGGGGATTGCCGTCGATAGATGAGCCGGGACTGCACGCCGAGAGCGTGAGCAGGGCGGCTGCGAATGTGCGGGCGCGAAGTGAGCGTGGCGTCATGTCTGATGTTGAGAGTCGCGCGGCAAACGTACGTGGCGGATCGCGATCCCGCTCCGCTCTCTTGGCGCCATGTGCGTCACGGATCGGTTGCGAAGTGAAGAATATCGGCTTCCACGTGTGTTCGTGCGATCGGACCGCGTAGGCGACGTATAACGCGAATCAGCAACATGATCGCCACCGCGCCCAATCCGGCCACGAAGCCCCACCACAGGCCCGCGGCGCGCAATGGCGTGTAAAAACCCAGGGCGATGCTCACGGGAAATCCAGCAAGCCAGAACCCGGCGAGATTGATCAGGAAGGGAACGCGCGTGTCCCCCAGCCCGCGCAATGCACCAGCGCACACGGCTTGAATGCCATCGAACACTTGAAAGATGCCGGCGATGGGAATGAGGGACGAGGCGAGCGCCGCCACCGGCAGGTCCGTCGTATAGAACGCCGCAATGCGAGCCGGAATGAGCAGGAAGATGGCGCCTGTCACGGCCATGAACCCAACGCCGCATACGAGTGCAGCGCGCGTGCTCTCGCGCGCAGCACTGGAGTCGCCGGCGCCTGCCGCGTGTCCCACGCGCACTGCGGCCGCCGCCCCCACGCCGAGTGGCACCATAAAGGTAAGGCTGGCAAGATTGATCGCGATCTGGTGCGCTGCCATCTCGCGCGTTCCAAGCACACCCATCAACACGCCGACGGCGGCGAACGCGCCGAACTCCAGTCCCTGCATGAGACCGATCGGAATGCCGAGCCGCAGCATGGATATGAGGGGCGCGAGATGAAAAGATTCTCGGCGCCACGGAACGAGCGAGCGGCGCAATGTGCGCCACCCGAGGCCGAGAAGCAGCAGCGCCATCAGCCATCGACTCGCCAGAGTTGCCCAGGCACTTCCCGCCGCGCCCATGGCCGGACTGCCCGAATTGCCGTATACGAAGACCCAATTGAGGTACACGTTCGCGATGTTCGCGACGACGATGACAACGATCATCGCGCGCATCTCGCCCAGCGCTTGCAGACTCTGGCGGAAGACGACGAAGGCGAGAAAGGGAATAATGCCCGGAATGGAGATGAGCGTATAGGCGGTCGCGATCTCCACCAGCTCCGGTGGTTGATGCAGCGCTTCGAGTACCGATCGAATGGGAAGGAGGAGCAGGCTGGTGAACACGGCCAGCAGGATGGCCAGCAGCAGACCGCGCTGCACACCGCGGGCAATGCCTTCCGCATCTCGCGCCCCCATCGATTGCGCCACGACTGGATCGAGCACCATCAACGTGCCCGCCGCCGGCAGCACGGTGACGTGAAAGCACAGGTTGCCCAACGCGACGCCGCCGATCGCCGCGGCAGAAACGCGACCGACCATCAGCGTATCGACAACGCCCATTGCCATGAGACCCACCTGCGCCGTCACGATGGGCAGGGCAACGCGGAACATGGCGGCGAGTTCTGTGCGGTTCGGAAGGAGCATCGAGCGGAACGGAGAGAGCGGGCGAGCAAGCTAACTTAGATCGCATGCGCGTTCATTGGTCGTTTCTTCTTGGTGCGTGGCTTCTGGCCGCAGTGCGCGCCAGCGCGCAGCACGAAGGGCATGTGACGGGCTCCGTCGACTCGCTTCCGGGGAATCTGCACGTCATGGCGCAGGCGATCCCGCTCGTCACGCGTGCCAATCCATCTGCCGGTGGGATTTCGCGCACCGAGGGGGCGCTCACGCAGACAGTGCTCATGGCGCGCGCCAGTGGATGGAACGGCGCCGTCACCGCCGATGCGGCGCTGAATGCCGAGGGAATCACGATGCCTGGCGGCGAACTGAATACAGGCGCGTACGGCGAGGGCTTCGTCGATCGCCGTCATCCCCATACCTACGTGCACGAGTTGATGCTCACCGCTCGGCGGAACATGGGCCCGGCTGCCGTCTCCGCGAGTGCAGGTCGCGGTTTCGCCCCGTTCGGCACAGACGACCCGATGATGCGGCCGCTCGTGAAGTATCCCGTCAACCATCATCTCGCTCAGATACTCGAGCGAGGGGTGGCCATCGGCGCGGTGCGATTCGGCGTCGCCGCGCTCGAGGCGAGCACGTTCGCCGGCGACGAGCCGGCGAGTCCGTCGTCGCTTCCCACGCTGAGGCGCTTCGGCGATTCTTGGTCGGTGCGCGGCACTCTGGTGCCTCGGCCGGGACGCGAACTGCAGACGAGCTATGCGCGCGTCGCGTCGCCCGAAGAGCCGGGTGGCTTTGGACTGGACCAGCGGAAACGCAGTGCGTCTGCGCGCGTGATATCCAGCAACGGCGAGCGCTATGCACTCGTAGAATGGGCACGGACGATCGACCGCGATCACTCGCGCCGCCAAGATGTATTCGCCTACGAATCTTCGCTTGCCGAGGCGGCGATAGTGGTGAACACGATCGGCATCGCGGTTCGGCTGGAGCAAACGGAGCGTCCGGAAGAGGACCGACTCGACGATCCGAGTCGAACTCCCCGTCCGGGCTCGGATCTCAGCATCAACGGCATCACTCGCTGGCGCATCGCGACGCTGCAAATCGCGGCGCCGTCGGTGACGTGGGGCGCCGTCACGGGGTTTCCGTTCGTCGAAGCTGCGCTGCTGTGGGCCGCGCCGCGCGACGACCGCGCATTCTTCACACCGGTTCGACTCTACGGCACCACGCGCTTTACCATGCTCACGGTGGGATGGCGCCTTCGCGCAGGGGGTGTGCACGCACGAATGGGTCGATATGGGGTAGCACTCCGCGAAGGCCCCGCGATTGCCTCTCTCTCCGGCCGCTCCCATGCGGCACATGCTCACTGACTGCGGTGGGCGTGGCGCGCCCACTTCTCAACAGCTCAGACCGAAAGACATGCGAGTTTGCTTCGCCCTCCTCAGTCTCGCCACGATTGCCGCGTGCGGCAGTGAATCTGCGACCTTGCCGCCGCCGAGCGTCGATCTACGATGCAAGCCTGTCGTGGCTCAGCGCATTCCGGGCTCTCCGATATTTGCACCGGAGCGTGCGAGTCTAACCGCGTCGGCGCCGGTGACGTTGGCCGTCCTCGGGCGCGGCGACTTCAAACCGGCGCGAACCAGCGCGGAGGTCTCGGTGCGCGGCACGACCGCGTATACCACGACGTGGGGCAATGCGGCCGCTGCGGGCAGTGCGTTTTATATCTGGGACGTCGCCGCTGACGTTCCGAGGCTCGTGGATTCGGTGAGGGTGGATAGCGCGACGACCCTGGGTGACGTCCAGGTGACCGATGACGGGACGCTGTTGGTGGTCGCCACAGAGCGCGCGCCGGGCTCGATCATCGTGTACAGTCTGGCGGATCCCCGCAAGCCTGTGCGCCTGTCTCGTTTTTCGAATAGCAGCACGGCGCCGGGTGTCCATACCGCGGAAATCGGACGCGTGAGCGGAAAGCTGTACGGCTTCCTCTCTATCGATCGCGGAGCAGGTCAGGCGGCGCGGCTCGTCGTCGTCGATCTCAGCACTCCGTCGAGCCCGCAGCAAGTTTTCACGAAGGTACTTGGCGCGCCGGTCGTGCACGATACGTTCGTCCGCGATGGGTTCCTCTTTCTCGCGCTGTGGGATGACGGCGTCGCGATTTGGGACATTGGCGGTGGTGGGTGCGGCGGCACGGTTGCGGCGCCCGTCGAGCTGGGCCGCGTGCGGACGGCCAACGGCGCCGTGCACAACATCTGGTGGCTCAAGGATCCCGTTACGGGATTGAACCGCTACGCGTTCATCGGCGAGGAAAGTCCTGGCTCGGTCGGGTCCGCATCGAGTGGAGACGTGCATGTCGTGGACGTGAGCGACCCGTTCAAGCCGCGAGAAGTCGCGTTCTATACGGTGGCTGGGGCGGGGACGCACAATTTCTCGGTGGACGAGCCAAACGGCATTCTTTACGCCGCCTACTACAATGGCGGCGTCCGAGCGCTCGACGTCCGTGGCGATCTCGGCACGTGCACCGACGCGCAAAAGAGTTTCCCCCTGAACGCAACCACATCGCTGTGCGATCTGTCAAAGATGGGACGCGAGCTCGGAATTGGACTCCTCGATCGTGGCATCCCCGTGTTCGTCTGGGGTGTTCAGCATCTGAACGGCGCGCTCTATGCTTCCGATATGAACAACGGCATCTGGAAACTTCGAGCGCTTACTCGCCCGTAGGGGCCGTTACGCGTCGCCGGGATAGCGGGACCTTGCGCGGCACTAGATTGGCTACGACCCCGGAGCTCGAGCGCGCGCTCCGGTGCCCTCACACAGAGGTCGTCTGAATGCTTCGCCCACGCACCGCGGCCGTTGCGTCGCTCCTCCTCCTCCCGATGGCCGCGGGGGGCTTCCTCCTGCAGGATGCGCCGACCCGTACGACACCACGCCTGTTCGATCAGGTGTTGTCCATCGTCGCGAATCGCTACGTCGACTCGCTCAAGAGCCAGGCGATCTTCGAGAAGGCGGCGAAGGGGCTCGTTCGCGAGCTCAACGACCCCTACAGCGAGCTGCTCGCGCCGCGCGCGAACGAGGAGTTCAATCGCTCGGTGGGCGGGCGATACGGTGGCGTGGGCATGCTGCTCGAAGAACAAAAGACGAATGGCGCCACGCGCATCGTGGTGGCTCGCGTGTTCCCGCACACGCCGGCGGAAGAGGGTGGCGTGTTGGAGGGCGACATCATCGTCAAAGTTGATTCACTCCCGATCGCCGGCGACATCAAGATCGATAAAGTTTCGGACGCGCTCCGGGGCAGAGAAGGCACCACGGTAAACGTCGTCTATGCGCGCTCCGGGGTCATCGATCCGATCAAGCTTTCGTTCAAGCGCGCGATCGTTCATGTGCCGGCGGTTCCGTACGCCACCCTCGTCGGCGACCGCGTGGGATACATCCCGCTGCAGACCTTCAACGAAAACACTGCGGACGAAGTGGAAGCGGCGGCGGCCAAGCTCGTTGCACAAGGCGCGAAGGCGCTGGTGCTGGATCTCCGCGACAACGGCGGTGGCATCGTGGAGCAGGCGCTCGCGGTGACCTCTCTGTTCCTCAAGGACGGCCAGCCGATCGTGAACGTGCGTGGGCGCAATACGGCGGATGAAACCGCACGTGCCTCGAGCGACCATCTCCCAACGCAGCCGCCCCTCGTCATTCTCACCGACGGTGGTAGCGCGTCAGCGAGCGAAATCGTCGCGGGCGCGCTTCAAGATCACGACCGCGCATTGGTGCTTGGCACCACGAGCTTCGGAAAGGGACTGGTGCAAAGCCTCTTCCCACTCGACGGTGGGTACGCGCTCAAGATCACTACGGGCAAGTGGTATACGCCGAGCGGGCGCAGCATCCATCGCGAGCGCAAGCTGGTGGATGGACGGCTTGTCGAGACGCGCCCGGATTCGCTCGAGACCGAAGCGGAGAAGCGAGCGAAACCCGCTTTCAAATCCGACGCAGGACGCATCGTGTACGGCGGTGGTGGCATCACGCCCGACATCATCGTGCCGGATGACACGTTGTCGACGGCGGAGCAGGAGTTCTATCGCAACATCGCCGCGCCCAAGGCGCAGGCATTCGTGACGACACTCAATCAGTACGCCTTCGAGCTAAAGCCGACCGCGTCGCGCACCTTTACCATTCTGCCCGCGTGGCGTGCCGAGCTGCGCCGCCGCCTCGCCGTGGCTGGCGTCGTGATCGAAGGGAAGTACGAGCCGGTGGCCACGAAGCTTCTCGATCGCGAGCTCGATCGGCGACTTGCTCGCCTCGTGCTGGGCGACGCAGGCGCCAAGCAGCGTTCCCTGGCGGAAGATCATCAGCTCTCGCGTGCCGTTGCGCTTCTCTCCACGACGCGCACGCAGGATGCGCTGCTCGCGGCGGCGCAGGCAGCACCGAGTGCGGCGAAGGCGACGCAACGGCAGCCCTGATGCATCGTCTCTGCTGATCAGGGACTCATTTGCGCTGGTCGTCGCGAAATCGATCGAGCTCGCGCCGGTCCCGCTTGGTGGGTCGTCCCTTGTCCTCGTACACGAACGCGGCAGGGGCCAAGCGAAGCTGCTCGGCGAGCTTTTCCCGCGCTGAGCGACTCTCCGGCGTCTCTTCGTAAAGTGTGGTAGCCACGCTCGCGGGTCCGCGGCGCTCGGACAGGGCGCGTATCCCGACCGTGTGCTCGTATGGCCCGAGACGAACGCGCACGACGTCGCCGGCCTGCACCATCTTGGCCGGCTTTATCGACTCGCCGTTCACCGTGACCTTTCCGCCAGTTACTGCATCGCTGGCGAGCGAGCGCGTCTTGAAGAACCGCGCTGCCCACAGCCATTTATCGACGCGCACGCGGTTCGCGCCACCGTCATCGCCCTTTTTCGGCGCCATTACGAGTGCGGGTTCGACATGGATGGAAAACTAGCAGGACCACCTCGACGGACTCGGGAAACGCGGCCGATCGGTGGGAGCGGTTGGTTGACAATGCAGAATGGCCAAGTAAGTTACTGACCAGTCATTTAGATATGGCGCCAAGCCACCCTCCGGTTCTCTAGTGGCTGCGCCTCATGACCAGTTGGTCACTTACAAACTCCCGTGTCAGAACAGATCGCTGAGCCGCGTTGGCGTCGCCTCCCCGAGGAACGCCCCAAGCAAATCCTCGATGCCGCACTGTCGGTGTTCGCGGAGCGTGGGCTCGCCGCGGCACGGCTGGATGACATCGCGAAGGTCGCGGGTCTCTCAAAAGGTACGATCTACCTCTACTTCCCGAACAAAGAAGAGCTGTTTCGCGAGGTGGTTCGGACGTCGGTCATCGCATCCATTGCGCGCGCCGAAGCGTTTTTCGAGGCCGAGCGCGATCCAATGCAGGCGTTGCTCAACTGGATGGACGGCTATTGGGCCTGGCTGCGGTCGCCGGTCTTTCCGGCAATGCATCGCCTCGTGCACTCGGAGCTCCGAGCGTTTCCTGATCTCGCGTCCTTCTACACCACCGAGGTCATCGTGCGTGCGCAACGCCTCGTGTGTGGCATGCTCGAGCGCGGCATGGACGCGGGGGTGTTCCGGCGCATGGATCCGCTGGTTGGCGCCCGCATGCTGAGCGCGCTCTTCATCACGCATGCGACCTGGTACCACCAGCGCGAATGCTTCACGAACATCGCGGACGTGCCCGACGACGTCACGCTGTCGCACATCCGCGAATTCTTTCTCCACGCCATGCGACCCGATGCGACCGTCGCCACTCCGCATTCCTGACATGAATCGCACGCTCCTGCCTCGACTTCTCTCACTCGGTCTCGCGCTCAGCGTGCTCGTGGCGCTGGTGGCATTTCTCTCACGCGCCGCCGGTGCGCAGCAGCTCACCGCCGACAGTACGGTCCGTCTCACGCTCGGTGAAGCCGTGCGGCTCGCAGCGCGTCAGAACGCCGCGGTCGACGGCGCGCGCGCGCGCGTCGACGCCGCCCGGGCCCGGGTGACGCAGCGCCGCGCGGACCTGCTGCCGACATTCTCCGGCGCGATCACAGAGCGTGGCGCAACGACGAACAGCGCGACGTTCCCGATCGAGTTTCCGACGGCACCCGGTCAGCGGCCGCTGTTCGATCCCAGCGGTGCAATCCTGGGCCCCGTGAACGTGTTCGACGCGCGCGCGCGGGTGTCGCAGATGCTTCTCGATCCTGCCGCACGCACGCGCATTCGCACCGCGCGTACCGGAGTGGAAGCGGCGAGCGCCGAGGTGGAGAGCATCGCTGATTTTGCCGGCGTCGTCGCTGCCAACGCGTACCTCGCCGTGCTTCGTGCAGACGCCGTGTACTCTGCTCGCCT
>JANMAY010000016.1:0-11470 GCA_031360095.1 Gemmatimonadaceae bacterium
CGGTCGAAGGTACGGATTTGTTGAGCGCGCTCACGCGAGAGATCGCCGACGGCCGCGTGCTGCTCGTGCTCGACAACTTCGAGCAGGTCGTGCAGGCCGCGCCGCAGGTTGCACGCCTTCTATCCTCCTGCTCGGCACTGCAAGTCGTTGTGACGAGCCGCAGCCGCCTCGACGTACGCGGGGAGCACGAGTTTTTTGTCGCTCCGCTCGCAGTGCAGGGAGATTCGGGAGACGCAGATGCCGGGCGCGGCGGGCCCGCGGTGCAGCTCTTCGTCGAGCGCGCGCGCGAAGCTCGGCCGGACCTCGTAGTTGACGACGAAACACTTCGCACCATCTCTGCCATTTGCACACGACTCGATGGTCTGCCGCTCGCGATCGAGCTCGCCGCGGCGCGCTGCCGAGTGATGTCGCCACAGACGATCCTCGCCCGGCTCGAGAAAGGCTTCGAGCTGCTCAGCGGCGGCGCGCGCGACATGCCGGACCGGCATCAGACCATGCGGCAGGCGATCACGTGGAGCTACGGGCTCTTACCGCCGGCGCAGCAGGATCTCTTCGCACGCCTGGCGGTGTTCGCAGGTGGTTGCACACTCGCGGGCGCCGAGGAGGTAAGTGACGACGGTACACTCGGTATCGATGCGCTTGCGGGGGTGGAAGCCCTGCTCGACGCAAGCCTTCTCCTGCGCGATGATGACCAACACGAAGGCGTTGAGCCCCGGCTTCGCATGCTGGAGACGGTACGCGAGTTCGCGCTCGAGCGGCTGCGCGCCGCGCCCGACTCGCTCGCGGAGCGCACGTTCGCGCGGCATCGCGCGTGGGCGCTGTCGCTCGTGAGTGCACTCGCGGCGGAGCTCACCGGCCCGCGCCAGCGCCACGCCCTCGCGTCGTTGGCGGCGGAACACGCGAACCTCCAGGCGGCGTTCGACCGTACGGAGGCGGCCGGCGACGCAGCCGCAGCGCTATCGTTCGCGGCAGCCATTTGGCGGTATTGGCTGGTGCGCCGGAACCTCCGCGAAGGTCGCGATCTGATCGATCGCGCGCTCGCGCTCAATACCGCCCCCGAGCTGGACGCGCTGCGCGCCGACGCCATGGTCGGCGCCGGACAGCTCGCGCAAAACAATGGGGACGTGCGGCAGGCGCGCCTGTTCTTCGAGCAGGTGCTCGATATCCGCCGCCGGTTGGGCGATCGGCACGGGGAGGCACGCGCGCTCGCGGACCTCGGGTGGGTGGGCTGGCGTCAATGCGATTTCACTTCGGCGCGCGAACTGTCGAGCGAATGTCTCGCCCTTGCAGAGTCGCTCGGCGACGATCGCATCGCCGCGCTCGCGCTCGGCAATCTCGGCTTCGTTGACTACTGTCAGGGCAACTTGGAGAACGCGCGCACCGCATTTCGACGGTCGATGACCGTGCGCGAACGGCTCGCCGACCGGCGCGGCGTTGCGTTCATGCAATCAGGTCTTGCCTGGTCGTACTGTCGTGACGGCAAGCTCGACGAAGCACGCGAGCTGCTCGCTGCCGCCATCCCGGTGCATCGTGAGCTCCACGACGATCGGCTCGAAGCCTTTGCGCTCGACGTCCTCATCGATGTCGAGCTGCGCGCTGGAGATGTGGAGCGAGCTCGCCCGCTCATCGAGCACACCTTGTCGAACACGCGCCGTGTGGGAGACCCCTGGTCGACCGCTCACGCGCTGTCGCTGAAGAGTCGCGCCGCGCTGCTCGAGGGGCAGCTCGATGTCGCGCGACACGCGGCGGCGGAGAGCGGAGAGCTTCGTCGCAGAATCGACGATCGCTACGGGCAGGCGGAAACGCTGTTCATTCAAGCCGAGATCGCTCGTCGCGAGAACAAGAAGGAGGATGCGAGTGCGCTGCTCGACGAATCGCGGGCGATTCGCGTTTCACTGGGCGATCGCATCGGCGTGACGGAGTGCGACACCGCACGTTCGACGCTTGCGTCCGCGCATCCATCCACATGACACAACCCGCGGATGATTTGCGCCGAGAGTTCGGCGAGATCGACATCTATCTGTTCGATCAACTCCTGCGGGGCCGAATCGCGACCGGGATGCGCGTCCTCGATGCCGGCTGCGGCAGTGGGCGGAATCTCGTCTACCTCCTCCGGCGGGGTTTCGATGTCTGGGGCGTGGATGCGAGCGATCGCGCCGTGGCCGCGACGCGATCGCTCGCCCAAGAGATCGCGCCCGGATCGCGGGCCGATCATTTTCGCGTGGAGCCAGTCGAGCGCATGTCGTTCGCCGACGCAACGTTTCACGTCGTGCTGAGCAGCGCGGTACTGCACTTCGCTCGCGACGAGGCCCAATGGAACGCGATGCTGCGTGAGATGTGGCGCGTGCTCGCGCCCGGCGGCCTGTGTTTCGCGCGCCTGGCAACAACCATCGGCCACGAACGGCACGTGAAGCTCGTGCAGGGTCGGCGCTACATCATGCCGGATGGCGATGAGCGCTTTCTCGTCGATGAAGACTTCATCATGGCCGCGACGCATGCCATGGGCGCAGAGCTCGCGGACCCGATCAAGACGAGCGTGGTGCAGAATACGCGGTCGATGATGACGTGGGTGATGCGGAAGAGTCGGTGATTGCCGCTCCCTAATCGTTGTTGCGGTCTATCGTCCCACGACGCGCGCCGCATACTGGCTCACACTCGTCAGCGGAAGCGCGAGCTCGCGCTGCAGGGGTGAATCGATGACGTCGCCCAACACCGTGTGTGCGCCCATCGACATTCCGGAGGCAATCTGTTCGTTGAACAGACCGACGACCGGCGCGAGCAGCGTGAGCATCGCGCGCGGGACATGCTTCGCTGTGTAGCGTCGCCCGGATGCCCTCTCGAAGATCTTCAGCACTTGGTTGGGAGACAGTGCTTCGGGACCTCCCACTGGCAGATCCTGATTTACCAGTCGCGGATCCTCGAGGCTCCGCACGGCATGCTCGGCCACGTCGGCCACGGAAATCCAGCTCAGCAGCCCATCGCCTGCCCCGAACATCAGCGCGCGCCCCGCCGCGTGATCCCAGCCGAGCTGGCTGCTCAACCAGATCTCCATGAAGCATGGCGGCTGGAGAATGGTCCAGCGCATCCCGCTGGATCGCACCGCGCGCTCAACCTCCCGCTTGTAGCGGACCAATGGTGCGCTCAGTCCCAGATTGGGCGAGACAGAGGTATAGATGAACTGCTGCACGCCGCTCTTCTTCGCGACGTCGATCAGCTGCAGCTGCGCGTCACGGTCGATGGCGCGCAGGGTAAGGCTCTTGTCCTTGGACCCCATTGCCGTCGCGGTTGTGATCACGGCGTCCACGCCGCGGCAGGCGGCTTCGACACTCGCACGGTCGCGAAGATCGCCGGTGCTGATGACGACGCCGAGCGCGCGGAGCGCCGCTTCCTTCGGCGAGCCGGCGCGCACCAGTCCTCGCACCGCGAGACCGCGCGCCCGTAGCAGGCGGCAGATCTCCGAGCCCAGCAGCCCGGTTGCACCGACGACGAGAATCATGACTGCATCCCTTGTGTTGAGTTTACCAATCCGACTCACCCGGCACGTGGTGTCGATTGGTGATCATCCAATACAACCCGTAAAGAATGACGCCCGGTAGAATGCCGGTGAGCACAATACCCATCCCCACGATGACGCGAAGCATCGTCGGATTCACCGCGAACCGCTCGGCGATCCCCCCAATGACTCCTGCAACGACCTTGTTGCTTTTCGATCGCCACAGCCGAGGTACTGGCGCGTCTGTCATGTCGTCTCCGAAGGTACGGTTTCTCGTCATCACGAACGAGTGGCTTCACGGTGGCTCAGGCTGGGCATCCATCGCTGGTCCTCCCTGTCGCTGCCGGCGACTCGAGATCACGGTCCATCGTGCTCTCGCTTCGCACTGCTGTCAACCATCTCCTGGCGCGCGTGCGCCACCTCCCAGTCGATGACGGGAGCCACTTCCGCGTCCTGCATCTCGAGACTCTGGAGCGCGCGATCGACAACCGGTGCCCCGAGCTCCGGCGGAAGCGCGCGGCCGAATGCCAGCTCGGCGCGGCGGCACAGCCGCTCCTCGCGCGCCGCGTCGCGCCCGATGAGCGGCGCGCCAAATCGCTCGCCCATCCGATGCACCCGCGCGTGCACACCCTCATGCAGGATCGATGACGCGACCGGTGCCGCCGAAATGTCCCGGCGCGCCAGAAACGTCAGCTCTGTCATGCACGTCCCCTCAGCGGGAAAGTACGCACCGCGACATGGGTAGCGGACCACGAGGAACTGCACGAGATCCCGTTCGAGATGCCGGACGCGCCATGGTTGCACCTGTTCGATGAGCGCGAGTGCTTCCTCCAATCTCGCGAGCACCGCCTGGGTGGAGATGTCGGAACGCGAGTTCTCTACGACGACGCGAAATCCGCGCACGTCGTGCACCTCCTGACCGTCCACGGCACGCCAGCGCTGAAGTCGACGAAGGAAGGATTCGAACAGGCGGATAGGCACTCGCTAAAGCATACCGTCGGGCGCGCCGATCGCGAGCTTACCGCTCCGACGATATCGCCACCTTGAACCCGTCGGGATCATGCAGCCGAAAGACGCGAGCGCCCCACGGCATGTCGGTTGGCTCCATGTCGAGCGTGCCACCGGTCTCCTTGATGCGCTTCGCCAGCTCGTCGACGTTCTGCGCCGTCGTGATCTGCAGCGAGAATCCCTCGCCCTTCACGCGGTCCCATCCCTTGGCGCCGTCATCCTGGCCAATCAGGAGTCGTACGTCGCCCGCCTTGAGCGACACTCCCATCAGCTTCCCCTCGCGCTCGTACATCTCGTTGACAGTGAAGCCCACCACGTCACGGTACCAGGTGAGGCTTTTCTGAAGATCCTTGACGGTCAACGAGGCCGTGAGCTCGCGGCCACGAAAGGATTCTGGTTGCGCGCGCTTCGTTTCGTTGTCAGTACCCGGTGAATCAGCGTTCATGATGTCTCAGGATAAGGAGTTTCAGTGGTGGACATGCGAGTCGTGGTACCGTGCTGCGCCGATGAGCGCGCGGCCGGCGAGGACGCTACTGGCGTTTCGCCGTGAACGTGCCAGTGGCCTGGCCGCCCAAGTCGACGTCGCCCTTCAACGTGCCGTCCGCCTCGACGCGTCCACTGTACTTGACCAGCAGGCGCGTACCCTGAGCGTCGGCGTCGATCGCGAAGCTGATCTTGCGATCTTTGACCGTTCCCCTCAAGTCCTTCTCGCCGAACACTTGCGAGGAGTAGCGTCCGGTAATCGAGTCGCCCTGCTGTTTGAGCGTCACAGTCGGCGTTCCAGACCCGGCGCCCGTCGTGACGTTGAACAGCCACTTTCCGGTGACGTCTACTTTGCTGTCGGCCTGAGCGACGAGAGCTCCCGGTAAAACGGCGATCGCCGATGCAATCGCAAAGGCGGACATGTACGAGCGCAAGCGAAACATGGTAGAACCTCCGTGGAGGGCGGATAAAGTAATGCCCGACGTGGGCTATGGACATCGCGTGCCCGCCGCGGCCTCGCGCGTCGCCAGACGATAGTGCAACGTATGGCATGCGCATCTCCACACATCTCTTCGTTGCCGCAGCGATGGCTTCGGCCCTCCCTCCCTCGGCGCACGCTCAGGCCAGGAAGCCCGTGCTCGCCGTGTTCGCTCACCCCGACGACGAGCGCGTCATCGGTCCGCTCCTGTCGCGGCTCGCGCGGGAGGGACGCGAAACGCATCTCGTGATCGCGACCGACGGTGCGAAGGGCGTCACCGATTTCGCCGGCATCCCCGCCGGAGCGGAGCTCGCCGCCGCCCGCGTGAAAGAGGCGACGTGCGCGGCAAACCGGCTCGGCGTGCGGCAGTTGCACTTGATCGGACTTCCGGATGGTGGCCTCGCCTCGTTCGACGTGCTGGCCAAGCTGCGCACATCGCTCGCGGCGGTCATCGACTCGCTCGAGCCCGCGGTGATCATCACGTTCGGTCCGGAGGGTGGAACAGGACATCCTGATCACCGACTGGTCGGCAATGTCACGACGCAAATCGTGCAGAGCGATGCACGCTATGCGAAAGTGGATCTACTCTACGCGTCACTCCCTTCCGAGCGTCTGCGCACTGCACCGCGCGCACAGCCCACAGTGAACGGCATGACGGAGGCGCTGCTGACCGTGCGCGTGCCATTCGAGGATCGTGATCTCGTGGCCGGGCGCGAGGAGTTTGCGTGTCATCGGAGCCAGTACACGCCGGCGCAAATGGACGCGGTCAACAAGTATCTCGCACACGCCTGGAACGGCACCGTGTGGCTGCGTCCGTACATCGGGACGCTGCACGACCCTGGTATTTTCAATCGCTAGACTCGCATTGGCGCTATGTTTGATCCGTGCCGCTCATAGAGGAAATCCAGCGCTCTCTGGGGACGTCCTATACCGTCGAGCGTGAGCTTGGCGGCGGGGGCATGTCACGCGTCTTCCTCGCTCATGATACGCGGCTCCATCGTGCGGTCGTCGTCAAGATCCTCTCCAGCGAACTCTCGGCGGCACTGTCGAATGAACGATTCGAACGGGAAATTCAGTTGGCAGCCGCGCTCCAGCACCCGCATATCGTCCCTGTACTGAGCGCCGGCGATGCGGGCGGCATGCCGTACTACGTCATGCCCTTCATCGAGGGTGAATCCCTCCGCTCGAGGTTGTCGGCGGGTCCGGTCCCGCTCAGCCTCGGGCTCTCGATTCTGCGGGATGTGCTGCGCGCGCTGGAGTTCGCCCACCAACACGGCGTGGTGCACCGCGATATCAAACCGGAAAACGTACTGCTCTCCGGTGGCAGCGCGGTGGTGAGCGACTTCGGGATCGCGAAAGCCATCAGCGCGGCCAGGGAGTCGACGGAGATTGCCCTCACGAGGGAGGGCATCTCGCTTGGAACGCCGGCGTACATGTCCCCCGAACAGGCCGTAGGAGAGCCCGTTGATCATCGGGCCGACATCTATAGCTGGGGTGTCGTCGCATACGAAATACTCTGCTCGCGGCATCCGTTTGCCGACAAGGTGTCCACAGGGCAAATGATCGCGGCGCATGTCGCCGAAGCTCCGCCGCCGCTGGGAAAGGTTGCGCCACATGTTCCTCCCCACGTCTGCGCGATCGTCATGCAGTGCCTCGCCAAGGATCGTGAACAGCGGCCGGACTCCGCACTCCGATTGCTCGACTCGCTCGCCATTGCCACCACCCCGGGCGCGGGTGTCTCGCTCTTTCCCCCAAAAGCGCGCCGCTTCATGCCAGTCGTGGCGGTGGGGATCGCGGCGGTCGCGATTGCATTCGCAGTGACGCGCTCGAGGAGCGAACCTCCGCTGACCGGGCCTCGTTCGGTCGCTGTGCTTCCCTTCGACGTCGTTGGAGGCGACACGGCCGACACGTACTTCGCCGAGGGCATGGCCGACGAGCTCACGACGGTGCTCTCCAAGCTTCCCACGCTGCGCGTTGCGTCACGAAGCGCCGCCTTCTCACTCGCTCGGTCCGGCAAACGGAGCGCGCGCGAAGTAGGAACGACACTCGGCGTCCAGACTGTACTGGAAGGCAGCGTGCAGCGCGCCGGAGAACGGCTGAGAGTGCGCGCGCAACTCGTCAACGTGGCGGATGGCTTGACGGTCTGGAGCGATACGTACGAGCGAAGTGCGAAGGATGTGTTCGCGATGCAGGACGACATTGCGCGCGCGATCGCTCGAGCCTTCGGTCCCGTTGCATCGGTATCCGCGGACAGTACGATCGGTGCGACCGGAACGTCGAACGTCGACGCGTACGATCTCTATCTGCGCGCTCGGTACTTGCTCGAACGTCGCGGGAAAGGTGTCTCGCTCGCGGTGGATTATTTCCAGCAGGCGATCGGCCGCGATTCCGCTTTTGCCAAGGCGTATGCGGGGCTCGCCGATGCGCTCGAGCTCATGCCGTACTTCTCCCCGGTTCCGGCGAGGCAAGTCGAAGCGCGCGCGCTCGCGGCGGCAACGCGGGGACTGGAGCTCGATCCCTCGCTCGCGGAAGCCTATGTCGCGATCGCAATGGCTCACCAGCATGCCTATCGCTGGGCTGAGGCGGATGCGGCGTATCGAAAGGCGCTGTCCGTCGAACCGTCGTTCGTTCCGGCACTGTATCAGTACGGACGGTTTCTGTTGGGGCAGGCGCGTACGACCGAAGGGCTGGTCATGCTTCAGAAGGCACGTCGGATCGACCCCCTGTCGCCCACGACGTCAGTCTGGCTCAGTTACGGGCTGGCGGTCTCGGGCGACGTGCGTGGCGCGATCGCCGAGGGCAAGCGGGTGCGGGCGCTCGACTCGACGCTCTTCACGGTGCAGGTGGTCCCGTCGGAGGGCGTGCTCAACACGGGGGATACCGCATCTGCCCGAGCGATGCTTGGGCATGTGGGCTCCGCGGAGCTCAGTCCTGGATTCAGCGGCATCGAGGCATACGTGCGGTGGGCAATTGGAGATCGCGACGGCGCGCGGGGGATCATCCGGCAGCTCGAAGCACTGCCTGCCGACCGCTGGATGGTCGCGACCGCGAAGGCACTTGCGTATGCGTCCTCGGATACGGCGCGCGCGCTCGCGGCGATGGAAGACGCGCTGCGGAAGCGCGAGATCCCCGCGTCATGGACTCCGCTGAGCGACCGGTTGTACGATCCGCTCCGCAACAGTCCCCGCTTTGCGGTCGTGTTGCGAGGGTACGGGTTGGACGAAAAAACGTTTCGTGGAAAGCCTCGATGAATCGGCTGCTCACACTACTCAGCGTTGCGTTTGTCATCGGATGTGCGCGCACGTCGATACCTGCCGCACGCACCGCGTTCGAGTCCGAGCTCGCACGCTTCGAGTCATCCGACCGCGTGTCGCCACCGACGCCGGGTGGCGTGGTATTCGTCGGTTCCTCGTCGTTCAGGCTCTGGCCGAATGTCGCCGCCGATTTCCTCGGCGTTCCGGTCATCAATCGCGGATTCGGCGGCTCGACGCTCGCCGACGTCGTCACCGTGACGCCGCGCATCGTGCTGCCGTATCGTCCGAGACTCGTCGTGCTCTACGCGGGCGACAACGATCTGGCCGCTGGCCGAACGCCAGCAGACGTGTCGGCGAGCTATGAGCAATTCGTCGCGCTCGTACGACGTGCGCTTCCGTCGACGCGCATCGCGTTCGTATCGATCAAGCCAAGTCCGAGCCGATGGGCACTCATCGACAGCATGCGTGTTGCGAACCGGCTCGTGCGCGAGATCATCGCGAGAGATACGCTACAGCGCTACGTCGACGTGTTCACTCCAATGCTGCGCGGGGATGGACGTCCGAGACCCGAGTTTTTCGGACCAGACAGTTTGCACATGACGCCTGCGGGTTACGCGCTGTGGCGGGAGCGCTTGTCGCCCGCGGTGCGATGATCGGGCACGGCGCCGTTCGAGGCTTTTAGGACTTCGCTTTCTTCGAAGGTTTCGGCTTGCCGGAACTGTTGAGGGCGACGGCTTCGCGAACGAGCGCCTTGAAGGCGCGGTCGTCCACTTCTTCTCCTTCGTGGATGTCGATCGCACGGCGTACGTTTCCGTCGAGACTCGAGTTGAAGAGACGGGCCGGATCCTTCAGAGCGGCTCCCTTCGCGAATGTCAGCTTGACGGCTTTCTTGTAGGACTCGCCAGTGCAGATGATGCCGCTGTGCGACCACACCGGAGTGCCCATCCACTTCCACTCCTCGACGACGTCCGGGTCTGCGTCCTTGATGAGCGTGCGCATTCTGCCGAGCGTGTCTCCGCGCCAGTCTCCGAGTTCGGCGATTCTTTTTGAGATGAGCTCCGATGCCGACTGCCCTTTGCTCGCGTCCGACTTTTTCATGTGCTCATCCTCAAAGTTCCAGAGGTGGTTGTAGCGGAGGGCGTACGTCATGCGGCCGGCCCCCGTTCAGTCGGCGCGTCGCCCGCTGCGCCACTTGGTGGCATACGGCAGCGCGAACATGTAGAGACCAGTGAACAGGAGCAAAGCCAGCGGGAGCAGCGGCGAGTAGGTCACCCAAGCGGGAGGCGTCCCCCGTGCCATGGCGACGAAGTTGGCGATGACGGTCACGGTGAAGGCAATGGACAGCCAGCGGTGCGTCTGCCGAATCCAGGTGTTCCAGTTCAATGGAATCTCCTCTGAAGGTTCGCGGTCGGTGGATCATCGGTCTCCACGGTGAATTCGTTCTCTCACGTTGTGGGGTGCGGGTTCGCCGCTTCGACGCCGAATTGCTTGGCATACTCGGCATGCAGGCGTTGCCAGCCGGCGAACTTCAGCGCCTCGCCAGCGACAATGCGGCCGATAGGGTGACCAGCCAGGAACCGGTCGAGCACGTCGAAGCAGATGTGCCAACCAGCCGCGCCCATCGCAATGAACCTGCGATCGATGTTGTGCCAGAGCGTGAGGCGCGTGCCGTTGGCCAGCGGCTCCAGTTCCCACCGGATATCGGTGCCTCCCCAACTGTACTCGAGCAGCCTCGGCGCCTCGGCGCGCTTGACGCGCGTCTCGGAGACTTGCGGGGTTGGCGTCCCGACCGTCGAGAGCTTCACCGGTCCGGCAGTGTCGAGGTTCCGATCGGCATCGAACGGTGCCCACTCGCGCAGGTGTTCGGGTTCGGTCAGCGCTTGCCAGACCTTCCCCGGCGGATGATGTAGTTCTCGTACGAGAACGAGCGTCCACTTGTCCCCGTCTTTCTGGACCTCAGCGCCAGCGGCGGCGCCCGGCGAATACTTCTCGCGATCACTCATCGTTTCTTTCCCTTCCTGGGAGGTACTCGTTCCATGCGATCGAGGTGGCGTTCGAGAGCGTCGACGTGGCCGGACCAGTAGCGCCGGAACGGAGCCAGCCACGCGTCGACCTCCTTGAGTGGTTCAGGGCTGATCCGGTACACACGCCGCTGCGCCTCCACACGCGCCTCCACGAAGCCGGCTTGTCGGAGCACCCTGAGGTGCTTGGAGACCGAGGGCTGCGGCATCCGCAGCTTGCGCTCGATCTCGCCGACGGAGCGCTCGGAGGATGCAAGCAGGTTGAGAATGGCCCGACGGTTCGGTTCCGCGATGATGCCAAAGGCAGATTCCATTCCTGTATATACTTAACTGTGTATATACCTGTCAAGCCATACATGGACACACCGCGTCATGCACCCTTGAGCCGACATACTATTTCGGCGATTGCTGGGTGGCTGTGGCGTAATGGGACTGGGACGCTTCCCGGAGGCGTTGGCCGCCTACCGGCAGGCGGAAGCGGTCAATGGGCAGCGGTCATTCGACGGGGTCGTGGCGACTTACGCGCGCATGGGCGACAGCCTGCATGCCCGCCAAGCGCTGCCGTCGCTGATGGCCGTGCTCATTTTCGGCTGATGGACAACCCAGTGCTTCGCCCTCTGCAGATGCTGGTTCGGCGTCCATCCTGCCGGAATACACTGTCACTCATCATCCCGCTTGCTCACTCACTGACGCAGATAGCGCAAGTGTGTGGCAGCTGGACCATGAAGAACCT
>JANMAY010000020.1:0-3246 GCA_031360095.1 Gemmatimonadaceae bacterium
CTCTCCGCCCATCGCCCAACAGAAGGAATAGTTCGCCGTGCCGCAGCCGGCATGAATCGACCAGCCAGGGGACAGTACGGCCTCCCCATCGCGAACGACGAGGTGTCGCGTCTCCGTCGCATCTCCAAGCTGGTGAAACACCACGGCATTTTCCGCGAGATCGAAATACAGATACACTTCCGTGCGACGCACATGCCGGTGCGCTGGCATGGTGTTCCACACACTTCCCGGCTCCAGTGCGGTCATCCCCATGACCAGCTGTGCGCTCTGCACACCCTCCGCGTGGATGTAGCGCGCGATGCGACGGCGGTTCGCCTGCTCCAGAGACCCAATCTCCGCTGACTGCACGGCGCTCGCGGCTACACTCTGCGTGGGATGGCCGGCATGCGCGGGATAGCTGGCGAGATAGAACCGCGCCGGCCGCTGCGCATCGTCGCTCGTGAACGTCACGGAACGGCTCCCGCGTCCGATGTACACCAGATCGCGATTGCCGAGCACGTAGTCAGCGCCATCGACGCTCACTTGGCCAGATGCGCCGATGTTCAGGACGCCGAGCTCGCGCCGCTCGCAGAAGAACTCCGCACGCAGATATTCCGGGCTCTCGAGCGCGAGCGGAGCGGTCGTCGGTACCGCGCCCCCGAGTACCACGCGATCGAGATCGATATGCCGGAAATTGATCGCGCCGGACTGAAAAAGCCCCTGCACGAGAAAGCTCGCGCGGAGCTCATCGGTGTTCATGCGCGCGGTTCGCGTCGCGTCGGGAAGGAAGTGCATTGGTGGGTAGTTGCAGTGTACGGTCCTCCGGTCCTACGGTCCTACCGCTTCACCGCGCCATCCACCCCCCATCCACCACCAGCACGTGACCATTCACATAATCGCTGGCGTGTGAGGCGAGAAACACCACGGCTCCGGCCAGATCCGATGGATCCCCCCACCGCCCCGCCGGGATGCGAGCGCTGATCTGCTCCGACCGAACAGGATCCTCCTGCAATGCCCGCGTGTTGTCTGTCCGGAAGTAGCCGGGCGCGATGGCATTCACCTGCACACCGTGCTTCCCCCATTCATTGGCGAGCGCTTTGGTCAGCCCCGCCACCGCGTGCTTGCTCGCCGTGTATGCCGGCACCGTGATGCCGCCGCTGAACGACAACAGCGACGCGACGTTGATGATCTTCCCGATTCCGTTCGCCACCATGTCGCGCCCGAAGTGCTGACAGAGCATGAACGTCGCGTCGAGGTTCGTGCGCATCACGAGGTCCCAGTCGGCGAGCGTGTATTCCGTTGCCTCTGTGCGCCGGATCGTACCGGCATTGTTCACCAGCACGTCGATGTGCCCGGCAACCAGCTCGACGTCGTTTGCCATCGACTCGACCGACGCATGATCGCTCAAATCGGCCACGACCTCCCACGCATGCCGCCCCCAGCCGCGAATGACGTCCACAGTTTGGCTGGCGCCGCCCTCGTGCGACGTCGCGCAGACCACGTCCGCACCAGCACGCGCCAGCGCCTCCGCCATCGCACGCCCGAGCCCTCGGCTCGCACCCGTCACGAGCGCGCGCCGTCCGCGCAGCGAAAACAGTGCACCCAGGTCGCCGTTGTCCTTCGTCGCCATGGCTACTCCCTCCGCATCAGTATCCGCGCGCTGTATCCCCCCCGAGACGTGCCGGTTCCATGCGCGGCACGATCAAGTGCATTAACCCAAGCGCTACTACATAGATCAGACCGCAATAGATGAAGATCTGCCGGTACGCGTTCGGATCGTTTTGCAACAGGTGGCCGACGATACGTTGGAAGACCACGCCGCCCATGGCGCCCGCGAACCCGCCGAATCCAACGACTGACGCAACGGCGCGCCGCGGAAACATGTCGCTCGCCGTCGTGAACACGTTGGCCGACCACCATTGATGTGCCGCCGCCGCGAGGCTCACAAGCGCAACCGCCCCCCACATGGTCGGAGCAAACGGCACGAACATCGTGGGTAGAATGAGTAGCGCCGCAATGAGCAGCGTGATCTTGCGGCCCTTGTTCACCGACCAGCCGCGCCTGATCAGCGCGCCCGACAACCAGCCGCCGCCAATCGATCCGATGTCCGCGATCAAATAGATGACGACCAGCGGAGCCGCGAGGCCGGCGAGTTTCACACCAAACTGCGAGTCGAGAAATTTCGGCAGCCAGAAGAGGTAGAACCACCACACAGGATCACTCAGCAGCTTGAGCAGAAAGAACGCCCACGTCTGCCGATGGCCGAGCACCTCGAACCACGATACGGGTTCCTCACGCTCGGCGGGATCGCTCCGGATGTACGCCAACTCGGCCTTGCTCAGCTTTGGATGCACGTCTGGGTTGCGGTACACCAGCAGCCAGACCACCAGCCACACGAAGCCCAGAGCGCCCGTGATGATGAATGCCCAGCGCCAACCCCAGTTGAGTGCGATATACGGCACAATGAGCGGGGCAACCACAGCGCCGACATTTGTTCCACCGTTGAAGATTCCCGTGGCGAATGCGCGCTCCTTGCGGGGAAACCATTCGGCGGTCGCCTTGATTGCGGCGGGAAAATTTCCGGACTCGCCAAGTCCCAGTGCGGCGCGCGCGATCGAAAAGCCGTTCACGGTCGACGCAAGTGCAGTCGACATTGCCGCGAGGCTCCACGTCACAATAGCGATGGAATATCCGTTCTTCACGCCGACCTTGTCGATCAACCTGCCGGCAAACAAGAATCCAATCGCGTAGGCGAAGCTGAACCACGAGGTGAGTGCCCCGTAGTCGGTCTCGGACCAATTCAGCTCACGCGCCAACGTCGGCGCAAGAATGCCGACGACCTGACGGTCCACATAGTTGATCGTCGTCGCCGCGAACAGAAGTGCGCAAATGGTCCACCGATACCCCAGCCCCGGTGGGGCAACGCTATCCCGCGCAGCTTGCTGCTCGACCGACAGATCGTGTACCGCCATGCAACCTCCCTCGGGTGTGGTGCGTGCCTATCGCTGAACGCGTCCGGTCCCGTCGCCCGTCAACAACGCTTCGACTTCACCCGCCCGCACGCGGTTCACGTCACCAGCAATGGTGTGCTTCAAACACGACGCCGCCGTCGCAAACTCCAGCGCACGCTGAAATTCGGTTCGTCCGTATGTCAGCAACCCGTAAATGAGCCCGGCCGAAAACGCGTCCCCTGCGCCAATTCGATCGACCATGTCCGTGATCTCCCACCGGCGGCTGCGAAAGCTCGCATCGCGCGTGCGCAGGAGC
>JANMAY010000023.1:0-1583 GCA_031360095.1 Gemmatimonadaceae bacterium
CCCGGCATGGTCGATCGGAAAACGGGTCGACTGATCTACGCCCCGCGACTCGGATGGCGCGACGTGGACGTCCGCGCCGCGCTCTCGGCCCGCCTTGGTCGCAAGGTCTTCATCGAGAGCGCACCCATCGCCTGCGCGCTCGCTCGGTTGTGGCTCGAGCCCGATGCGCTGACGTCCGTGAACAGCTTTGCCTACGTCAGCGTGTCGGAAGGAATCGGCGTCGGCCTGGCGCTGAACGGCGAGATTCTGCGCGGAGAAACCCACACGGCCGGTGAGTTTGGCCATGTGGGGCTAGACAGTTCAGGGCCACAATGCGTGTGCGGCAAGCGTGGATGCTGGGAGGCACTGGCGAATAACACCGCGACGATCGAGCGGTATCTGAAGAAGCTGGCGTCCGCGGCGCGCGCAGAGCGCGGCGATCGGTCCGTCCGCAAGCTGCCGCCACCCACCATCGAAGAGCTCGTGCGCCGCGCACGTGGCGGGGAGGTCGCAGCCCGTGAAGCGCTCGTGGAAACGGGCACGTATATCGGTCGCGGGCTTGCTCTGGTGGTGAGCGCGTTCAATCCGGGGCGCATCTACGTCGGCGGCGAAATCACCGAGGCGTGGCAGTTTCTGGAGCGCCCCATTCGCGAAGCGTTGATGGCGGGAACCATGGCCGGCATCGCGGGCGCGACGCCCGTCGTGCCCGATAGCAGCCTCGCCGAATACCGACTCCTCGGCGCCGTCGCCCTCGTGACGGCACCGGGATACGCAGCCCTCGCGGTTGGGTAGACGATGAAGGAGAAAGCCATGTCCCAATCTCGCAGGCGATTCTACTCCAACTGCGCTTACGTTCTCATCGACGGGATCGGATGAGTTAGACCGACCGCTTCGTGCGGGATTGCAAACAAAAATGCGTCCGGTCGCGTCAGTCATCTTGTCCCCTCGGACATTTCGTCCTATCTTGGGGCTCCTCTACTCCCGAGTACGGACCTGACCACGACTCCAAGTCGCGACGACGCGATGCGCGCGGTGGGCTCCAACTCCCTCTCGGTTAGCTCCGTCTGGGATCGCCCGCTGCTCAATGCCGTTGCTCAAATAGCTGCTGCGCTCGCCACGGGAGACGCGCCGGGAGAGGTGCTGCCCGGAGTGCTCGAGCTCGTGGGCGATACGGTGGGAGCGAACAACGTCTCGCTGTGGCTCGGTGAAGAGGGCGATCTTCGCTGCGAGGCTCGGTTCGGGCCGTCGACTCCGCCGGCGTCCATCGTTCGCGCGCACGTGAGCCAGCCGGTGCCTGGCAATTCCGGACTCGTCGTCGTGCGGCTCGACGCCGCGCATCGAGCCTTGGGAGCGCTCGTCCTGACGCCGCGAGGACCGCTGTCGCCGGACCAGCGCACCTTCCTCGCGACGATCGCGGACATTCTCGCGCCCGTGCTGCGGCAGGCCGCGTACGCGCAGCGCCTCGAGACGGAAGTCATCGACCGGACGCGCCAGATCGATCGCGAGCGCCGGGTGACCGAACGCATCATCGACTCGCTCCCCGTGGGGCTGTACGTCATCGATCGCGACTACCGCATTTCCGTGTGGAACCGGAAACGAGAGAC
>JANMAY010000045.1:0-9225 GCA_031360095.1 Gemmatimonadaceae bacterium
GCCGCGACGACCACCTGCGCCAGCACATCGAGCGCGTTCTGAACGACGTGAGTGGGCTCTACATCACCTGCTCGCATCGCGGCGATACATCGTGTCATCAAACATGCCTGCATACGGCCCGACACTGTCTCGACAAGGGAGGTGAGCATGCGAGCTCGGCCCACATCGCGCTTCTGCTGGATTGCGCGCAGATCTGCGCCACGAGCGCCGATTTCATGACTCGACACTCGCAGCATCACAGCACGACGTGCGCAGCGTGTGCCGAAATTTGCCGAGCGTGCGCAGCGGCGTGCGAGAAGATGGGCGGCAGCGACATGATGAAGCAGTGCGCGGCGGAATGCAGGCGCTGTGCGGACAGCTGTGCGAAGATGGCCCAGATGGCGTAGGAGGTTCGTCTGGCTCGTCCCCGAAAAACAACAATCCAAGGGAGAAGCACATGGCATTCATCCTCAATCGGTCAATCTCAGCATACTTCCGTGCGGCGGCGGTACCGCTCGTGCTCGTGGCCACGGCCTGCGGAACCAAGGAGAAACCAATGGACAGCACAGTGGGGACCACGCCCGCGCCGGCCGCGTCATCCGCGATGCCTGATACGGGCACATCCGCGCACGCCGGCATGGCCGGCATGGCCAACATGACCGGCGATGCGGATCGCGACTTTTTACGAATGATGAGCGATCATCACAAAGGACTCATCGTCATGGCACATATGACGAAGGACCGAACGGGGGTCGGCGCGGCGGCGGCTGACGCCCGCAAGCTGGATGCGGCGCAGGACAAGGAGCTGGAGCACATGATGGGGATGCTCGAAAAGGACTTCAAGGATTCGTACGCGCCGAAAGTGATACCTGCGCACCAAGCAATGGCCGATGAGCTCAAGCCGAAAACTGGCAAGGAGTACGAGCGGAGCTTTTACGAGAACATCATCACGCATCATCAAGAGGCGATCGCCATGGTCGACGAATATCTGCCGAAGGCCAAAAACACGATGCTGAGGCAGATGGCTGAGAAGATGAAAGCGGATCAAACGAAGGAGATCAGCGACTTTCAGCAGAAGGTGTCGAAGCTGGGCAGGTGATGAAGAATCCCTGGTCGTTGTTAATGTGGCGCGCGGCGGGGTGACTCAGCGCTACGCGCTGCTCACATCTCCATGTCCATCGACGTGGGCGTTGCCACGAGCACGGCCGTCACGAGTAGGACGATCACGGCGACCATGACCTCGACCGACGCCGACCGCCGCAGTTGCCGCGTGGCGTCATCGGTGCCGAGTCGAGGTTGGACGAAGCGCCAATTGTAGAAACCGGTGAGCGCGACGACTCCGAGGATCGTGAGCTTCACCAGCAGTGTGATCCCGTAGCGCGTACCCCAGAGGTTGGGAATGCGCCCCACGTGCAGCCACGCGGCAAACACGCCCGAGCCGACAGCGAGCGCGGCACTCGCCAGCGCGACCGGAGAAAATGCGTTGACCAGCGCCGCCACCGATGGTCCACGATCCGTGGCGGCAAGACGCACCGCGGCAGGCACACCGGCGATCAGAACCAGCGCTAGCGTTCCGAGCCAACTGCTCGCGGCCAGCACATGCAGCCCATCCGCGGCGATCGCGAGCGTCCGAAGTTTGGGCACCGCCGAGGCGTGTCCGGAAAAGGCGGGTGAGTATGCGACCAATACCGCGCCCAGTGTCGCGAGCGTCCACCCCAGATCCGCATTCCGAACGCCGCCACCCGGCGCGCCGAGTTCCCCGCGCGCCCGACGCGCACGGTGAAACCCAAGTCCCGCGATGATCACCCCCACGAGCTGAAGCAGCCAGCCCTTCCCCCAGGTGGTGTTTCGGATCATCGCCGTGGAGAGAGAGACGTCCCATAGCTGCGTCGCGCCGTGCATGGCATAGGACTGTGCGAGGAGGCGAAGAACCAACGTCACCCCAAGTGCCGCGGCCGCCACGTGGCCAACTCGTGCCGCGCGGGCGCCTGCCGCCTTCAGCAGCAGCGATTCGGGACCGGTCTTGCGCTGGGCGATCCTCAAGACGGCCTGGCGAAATACGACAGCACCGACGACGAGCAGCAGCGCCATGAACTGCGCCCAGCGAAGCGCGACGTACGAGAGCGATTCGGATCCGAAGCCCTTCCCCTCGGGCATCGACGCCGCGTCATGATGCATCGCCATTGCCCCCGTCGCGGAGTCCGGCGTCGCGGACGGTGGCGCGCCGACAACGGCGCTGTCCGACGCGGCACCCATAGCGCCGGGCGCAACGACGAACTCGAACCGACCCCGGATCGGATGCCCATCGTCGCCGGCGAGCTGCCATTGCACAACATAGATGCCCGATGGCAACGCAATCCGGATCGCCGCGATCACGGTGCGACGCGAGTCGGCTGCGTAGCCAAGCGGGCCCAACGGAATCTCACGCCCATTCGAGCCGATCAGCTTCACGGCCGAGAAGGTCAGTTCCGGAACTTCGCTGAACTGGAATCGCAATTCACGAGGCACCGTTCCGAGGTGGGCACCGGCCGCTGGCGCCGAGCTTTTGAGTCGGCCATGTGCTCGCGCCATTTCCGGCATCGCGAACACCAGGAGCGCCACCAGCACGGCCCTACGCGTCCAAACACGAGCGAACATCTAGTGCTTCATCTCAGGCATTCCCTTCATGCCCTTCATATCCATGGGCGGCATGCTCTTCTTCGTGGCGGGAGGTGCCTTTCTCGCTGGAGCCGGCTTGGAGCTCGCCGCTCTCTTCGCAGCACCTTTTTTGACAGCGGCGCCTGGCGCCGTGTGCTTCATGCCTGGCATGCTCATTCTCCGAGCGTTCGCCTTTGACGGCGTGCCGGCCATTCCCGCCATGCCTGGCATGGCGTGCATCCCGGATGCATCACTCGCCAGCGCGTCCATCAAGCGCCGCAATGACGTGTCGGACATGACGCGCTGTCGGATGACCGGATCACGCATCATCCCCTCGTGCAACCGCATCATCGCCGAATCTCGAGCAAGCATCTTCGTGTCCGCCATGCCCGCCATACCGCTCATGCCCGCGTGCGCAGGTGCCGCCGCAGAATCCGTTTTTTTCATTCCAGGCATGTCCGCCATGGCGGCATGCGCGGCACTGGCGGAGCCGGAGTCGGACGTCTTCATCCCCGGCATGTTCGGCATCGCTGCCGCTCCCGGCGCTCCATGCTGCATGCCGGCCATTCCTTTCATCGCGTCCAGCATGCTGGCGCCGCGCGCCAGTGTGGGTGTCGGCCAGCCCGGGAGGATCGCCACGGACGGTCCACCCATGTTCGCGATTCCCATCATCTCTCCCATACTGGCCCACTCGGCAATCGGCATGAGGAACGACGAGGCATCGCGATATCGGCTCGCAGCTTCGAGGATCGTTGCGCGCTTCTTATCGTGCGGCACATTCTCGTCCGCCAGAATGTCCGAGATGACATCGTGCATCGCGTGCAGATTGTCGAAGATGATGGCCGCTTCCTGGTACCGTTTCGCAAACGTCGGCGCGATTGCAGCCGTCATCGGCATGACACGCGGCATGTGCTCGGGCGCGTTCTCCAACATCTGGCGAAAGCGCGACACGGCCGCGGCCACGCCAGCCTGTCGCTCTTCCTGCGTCTTCCCGATCATCATCGGCTCGTAGAGCCCGACCTGCAGCCAGTGGTACCCCCAGATCAGCCCATTGAACTTGGGGTACTCCTTTCGGAACGCGAGCGAGTAGGGCTGACCTTCCATCAGCTCCATGTTTTTCGGCAACGAGCTGAACGCGAGATCCGAACGCGTCTTGTAGTACGCGACAAGCTTGGCAATCGTCGCATCCTTGTCCGCCTGCGACATGTTCTCGGACGCGAGCACGTCGTAGATCTGACGGTGCAGCAGGTGCGCCCAGTCGAACATCATCTTTGCTTCGGGAGCAAGCTTCGCGTAGTTGACCTCGATGGCCGACTCTTCGAGTGGCAGCCGCGGGGGACTGACGAGGAGCTTTCGGGTAATGAAGTTGTACTCGTCTTCCTCGAGCTCGGAGACCGGCGCGCGCGAGTTGTTGTACAACCGCTCGTAGAGAATCGCGTGACCGTAGTCGAACGCGTTGAACAGGCGATCGGCCGCGGGATACTGGGTGCGGAAGGTCCAGTTGAATTTTCCGGGCAGGTAGTACTGCTCGTACGCGGTCGACCACTGCGCGCCGGCGACCGCGGGAACCCCCGCCGACGCAATCAGCGCCGAGACAGCCAGCAACGTGCACGCAGCAAATCGCGATGCGAGTAGGCGTGCGCTCCCATGTGCAGCAGCACTGAACGTGCGCATGATGTGCATCTGCTCCTTCCCGCTGAAAAGCTGAACGTCGTGGGCGGTGCTCATTGACCGCCCGGAAACAAGGACCGAATGCCAAAGGCGTACGCGCTGCCGAACGTGATGTACCAGCCCTGCTCCGGCCCGTTCAACCGCCGTCCGAATCCGCCATCGAGCGCGAGGGTTGGACTCATCTGGAAGCGCGTGCCTGCGCCGGCGGTGTACTCGACCGACTCACTGGAGTTCAGCGGCTTGCGCCCGTACAGCTCCGCCGTGATGAGCGTCGACGACAGCGGAAAGGCTTTGTCGATGGCCGCGCCGGCGAGCCAACGCGACACCTCGATGGCGCCTGGCCCCGCACCAGGCGATGTCGTGCTCGGCGACGCACCAAAGGTGTACTGTCCGTTGACGTGAAATCGCGCCCACCGGTATGTTCGCGTCGCCATTCCCGTCACGGAGGAATAGGTGCGCTCCGGCGCGAGATTGCCAACCGGCAAGAGGACGTCACCGCGAATCGCGAGAGCGGGCAGCCCTGCCGTCTCGACGTTCATATTGTGCATCGCCGACACATCGACTCCGGCGATGCCGCTCCGACGCTGAGTGCCTTGCTCGACGAACGCCATCGGCAGCCCGACCTCGATTTGTGTGCGAGGAAGAATGCCGAGCGCAATTTCTGGCTCGAGTCCCCAGTTGTACGTACCACCTTGCGTTCGCTCGAGCCGAACCGGGGCAAGCTTCAGCTCGAAGGCGTACCGCTCCGTCACGTACGCATCTTCGATCTGAACCGGACGGCCACGGTCGGTGTTGTAAAAATCCGTCTGCGCACCGGCTACCGGTGCGACGAGCGCGAACATGCTCACGGCAGCCACTGTCCGCATCGCGGACGTCGCGTTGCCGAGTCGCACGAAGGTGCAATCCATCACGACCAACTCCAATCGTCGGGTTCAGGTACAGCGCTCACACGTTGATTTTACTTAGCATAAAGCGCTACCACAAGTCGCGCACTCTTCGACACTGCGCCCGGCGACGGACGCGTAATCGTTCAGCCCGCTCTCTTGTGAGGATCCCGCTATCGCCCGGTGTGCGGGCAGGGCGCTCCGCTCGGGTGCGACTGCAGGCCAAGGCAAAACAGATGACTGAATGCAAACTCGCCGAGGTGCCGGCAGTGGAGAGCAGAATGCTCATGCGGCGTTGCGCTGATTCGGCCCGGGACTTCGATCGGAAGCGGATGCGCCATCATGACTCCCGAAGCCCATACGGCCGCGAGCACGGCGCCTGCGCCCCCCAAAGATCTGCCGGTCACATGCGTACCCACCGATGCCGGTTCGCCGGCCAGGCGCCGGATGCGCCGATCGAGCAAATCGACGCGATGAAGCGGTGAGAATCGCTGGAAGGCAACCGCGCCCCCGGTCCGCAGCGCGTGACGCAGACCGATGGGCACCGCCCACTCCGCAAGGACCAGGATGGCGGACGCAAGCACCAGTGGCTCGCTTCGCGAGAGTGCCGCATCGTCCGCTTCGATTTCCGCCTCATCCGTCAGATCATCCGCCAGGCGTCTGAGGGCTGGAATGTAGAACAGCGTGCAGGCCAGAAATCGCATCAACGAGAGCCTGAGCGGATCGCGCCGAGCGACGTGCGCGGCTTCGTGCGCCAGAACGGCTTCCAATTGTGGCCCGTCCAAAATCCCCGGGAGCGACTCGGCGACATAAACCGTGGGCCGCCAGAAGCCGGTCGTAAATGCAGGGTTCGGCAATCCGCCAACGGTACGAATCCGATCGGCGTCGAGGCCGACATTCCGTGCTGCGACGGACACTGCGTGATCCGGCCGCGGCACCGTCGCGTCCAACGCTCGCAGTGTGGTACGAAGTCCGTTCCATGCACGCGCTCTGTCCCAGATGGCATACACGATTCCGCACGCGAGCAGCACATGGAAGGTCGTGTGCACCGGAGCAAGCAGCGCGTGCAGCGCGATGAGACAGATCTTGCCCAGGTGGTCGTAGCCGGTGAGGAGCGCGTCGGCCTGCTTGGCCAGATGATGCCCGAACACCGGACTCGTACTCAGCAGGATGAGCCCGGCGACGCTCAAAAGCAGCGCCCGCCGATGCGACTGCTCCCGCTCCGCCAGTCGTACGCTCCTCCCCCCGCGCATCTCGCTCTCCTAGCGCCCGCTGTCCCCGCGTTCCTTCAGCTTTTTCCTGACGAGCCGGCCCAACTCGGCCAGTTGCTCCGGATCGCGCTCCGCGAGCACGTCGACCAAGGAGGCGCTCACCGCAGTCGAACCGAGTTCCACGATCCGCTGCACGACGTGGCGTGAGGCGCGCGCGCTGAACTCGTCGCGGGTCAGCGTCGCGGAATAGTGATAGATCTCGTCGCGCTTCTCGCGGTGCAGAATGCCCTTCTCGACCAAACGGTTGGCCACTGTCACGCTCGTGATGTAGACCACGTCGTGCGTCTTCGCGACCCTGTCGTGTAGTTCCCGCGCCGACACTGGGCGCGCGAGCGACCAGGCAGCTTCGAGAATGCGGTGCTCGAGATCGCCAAGGAGCATCCCGGCGCCGGCGGCGGTGAGGCGCACGGTGTCTTGGAGCCGAACACCCGCGGGACGGCGCTTGTTTCGACCAGGCATGGGAAGTCTCGTCGTTCAGTAGTTGATTCGCAGCGAGGTGCGTGCGCGCCCTCGCAACGGCTCATGGACGGTAGCGAGATTTTTTGGCGGCGTAAAGGATCTTCGAGTCAGGCAGCATGCCGACATCCGTTTTTGGCCGCTCGTACACGGCAGCATGGCGACGGCGCGATTGAGGACGCAGGTTATGGCCAGTTCACGCATGACTCCTCCTCCGATTGTCTGCGCATGGAACGCCGCGATTTTCTCCTCGACCTTTCCCGCTACGCCGCCTTCTGCGCCGTGGTGCCCAACGTCTGGCGCGTCACATCACGTCCGCGTCTCGTCGACGACCCGTTCATGCTGGGCGTCGCGTCTGGTGATCCCACGCCCAAGAGCGGCATCCTGTGGACGAGGCTCGCGCCGCGCCCGCTCGAGCCCGACGGCGGTATGGACGGCCAGCGCGTCGTCGTCACGTGGGAGCTCGCCGACGACGACGCATTCACGAAGATCGTGGAGCAAGGCCGCGCCACTGCCGCGCCTGAGCTGGGCTATTCCATCCATGTCGACGTCGATGGACTGACGCCCGACCGCTGGTACTTCTATCGCTTCTCGACGGGCGGCGCGACGAGCAAGGTGGGTCGCTTCCGCACGAGCCCCGCGGCCGGTGCAACGACGCCACTTCGCATTGCCGTTGCCTCGTGTCAGCACTACGAGATGGGACTGTACACGGCATACGCGCACATGGCGAAGGAGGAGATCGATCTCGTCGCGCACCTCGGCGACTACATCTACGAGTACGGTGCGATTCCCAACCGTGTGCGCAGCCACAACGGCTTCGAGATCCGCACGCTCGACGACTACCGCCGTCGCTACGCGCTCTATAAGTCCGACGCGAACCTCCAGGCCGCGCATGCGCGTTGTCCCTGGATCGTCACGTGGGACGATCACGAAGTGGACAACAACTATGCAGGCTCCATTGGCGAGAACAACATGGAGTCCGAAGAGCAGATGCGCGCGCGACGCGCCGCGGGATATCAGGCGTGGTGGGAGAATCAGCCCGTTCGCGTGCCGCGCGCGAAGTCGTGGAGCGATCTGAACATCACGCGCACCGTTGACTGGGGCGCGCTCGCGCGCTTCTGGGTCATGGACGGCCGCCAGTATCGCAGTGATCAGGCCTGCGACGATGGCAATCAGGTCGTCCCCTGCGGCGATTGGGCCGACCCGTCGCGCACGATGCTCGGCGCGCGGCAGGAGCGCTGGATCGCCGACGGGCTCGCGTCCTCCTCCGCGAAATGGCAGGTGCTTGCCAATCAGGTCATGCTTGCGCCGTACGACAGTCTGGCTGGCGAGCAGCAGCGCCTGTCGATGGACCAGTGGAGCGGCTACCCCGCGGCGCGTGATCGTTTGCTGTCGAACATTGCGCGCTCCGCTCCCAATCGCACCGTCGTGCTCACGGGCGACATTCACACGAACTGGGTAAACGAGTTGCGCACCGACTTTCGGCGCGCAGAGCGTGCGCCGATCGCCGCGGAGTTCGTGGGCACGAGCATCAGCTCCGGTGGCGACGGCTCCGACACCACTGCGCTTTCGACGCCGGCGATCCGTGCGGAGAATCCGCACATCAAGTGGCAGCAGAATCGGCGCGGCTACATGCGGTGCTCGGTGGACGCGAGCACGTGGACGACAGAGTACCGCACGGTTGCTTATGTCTCGAAGCCCAACGCGCCGATCGAGACGCCGACTCGCTGGCGTGTCACGCGAGGAAAGGCGGGAATCGAGCGGTTGTAATTCCCGTTGCAGGCGTTTCTTCGCCCCTACCCTAGCTTTCGTTGGCTGGGCAATTTCGCGCGCCGACCGATGTCCTATTCTCAGTACGGGACTCATTGATGACGAAAGCAGTGGCCGTCCGGACGGCTCCGCATGTCCTGCTCACCGGGGCCACCGGCTATGTTGGCGGGCGTCTGCTGCGTTCCCTCGAAAGTCGCGGGCTTCGCGTGCGTTGCCTCGCCCGGCGCCCGGATGTCCTGGCGCAGAAGGTCGGTGCCGGCACTGAAATCATTGCTGGCGACGTTCTCGACCCGCCGAGCCTCGTGCCCGCGCTCCAGGGCATCGACGTCGCGTACTACCTGGTCCACTCGATGGGTTCAAGCGGATCGTTCGAGGACGCGGACCGGCTTGCCGCGCGCAACTTCGGGCAGGCAGCGCGAGCGGCGGGCGTGAATCGCATCATCTACCTGGGCGGCCTTGGCCGGGGCGAAGACGAGCTGTCCGCGCATCTGCGCAGCCGGCAGGAGGTCGGCGACATACTTCGGGAGTCCGGCGTGCCCGTGCTCGAGTTCCGCGCC
>JANMAY010000067.1:0-7651 GCA_031360095.1 Gemmatimonadaceae bacterium
GGTGAAATCGTCGTGGTCGATGTCGAAGGACAACTGATTGTCGGGAACCGCCAAGAGCTCAAGCAGAAGGTGCTCGACGAGCTCGAGCGCGGTGAAAAGAAGTTTCTCATCGACTTCGCGCAGACCGGCTACATCGATAGCTCGGGGCTGGGTGTGCTGGTCTCCCTCTCGAAGAAGATCAGGGAGCAGGGCGGTGAGCTGCGTCTCGCCAATTTGAATGATGACTTGAAGACGCTGTTCGAGCTCACGAAGCTGGATACACTGTTTCAGATCTCCGACACGCGCGACCGCGCGCTGTCGAGCTTCTAGGCCGCACATGATCGTTCGGCACGGTCCGCCTGCTGGCGGGCCGTGCGCGTCCCAGGGCGTATGATCACGCCCTCTCGCCGTACTGCCCCAGCCATGGCCGCGACCAACCCTCCCGACGCTGGGCTCCGCGTTTCCATTGAAGTCGAGATCCCCAGCGACATTGCGTATATCGAACGCGTCGTGGATCTCGTGCGCCATCCCTGCGCGGAGCTGTTCTACAACAAGCATCAACTGGCGCTGAACGTTCCGGTGGCCCTCACCGAAGCACTGTCGAACGCGATCCTTCGCGGCAATCACGAAGATCCCGACAAGCGCGTCCGCGTCCATGCCGACATCGACATGACGCGCCTCGTGGTCGACATCGCCGACGAGGGGGACCGGTTCGACCTGGAGGCCAAAACACGCGACGCCACCACGGCCGAGAATCTCGAGCGCGAAGATGGTCGTGGACTCTTTCTCATGCGCAAGCTCATGGACGGCGTCGAGCGATTCGACGTGTCGCCCGGCGCCGGAAACGTGGTGCGCCTGACCCTCACGCGCGCGTGAGCGAGCTCGGCGACGTTCTCGCCGCCTTTCACGACGCCACCCGCTGTGACGCCTCCGTGTGGCGCCGCGATGGTTCCACCGACAGCCCGCTCAAGTTCATCGCCGGCACGGCACACGGCGACCAGCCCAACCACGCCACGCTGCCCCCTCTGGGCAGCATCCGCGATGAGCCGACCGAGCGCGGACGCATGCTCATCGTTCCGGTCCCCGGACCGCGCGCCGCGTGGATGATCCTCGGGCCGTGCCCAATCGAGCGACGCGAGCTGGATCGCTACCTCGCATTTCTGCTGCCGGTCGTCACGCAGTTTCTTCAAAACTCGCTCGAGGTGGAGCACGCCGCCAACGAGCTCGCCGAGCGCTACGAGGAGATCAATCTTCTTTACTCGATCAGTGAAATTCTCGGCCGCACGGTGTCGCTCGAGGAAGGCGCTGCCACAATCCTGAAAGAAGTCAGCGAAACCGTCGGCGCACATCGGGCGGCGATTCTCGTCCACGATCGTGAGAGCAACTCGCTCCAGGTCATTGCCCGGATTGGGGCAGAGGGCATCCCCGCACCCATCGCGCTCGACGACGAGTGCAGCGTCAGTGCCCACGTCTTTCGCACGCTGCACTCCATCATCGTGGAAGAGGGCGAGATGCTCTGCGATGCCGAGCGCGCATTTCGGCGCGGCGCGATGCTCACAGTACCCATCCTCTGGACGGCACAGGACGGCAGCGAGCCCCTCGGCGTCGTGAATCTCTCGGATCGGCGCTCCGGTCAGGCCTTCACGGCGGGGGATCAAAAGCTCGTCACGGCCATCGCGAGTCAGATCGGCGCGGCGATTCAGAATGCCCGGCTCGTGCGCCGGTCGCTCGACCAGCAGCGGCTCCAGCAAGAGATGATGCTCGCGCACGACCTGCAGATGAAACTGCTGCCGGACGCGGCGCACGTCTCACCCGAGGCGATCGTGGCGGCGCGCGTCGTGCCGGCCGAAGACGTTGGCGGAGACTTCTACAACCTCTACCGGCTATCGAATCACCGCATCGGCGTGATGATCGGCGATGTGTCGGGGCACGGATATCAAGCGGCGCTCATCATGGCGCTGACGATGAGCGCGTCGGCCATCCACGCCCAGGGCACGGATGATCCCGCCGAAATGTTGTGGCGACTCTACGGGAGCGTAAAGGAAGAGCTCAACACCACGGAGATGTTCGTCAGCGCGCTCTACGCCGTCGTCGACCGCGAGAACGGAGTGCTGCGCTACGGCAACATGGGACACCCGCATGCGTTCGTGGTGTCGCGCACCGGCGACGTCGAGCGACTCGTGGCCGGTGGGCCTCCGCTCGGCATGGTGGACGAGGCGCCCGAGTCGAAGACGCGTCCGTGGGATGTCGCCGGCGACATTCTCGTGCTCTTTACCGACGGAATCGCCGACGCCCGCAATCGCGACGGTAAGCGACTCGACGAAGGACCGGTCCTCGACGTCGTGCGGTCGCATCGCGACGAGCCACCCGGCCAGATCGCCGGCCGCGTGTTCGCGTTGCTCGACCACTACACGGGCGATACGCCGCGGCGAGATGATCTTACGCTCGTCATCATGAAGAGCTGAGGAGCCGCGATGGGAGACGCGAGTGCCGGACCGCCGCGTCGCGCGCGCGGCACGCTGCCGCCCACTCGCAAGAGTCTCGGCCAGCATTTCCTGACGGATCGGCGCGTGCTCACGCGGATCGCGGATGCGCTGCATCTCGAGGGCCATGAAACGGTCGTCGAGATTGGGCCCGGTCGCGGTGCGCTGACCGATCTGCTCGTCGAGCGTGCGGGACGCGTCATCGCCATCGAATACGATCGCGCGCTCGCCGAGCTGCTGCGGGCGCGGTATGCTCGGCGGAGCAACATCCTGATCGCCGAAGCAGACGTGCTCACGGTTTCACTCGGCGAGATGGCGGGCGGACCGTTCGTGCTCGTGGGCAATGTTCCCTACTACATCACCACGCCAATTCTCTTTCACGCACTTGCACCACCGCGAGCCGAGCGCTCCGTGTATCTGGTGCAGCGCGAGGTCGCTGAACGGTTGCAGGCGGCCCCAGGTTCGAAGGAGTACGGTGCGCTGACGGTGAACGTGGATGCCGTGGCACGGGCGCAGTTGCTCTTCACGGTGCCATCGGGAGCATTCGCACCGCCGCCGAAGGTCGAGAGTGCCGTCGTCCGGATCACGCCGCGCGCCGAGCCACTCGTACGGCCCGAGGAAGAACGACCGCTGCGCACGCTGGTCCAAGGTGCGTTCGGAATGCGCCGGAAGCAGCTCCGACGAGTGCTGCGCTCCCTGTACGCACTGGACGCCGCGGGGGTCGACGCGCGACTCGAGGTTCTCGGCATCGATCCGGAAGTGCGTCCTGAGACGTTGGCGCCGGAACACTTCGTGGCGCTCTTACGCGCGTTTCGTCATGTCGGTGAAACGCCGGGGTCGCCAAGTACGTAGGCTGGGGCTACAATGTCCCAGTCCGCGACGCCGAGGTAGCACGTGCATCGGATTTTTCTTGGAAGCGGGCTGCTCGCCATCGGCGCACTCATGCTCTTTGGCCTGTTGCGCTCTGGCATCCCGTTCGACTCGCGTGCAGCGTTCGGGGGCCTTCTCATCGGGGTTGCTCTCCCGGCTGGCAGTGGGCTCGCGGTGCTGCGCCGCGCCAGGACCGTGCGCGCACGCCGCGCGGCGCGCGAGGCGCAGCTCAGGGAGCAGATGATAGAAGCCGACGTCCTTCGCCTTGCTGCCGCTCAGGCTGGCCGGCTGTCGGTGAGTGACGTCGAGGAGTCGCTCGGGTTGCCTGAAGAGGCGGCGAAGGCCTGTCTCGATTCACTGGTCGCGAGAAACGTGGCCAGTGCCGAGGTCACGGACGAGGGGACGCTCGTCTACTCGTTTCGCTTGGTGCGCCACGCCGCCGCCCGCCAATCGCTCAACGCATCGCTGGACGACTGATCCGTCGCGTCATTCCTTGTTGGTGAGCGCGAACGTCAGTCCTTCCAACTCCATCGCCATATTCACGGTCTTCACCGTCATCTCGGCGGGAGCGTGCAGTGGGGCGGGAGCGAAGTTGAGCACCGCCTTGATGCCGGCCCGTGCGACGCGATCGAGCACCGGTTGCGCCGCCTCAGTGGGAACCGCCAGTACGGCGATATCCGGCAGGTCCTTGGCAACGTCCGCCTCGAAGCGCGCCATATCGCGAATCTCGATGCCCTCGAATGTGCGGCCGATCTTCTCGCGGTTGGTGTCGTAGGCGGCATTGATCACGAAGCCGCGCTGACGGAAGCCGCGATAGTGCGCCAGCGCCGCACCGATCTTTCCCGCTCCGATGATCACGAGGCGCCACTCCTTGCCGAGTCCGAGGATGTCGCGGAGGGACGTGCCGAGTTCGGGAACGGTGTAGCCGAGTCCCCGTTTTCCAAAGGATCCGAAAAAGGAGAGATCTTTCCGCACCTGGGCGGACGTCGTGCCCCCGCGGCGGGCGAGCTCTTCGCTCGATACGGTCGCGATACCGCGTCCCTCGAACTCTTCGAGGAAGCGGAGATACAGGCTCAGGCGACGAACGGTCGAGTCGGCGATTCGTTTCACGGCGTGCGGCTTGTGAATTGATTCACAAACTAGCGGATTTGATCCGGCGACACCAGCACGTCGAGGTGATACACCGGCCAACCCGTTGCGGTGCATATGTATGCGGCGAGGTCGGGGAGGCGCACCAGCGATCCCCGGTGTATCTTCGGGTCCATGACCGTACACGTCACGTCGGAGATCGGCCGGTTGCGCTCCGTGCTCGTCCACACCCCGGGCGACGAGCTGCTCAGCGTCACCCCCGCAACGCGGGAAGACTATCTCTACGACGATCTCCCGGACGGTGACCATGCTCGCACTGAGCATCGCCGGTTCACGGAGGTGCTTGGCCGCTTTTGCCAGGTGCTCGAGGTCCGCGACCTACTGGCGCAGGTCGTTGAGAATCGCGAAACGCGGGAGCTGCTCGTCCGCGAAACGATGGACATAGTACCGAGCGAGCCGCTCGCTCACGAGATCGAAGCGCTGCCGGCCGCGGAGTTGGTGCGAATGCTGATCGAGGGACGGGTCGAAGCACCTGGCCCGCTCGCGAGGACGCTCAACGAGTTCGGCTACGAGCTGCCGCCGTTGCCCAATCTCTTTTTTACGCGCGATTCGGCCATGGCCGTGGGCCGTCACATGCTCGTGGGTTCAATGCGCTACGGCATTCGATGGCCCGAAGAGCTGATCATGAAGGCGCTGTTCAGCTACCATCCGCTGCTCTCGAACGAAGGCATCCTCTACGATGGCTCGGTCGAGCGGCGGCTCAACTACACGCTGGAGGGCGGCGACGTCCATCCGTTGCGCGAGGATCTCGTCGTCATCGGTTTCAGTGAGCGCTCGAGTCCCGGCGCCATCGACTACCTCGCGTCGGTCCTCTTTGCGCGGGCGAAGATCACCGACATCATCATCGTGGTGATGCCGAAGGAAGAAACGGCCATCCATCTCGACATGATCTTCACGCAGGTGGACCGCGAGCTCTGCGTGTGCTTCCCGCCGCATTTCATCGGACCCGAGCGGTTGAGCGTACTGCACTGGCGGAAAGGGGAGAGCACGCTGCGCGAGCGTCCGGACATCTTCACCGCGCTCAAGGAATGCGGTATGCCGTTCACGCCGATCTTTGCCGGCGGGGAGCGGCGCGTCGTGCAGGAGAGGGAGCAGTGGGCATCGGCCTGCAACTTCGTCGCGATGCGGCCGGGCCTCGTGCTCTCGTACGCTCGCAATCATTCGACGCTGCGTGAGATGGAGCGCGCTGGCTTCACCATCGTTCCCAGCGCGACTTTCCTTGCCGATGACATCCGGATTCCGGATGACCAACGAACCGTCATCACGTTCGAAGGCGGGGAACTTGTACGCGGCGGCGGGGGCCCGCGCTGCATGACCTGCCCGGTGCAACGAGACGAATTATGAGGGGAGTGACAGCGTGAGTGCATGGCAGGGAGTGCCCGCGGTCGATCCGGTGTCGGGCACGCGATTGGAGAACGATGCGCCCGCTGGCGTGCAGACGCGTGCCGAGTCGACGGTGCTCATCGAGCGCGCGGCCGACTATCTCCGTGCGGGGCCGGCCACGTCGCAAGCGCTTGTTGCGAGCGTGTGTCAGCTCTCCGCGCTGCCGCACGTGATTGCGGAACACATGGCCATCACGCTGCTCCGTGACCATCCCCGCTTCCAGCGCACGGTAGACGGCGGATGGCGGCTCGGCGAGCCGGCATCGCCCGCGTGGCGGATCGGTGCCACGCCGGATGAGCCTCTGCTGTCGTCGCTCTCGTTCGCGGTCGTGGATGTGGAATCGACCGGAGGGCAGCATCACCTCAGCGATCGCATCACGGAGGTGGCCATCGTCACCGTCCGCGACGGACGAGTGGAGGATGTGTACGAGACGCTCGTCAATCCCGAGCGGGCGATTCCCCCATTCGTCATGCGGCTCACGGGCATCCATTGGGAGATGGTGCGCGACAAAGCGCCGTTCCGCGCGATCTGCGCCGATGTCGTGCGGTTGCTCGACGGTAAAGTGTTCGTGGCGCACAACGCGGCGTTCGACTGGCGCTTCCTCTGCAGCGAGGTATCTCGTGCGTCGGGACGGCAGCTTGACGGCCGGCGTCTGTGCACCGTGCGGCTCGCCCGACGCGTGTTGCCGCAGCTTCGCTCGCGCTCCCTCGATTGGGTCGCGGGTCACTACGGCGTCGAGATTCCCACTGGGCGCCGACATCGAGCGGGAGGCGACGCACTCGCAACCGCGCAGTGTCTCGTGCGACTGCTCGCCGATGCGCGCGGTCATGGCTGCGAGCGGTGGTCGGATCTCGAGCGGTTTTTGTCGACAGGAAGTGCGGGGCGCAAGAAGCGTCGCGGGCGTCGCGCGCCGGCGATGCCGCAGCCTGTGAGTCGCGACACCACCGCGTAGCGCGCGTGCCTCTGCTCCCGCTCGTTCGCACTCGGCAAATTGGCGCGCTGCGCGTGCACGCGCTGCAGGCCGGCCTGCAGCTGCTCGACGGTGGCGCAATGTTCGGCGTGGTGCCGAAGACGCTGTGGGAGCGAAAAATTCCCGCCGACGCGCGCAATCGTATTCCGCTGGGGATGCGCTGCCTGCTGATCGAGCATCCGGATGGGCTGGTGCTCGTTGATACGGGGGCGGGCAACAAGGAGAACGACAAATTCCACGCGATCTATGGGGTGGAAAATGCCCCCGTAGGGTCAGCGGGACCCACGCAGCTCGAGAGTGCGCTCGCCGAAGCGGGCTTCGCGCCGAACGACGTGACGATGGTGATCAACAGCCACCTGCACTTCGACCACGCGGGCGGAAACACACAGCGCGATGCGAGCGGGGCGATCGTTCCGAGCTTTCCCAATGCGCGATATGTCGTTCGCTCGGGAGAATGGGACTGGGCGCATCGCACGAACGAGCGAACCGCGGCCAGCTACTTCGGGCATAACTATGATCCGGTGCTGGCGGCCGGATTACTCGAATTGATTGACGGTGACCGCGAGGTGTTGCCCGGGATTCAGCTACGCCACAGTCCGGGCCACACGCCGCATCATCAGGGCATCCTGATCACGTCGGGGACCGAGCGGTTGTTCTTTCTCGCGGATCTCGCGCCGACGTCGTCACACGTGCCATTGCCGTGGATCATGGGCTATGACGTCGAGCCGCTGGTGACGTTGGAGACGAAGCGGCGGATCTGGGCGGAGGCGGTGAGCGAGGGGTGGACGGTGATGTTCGAGCACGATTCGGTGAATGC
>JANMAY010000108.1:0-1534 GCA_031360095.1 Gemmatimonadaceae bacterium
CCGATGTTTTTCGTGCCGGTGAAATCGCTCGCATGGAGGGACTCGAACGACAGCTTGCCGAACACGTCGCGCGGATAGGCATCCTCCAGCACACCGAGGATGGCACGGGACGTCGCGGCAACGGCGTTCCAGGTTGCCACGCTAGTGAAGGCCCGTCGGTGAACCGGTGGCTTCATCGTGGCGTGCACTCGCGTAGATCACGCTTCCATCCTCCATGATGGTGCACCGGGCGATACCCTCGTCCATCAGTCGGTCGAGCGCATGCTCGACGAATGACACCGGCTCTTCGCGCAGCGCGACGGGAAGCCACCATCGGTGAATGCCGACGACGGTGTCAGCCGCTTCCGGGCGAGTCGCGAAGTAACGCCGGATCGCGTCCATGATGAACGCGATCCCTTCCTCGTCGTCTTCCGACATGCCACGACGCTCTCCTTTCCCGCTGCGATGCACGATGCAAAGGCACGGCGCATGCCTCGTTCGGCAAATGTGTCAAGCGTATGTGCGAACACGCGTTGCGCATGCAGGCTCGCGCACGCATGAGGCGAAAGCGCCGCAGGTCGTTCGGCGTGGTGCGGAGCCAAGTGCAGCGATTGCTGCACGATGTGGGGTGCGGCGGAAATGACCCGCGCTAGGGTCTGATGCGCCGCACTAGCGGCGCGCGATCACGTCAGGCGCGCTGGCGATGTCGGTAAAGCCTTCGCGCTCCAGGTGATACTTCTTCACGAGCTTCCCAAGGCGGCTCCGCTCCTTCCCCGAGAGACGCGCGGCGAGACTGATGTTGCCGTGCGCGCGCAGGAGCAGCGCGACGAGGTAGCGGCGTTCGAATTCAGCGATGGCACGTTGCTTCGCCGAGTTGAACGTTGGCTGCTCGCCCGACAATTCGTCGGGGTCGCGCGGCGCGAGCGCGATCTCGTCGCCATCGAACAGGAGGAACTGGCGATGCATGAGATTCTCCAGTTCGCGCACGTTGCCCGGCCATGTGTGGCGCTGGAGCCATGCCAACGAGGCGGTATCGAGCGTTTTGGGTTGCTGCCGGTATTGTCGGCTGAAGCGGCGCAGAAACGCGAGCGCGAGAATGACGACGTCGGCTTCCCGTTCGCGTAGGGGGGGCAGTGCAAGTGGAAGCACGTCGAGGCGGAACAGCAGATCGGCGCGGAACGCTTTTCGAGACACCAGCTCGGCGAGGGGAACGTTGGACGAGGCGACGACGCGCACGTTCGCGCCGCGCACGACCGTGCCGCCGACGGGGCGGTATTCGCTGTCCTGGAGAAATCGAAGCAGCGCGACCTGTGCGCGCGGCCCCATCGCCTCCACCTCGTCCAGAAACAGCGTGCCGCCTTCCGCCTGGGCAATGACACCCGACCGCGTCTCGCGCGCGTCTGTGAACGCGCCGCGCACATGACCGAACAACTCGGACTCCACCAGCGTCTCGGGGAGCGCGCCGCAGTTCACGGGGATGAAGGGAGCGCTGCGACGCCGGCCCAGATAGTGGATTGCGCGAGCCGCCAACTCCTTGCCCGTGCCGGTCTCGCCT
>JANMAY010000129.1:0-4453 GCA_031360095.1 Gemmatimonadaceae bacterium
TCACCAGCCCGAATTCGATGGGAGCGCCGGCTGGCGCGAGCTTCACGACGCGATGTGGCGCAGCGATCGTGATGTACATCGTCGATGGCGCCTGACCACCCGTGGCGTCGACGCGATACACGGGAAACGCGCCGGCCGGGACGGTCACCGTCTCCGTTCCGACTACCGCAAACTGCAGCAGGCGCACCATTCCCGCGGACGCGTCGAACGCGCTCACGGTGAACTTCGCGTTCGGAGCCCATGGTAGGCCCGGAACGAGCGCACCGACCATGTTGGCGTCGAGCACGCCGTTCGCGATGGTCGTGTCCACGTTTACAGTTTTCACGCCGCCCTGTCCCGGCACGGACGTCGACCCTTTCACACGCCCGTTGGCATAGGTCAAGTCGGTCGCCAGCGTCATCCCCTGGACGCTGCCGCTGCCTTTGACGGCCTGCGGCTTGAGATCGCTGCCGAAGGTCGCTTCCTGCGACTGCGACATCATTCCACCGAGCGACATCGCCGTGCGATACACGAAACCGGTTGCGGTCTTGGCGAGAGAGACCTTCTGAAAGCCGGCCGGATTTCCCTGTAGCATGACGGCAAAGCTGTCGGCGCGTTCCGCGAGCTTGGTGATGTCGACCGGAAGCGCCGTCGTGCGCGTTACCAGGTCCGACGGCTGCATCGCATCGCCGTCGACGCTGACGATGCGTGTGCGAGCGATGCTGGCGAGCTTGTCATAGACCTGCGCGCCATCACCAACGACGACGATCAGCGATTCATCGACGCGTAAAAGGGATTTCGCGGCGGACTGAAGCTGTTGCGTCGTGACGTTCGCCAGCTTCACGCGCCGCGTGCGCAGATAATCCTTCGGCAGCCCAAGCATCGCGAACCGACCGGCCTGCTCGGCAATCCCCTGCGCGGTTTCCAGCTGAAGCGGCATGCTGCCGACGAGCGATGAGATGGCGCCGTCGAATTCTTCCTTCGGCACGGGCGTCGTCGATAGGCTGCGCTCGATCTTCAGCAGCTCTTTCAGTGCGGAGTCCGTGACCGCATTTCGCACCTCTGCGGTCAACGCCACGTAACCGATGTCCTTGTCCCGTGTGAGCTGCGAGTACGCTCCGTACGTCCAGCTCTTCTGTTCGCGAAGGGTTTTGAACAAACGCCCCTCGCTGCCGCCGCCAAGCACTTTGCTCGCGACAGTGAGCGGGAAGTAGGCGTTGTCGGTTGGACCGAGCGTCAAATTGCCAACGATGATGTTGCTCTGGACCGATCCGGGACGATGGACGAGGAGAATTTCCGTCTTGGAGCGTGGCGCTGGCTGCGCGCGCTTCGCATCAGTTGGAGGGGCGCCCTGCCACGAGCCGAACGACTTTTCCGCGAGCTTTCGCGCTGAGGAAAGATCGATATTGCCTGCGACGACAAGCAGCGCGCCCTTGGGCACCAGCCGTGTGCGCTGGAAAGCTCGCAGATCATCCACCGTGATTCCGCGCACGGTCGTCGGAGTGGGATACTTCCCGTACGGATGCGTGCCGAAGAGTTGCGATGCAAAATATCGGCTGGCCAACGCCGAGGGCGACGACTGCTGCAACTGCAGTCCGGACAGCGTCTGCGTGCGCGCGAGCTCCACTTCCTTTGTCGCGAAGGTGGGCTTGCTGACCGCATCGGCTACGAGCTCGAATGCCAGCGGCGCGTTCTCGGAAAGCACGTTCGCACGCACCGTCAGGAAATCATTGCCCGACCCCGCGCTCATGGATCCGCCCACGCCTTCAATGGCCGACGAGACTTGATCGGCCGAGCGAGCGCCCGCGCCTTTGGTGATGACGCCGGCGGCGATCGTAGCCAGAGCCTCTTTTCCCGTTGGGTCGTACGAGTCGCCCGCCGGAATCATGAGCGCGAGCGACAACACTGGCTGGCGCCGACTTTCCACGAGCATCAAGCGCAGGCCATTCGCGAGCGTGGCTTCCTGAAATGGCGGAATCGCAGCCGGTTTTACCGCGCCCGGTGGTGGCGCCTTCGTTGGATATTGCGCCGACGCAATGGATGGAAGCGCGAGCAGCGCGGCGGCAATCAGCGCGCCGCGTGAGATATGTGTGCAGCGGGTCATGGACGGGGCCCCTCGGGCGGCTTGATCAGAATCACTGTCGAGTTTTCAGGACGCAGATACTGCTGTGCTACGCGCTTGATGTCGTCCTTCGTCACGCGCATGTAGCGCTCGATGTCGGAGTTCACCGCCGCTGGGTCGCCCAGAAACATCGAAGCGCTCTGGATCGCCTCGGCGGTGTTCAATGCCTGTTGCAGCCCAAAGATCTGCGACGCGCGCCGCCGATTCTTTGCCTTGCTCAACTCCTCGTCGGTGACGCCGTCGGTGGCGACCTTGGCGATCTCGGCGGACACGAGCTTGTCCAGCGAATCGGTTTTGACGCCTTGATTGGCGATCGCGAACGCGTAGAACGTGCTGGGGCCGCGATGCGGCCCGGTGATGTCGACGCCCACCTGGGTGGTCAATGCCGCCTTGGCTTCACGCGCGATCGCGCGGTTCATGCGCGAGCTCTGTCCGCTGCCAAGGATGCTGGAGAGGAGCTCGAGCGCGGCATGGTCCTGGTTCTTGTATTCGGGAACCATGTAGACGTGGAGAATGGCGGGAAGCGTCGCCTTTGCATCGTTGACCGTCTCCGTTCGGAGCCCGGCATTGAACTGCGCTTCGCAGATGACCGGAGGCGGCTCCTTGGCGCGCGGAATGTCGCCGAAATACTGTTGCACCAGCCGCTTCGCTTCCGCCGGATCGAAGTCGCCGACCAGGGTGAGCGTTGCATTGTTGGGAGCGTAGTACATGTCGAAAAACGCCTTGACGTCCTCCGTCTTGGCGGCGTTCAGATCGGTCATCGAGCCGATGAGCTCGTGGCCGTACGCGAAGCAGGTCTTGGCGTTGAACGGCGCGGTGGCGCCCTTCAGCAACGAGCCGATGTACGGCTGATTGTCGAAGCGCATGCGCCGCTCTTCCTTCACCGTCTCGCGCTGGTTCTCGAAGTTCGTCGAGCTCACCGTCAGCGAGCGCATGCGGTCCGCTTCGAGCCACAGACCCATGTTGTACCGGTTGGACGGAAGCACCTCGAAGTAGTTCGTGCGATCGTCCGCCGTACTGCCGTTGAGGCTTCCGCCGGCCTGCTCGATCAAGGCCATGTGCGTTCCCTTGGGCACGTTCGCCGAGCCCTGGAACATCATGTGCTCGAACAGGTGCGCGAAGCCTGTGCGGCCGACCTGCTCGTTCCGCGATCCCACGTTGTACCAGACGTTGACGGCAACAACCTGTGTGGAATGATCCGGCGCGAGAACGACTTTGAGCCCATTGGCGAGCGAGAAGGTATCGAGTTGAAGCTTGCCTGAGCCCTGCGCGGCCAGTGAGGGCGCTGGACCCAACGCGAGTGCGAGCGCGCTGGCGAGGATGAGAGCGGGGTGCCGCATGGAAGCAATCGGGGAGAGAGGACCGAAAGGGAGCGCGCCCGACGGCACGCCGCGTAAGTCCGAGCTTCGATAGTACCAACGCGCGCCCCCGTTGGTCAAAGGGGACACGCTTGCCGCCGCCCAGCTCGGCATCCACCTTCGCGGGATGCAAGGTCCTTTCGCGCGCCTCGGACGTCGCGCGCTCCTTCGGTTTCGGTCGCGCGTCGACCGGTTCAAGCTGGCCGGCCGCAAGCATGTGCGCGACCGGCTGCTGGCCGATGCCGAGGTCGGTGAGGCAGTGCGGCGGCATGCGTCCGAGCAGGGGATGGACGATGCCAAAGTCTGGAAAATGGTGGACGGCTACATCCACGAGATCGTTCCATTCTTCAACGTCGTCGCCTACTACCAGATCGGGTATCGCGCCGCAGGGTGGTTACTCAACCTCTTCTATAAGACGTCCGTGGACTTCGAGGACGACCGAGCCCGCGAGCGTCTGCCGCGTGATGCCGTCCTCGTGTATGTCATGAATCACCGGTCGAACGCGGACTACATCCTCGTCAGCTATGCGCTGGCTGGTCAGGTGGCAATTTCGTACGCGGTTGGCGAGTGGGCCCGTGCCTTTCCGCTCGAGCTCATCTTCAAGGCGTTCGGATCGTATTTCATCCGGCGCCGGTACCGCGAGCCGCTGTACCACGCGGTGCTCGAGCGGTACGTGCAGCTCATTACGCGCGAGGGCGTAACGCAGGGGATCTTCGTGGAAGGTGGTCTCACGCGGGACGGAAAGCTGCGCGCGCCCAAGATCGGCCTGCTCGACTACGTACTCGGGATCGGCCGCGACCCTGCCTTCACGGCGCGTCTGCACGTGGTGCCGGTCGCTGTGAACTACGACCGAGTGCTGGAGGACCGGTCGCTGCTGCGCGAGCTCGACGTCAAAGCTGGCCGACGCCGCCCCGCCAGGCTGTCGCAATTATATGAAGTCACACACTACGCGGGATGGAACATGCTGCGCATGCTCTCGCGGCGGTGGAAGCGA
>JANMAY010000140.1:0-16921 GCA_031360095.1 Gemmatimonadaceae bacterium
ATCTCGAGGCAATTCGCTCTGGATGAGTCAATTGGGTGAGGCCTACGGCATGGCTGGTGAACTGGAAAAGGCACGAGCGATCGCGCGCGACCTGGAAGCACTTTCGAAAAGCGCGTACGTCTCGCCCTACCATTTTGCCTACGTCCATACCGGCCTGGGCGAGGCCGATGCCGCGTTGGATTATCTGGAGCGCGCAGTTGCGGACCGTGCTGGCGGAGCCTATGGCATCAAAGGCTCGTTTCTATTCAAGTCGCTGCGAACTCATCCCAGGTTCCAGGCGCTCCTGCGGCAGATGAAGCTGGCGTAGCGCGGCCGGTTCGGTTCCGAGGAAAATCGCTTTCTATCGACTCACCGGTCCAAGGTAACTGTCCAGCCACGCGAGCGTCTCGCGGATCAACAGGTCGCGCGGGATGAAGTGCCCGCCGACTGCGATGATGTGGCGTTTCTTCGCCGCCGGTGTACCGATGAGGTCGAAGTATCGCTGGGCATTTTCGACTGGAACCATCGGGTCGAACTCGCCGCTGAACATGAGGATCGGGACGCGAACGCGCGGCAAGGCATTGATCGGATCGACCTCCGGCGTCGCGGACATCTGCGGCAGGAGACCGATCTGAATCACTGCTGCTCGGATGCGCGGCTCCTGCGCGATCGCCACCGGACCGTTGACGCCGCCCCAACTATAGCCGAAGAAGCCGATCGCGTCGCGTTTCACGTCGGCGCGCGTCTCGAGGTAGTCAACGGTGCGACGCAGATCCTTTACGGTGTAGATCGCGTTGTCGCGATACTCGGTGGTGCCGAACGCTGGGCGCGCGCGACGATTCTCCAGGCGACGCTCGAAGGTCCCACGATAGATGGGGAAAGCGACTGTGCGGCCGCTCTTCACGATGAAATCGATCTGTTTCGCGAAGTACTCATCGATATCGTCGAGCCAGAACGTGTCCCACCCGGGGAAGTACACGACCGTCTGGTACGGCCGCGCGCCCCCAGTGGGCCGGTACAGGTGGAGCAGCATCCGCTCGTTGCCGTAGCCGGCATTGAACCGGACGCGCTCGCGAATCCACATCCGGGTCGTGTCGACGCGCTCCACATTGACGGCGAGTGGCCCCCGGTCGTAGTCGAACACGCGGCTGTACGCCGCGTAGATCGCATTCGACGCGGGCACCTGATGCACCACGGGAGAGGCCGTCGTGCGCGCCATTATTGGTGCTCGCACGCGCGCCGCGGTCATGGGTTCGTCGTCGGTTCGCATCAGTCGAATGCCGTTCCCCGGCGAGCGATCCTCCGCCGGCGCCGACGTATCGTTGGTGCCCGCGATGTAGTAGGGATCGTTCCAGCTGCCGCCGAGAATGATGCGTGCGTCGCCGATTGCGGTGGAGGTCCACTCGCGCACGTTGCCCGTCATATCGAACGCGCCGTACTGACTCATGGCGCGGCTTTCAGTGATGCGACGCGGTCCCTTGCCGCCAAAGTTGCTCGCGGGCAGAAGCCAGGGGAACATCGAGTTCGCCAGCGCCTGCTGCCAGTGATGCGCCGTCGGTAGCTCACGGTCGGCGAATCTCGAGAACGCGCGAGCCTCGTACCAGTTTACGCCAGAGACGGGGTAATCTCTCTCACCGTCGGGATAATCGCCGCCCTCCCACGTGCTTGGCCCCGGACGTCCGGTGCGATCGACGAAGAGTGCCATGGCCTCGCCCCATCGCAATGCTCGCCCCTTGACCATGATCGAGTCCCAGAGCGACGCGTTGCGGTAGCCGCCCGCGTCGACGAACGCCTTGTACTCGGCGTTCGAGACCTCGGAGCGACCGAGGAAGAAGTCACGCATCGCGAGCCTCTCCGGGCCGTCCACGAAGTTCCATCCCGACACCCGCACCATGTTCGCCGGCAGCGTCTTCTCCGTATCGAGCCGGTAGGTTTCCGGACCCACCAGGAGGGCGTCGGGGTCAGTGGCCGTGAGCTCGTCCCAGTTGAGGTGGCCGCCACCGAGGGCGCGCAACAGGGGTTGGTACCCATCAAGCTCGAGTCGAAGGCGCGACAACCCATGCGGAATGCGGATGTTGACGAGCGGAGTTCGGCCAAGCTCCTCCCATGTGCTATCCGTGGCGGTATAGGCACGGCGGAACACCTTCGCACCGGCTGGCTCCGACTGTATCGTCACGCGCCATGAGATCCGCGGCCACAGTTCGGAGATCTCGCGGCTGTGGGGGACACGCGACTCTGCCTGTCGCGCGAGGCCATACGCGGATTCCCAGTCCGCCACGTCGAGACTCTTCTCGATACGGGGGACGATCTCGTCGACAAGCCAATGCCGACGGCGCTCCCGCTTGAGCGTCCACACGGACGACGCGACGAGAGAGAGGACCACGAGTGCGACGGCCGCGTATCCCAGAGCGCGAAGGACCTGATGTCGCGCGCGGTCGTGCGGTGCGGCGACGGCGGCGGCGACATCTGGCGTCGGGTGTTGCAACGCGCTGAGGTCGGCGACCAGCGCATGCGCATTCTCATAACGTCGCGCGGGGTCGTCTTGCAGGAGCCGTTCGACGACGCGAGCGACCTGCGATGGGTGGGATGGCCTCGCAGCGTCGGCAATGGCGTTGTGAATCGCATCCGCGTAATTCGCCGCGCGAACCGGTGGCCTTCCCGTCAGCATCTCGAATAACACCGCGCCGAGGCTCCACTGATCCGTCCGCGCGTCCGACCGATCGCCGACCAATTGCTCCGGCGACATGTACGCGAAGGTTCCCATCACGCCGCCGGGCTCGGTCAGCGTCAGGAGATCGCGCGCTTTCGCCAAGCCGAAGTCCAGGATGCGAGCCACGCCATCGGGCGTGACGATGAGGTTGGCGGGCTTGAGATCGTAGTGCACCACGCCCGCGTCGTGCGCGTAGGCCAGCCCGCGGGCGACCTGCGCGGCAATCTCGATGGCGTGTTCGACTGGGAGAGTGCCCTCGCGAGCCAGACGCGTCTTGAGCGTTTCGCCCGCGTAATAGCTCATGGCCAGAAAGAGGTGACCATCGGTGCTCTCTCCCGACTCGTGCACGTTGCAGAGGTTCGGGTGCTCGAGCCGCGCGGCGGCCTGCGCCTCGCGAAGGAAGCGAGCCTTTGCTTGCGGATCCAGGCTCAATTGCGGCAGCAGGAACTTCAGCGCGACCGAGCGGCCCAGCCGAAGGTCTTCGGCGCGATAGACGACACCCATTCCGCCGGCACCCAACACCTCGAGCACGCGAAAGTGCGAGACTGTGGACCCGCTGAGGCCGAACGGATCGTGCGCGGAGGACGCCGCTTGCGGCGCGAGGGCGGACTCGAGAGCGTGGAGTCGTTCTTCGGCGCGCGCGTCGCCGGCGAGCAACGCCTCCGCCCACCGCGCGACGTCGGGATCTATCGCCCTCAGGTCCATGAGGCGTGCCGCGCGCTCACCGGGAGCGAGCTCGATCAAATGCTCGAACGCGGCTCGAACTTGCTCCCAGCGCGCCGCATCCATCGCGGCCTCGTCCGCCGAACTGCTCAGAAGTGCACCTCGCCGGCCAACTCGGCCGCCAGCCATGCGCGAGCGAACCGCAAGTCGCGCTTCACCGTGGCGAGCGATACGCCCAACACCTCCGCCGTTTCCTCGAGTGAGAGTCCGCCGAAGTACCGCTGCTCCAGCATCTCGCTTCGTCGCGGATCGACGGCGCCCAACCGCGCGAGCGCTTCGTCGAGCTCCGTGATCGCATCGGCGCGCTCGTCGGAAAGCTCGAGGTCCTCCGCGAGCTCCACCGTGGCAATTCCGCCGCCGCGCTTCTCTGCGCGGCGTGCGCGCGCTTGATCCACCAACACGCGGCGCATCACGCGCGAGGCCATCGCGAGAAAGTGCGCGCGGTCACGGAATCGGGCGCGTCGTACGTCCACGAGCTTGAGATACGCGTCGTGCACGAGGGCCGTGGTGTTCAGCGAGGCTCCGCTGCGTTCGTGACGCAAGCGGTCGTGCGCGATCCGGCGGAGCCGCTCGTAGACCAGCGGGACCAGCTCGTCGAGGGCCGCGCTTTCGCCGTCGCTCCAGCGTTGCAGGAGCTGAGTAACGTCACCAGTTGCGACGGGCGAGGTTTGCATGGCGGCTTCGCCCCAAGGATAGGAGGACGGCACCCGTCAGCGAGCACCGCCGCGCCGCCAATTAAAACCCGGGCACCAGTGTTGTCGAGGACGGTGAGCCGTTTTGGAGGTCCGCTACGCCGAATAGGTGAAGGCTTCGCTCGACCAGTCATCACTCGACACGGTTGGAGGATACAATGCGCAACTTGTTTCGGATAAGCGGCATCAGACCTTGGCTGTTCTTCGTCATCATTCCAGGCTGCATTCCCGGATGCTCCCTCGATTCCGTGAGCGGCCCCGACGCGAGCGAGTCGCTCCCGGCGGCAAGCGCGTTCACCGAGTGGGTCGTCGCGACGGGGCTCGAGCAGCTTCCAGGCACACATTCCTCGCTGAACACGATCTCGCTCGAGGGCTGCCCGTACGTGTCACCTGACGACAAGACACTGTTCATGGCGTCGAATCGCCCCGATGGACTCGGGGGGATCGATATCTGGGTCTCGACTCGCGCGAATTCGAGCGCCGGGTGGGGCCAACCGGTGAATGCGGGTCCGCAAGTCAACTCGCCATCGAACGATTTCTGTCCGACGCTGGCGGCGGATGGCCACACCTTCTTTTTCGTGAGCAACCGCGGGGGCGGCTGTGGCGGCGACGACATCTTCCAGACACGCCGCCGCGACGACGGCACGTTCGAGGAGCCGCAGCGCTTGAGCTGCCAAGTCAACAGCGTTGGTAACGAAGCCGCGCCGTTTCTGATCAGCGAGACGGGAACCGAGCCAGTGCTCTATTTCTCGAGCACGCGTGCCGGCGGCTTCGCGGCGGATCCCCCGGGTGACATCACCGGCGATGCCGACATCTATCGCAGCGAGGTTCAAGGGGGCATATACGGACCGGCCGCTCTGGTGCCGAACATCAACACCGCCGGGAACGACCAGCAGCCGAACCTGCGCCGCGATGGATTGGAAATCTATTTCGCCAGCAATCGCTCGGGCACGGCCGGTTCGCTCGGGACGCTCGGCGGCGCGGACCTCTTCTCTGCCTCGCGGCCGAGCCTGCGGGATCCGTGGTCGACGCCGCTCAATCTCGGGGCAAGCGTGAACAGCGCCGCCGGCGACGAAACGCGGCCGTCACTGTCGTGGGATGCGACGACCCTGTACTTCGGATCGAATCGGCCGGGCGGAGAAGGGGGGAGTGATCTTCACATCACGACGAGACGAGTTCGATAGAGAAGCGCACCCCGAGTGCGCCGCCGCCGCGGATTGGCGAATCCGCGACGGCGTTCGCACACGTGCTCGCAACTCCGCCCGACGTTACGCAGCGCCAAAGCGGTAGACGGTGCGTGACACGAAATCACTGCCGGGTTCGAGTATGGTGCTTGGAAACGAAGCAATGTTCGGCGAATCAGGGAAATGCTGCGTCTCGAGTGCGAGTGCGCTGTGTCTGTCGTAGCACGCGCCGTTCTTACCACGCATTCCCGGCCTGAGCTGATTTCCCGTGTAGACGTGCAGGCCTGGCTCGGTGGTTTCGATCTCCAGAGTGCGGCCGGACGGCGGATGTACGAGGCGGGCGGCGAGGCGCTCGCCATCGAGTGCGAAGGTATGATCGAATCCACCGTGGCATCCGCCGAGGTCGCGAGTGGCTGCACCAATGATTCGCGGCGCGCGGAAGTCGAATGGCGTGCCTGCAACCGGCGCGATCTGGCCAGTGGGAATGAGCGCATCATCAACCGGCAGATAGCGCGTTGCTCGAATGGTGAGCTCGTGATCGAGGATGTCGCCGCGGTCGTGTCCACCAAGGTTGACGTACAGGTGCTGCGTGAGGTTCACCGGTGTCGCGCGATCCGTGCGCGCGTGAAAGTCGACCGACAGCTCGTTCGCTTCGGTGAGAGTGTACGTAACGCGCACGACGAGCGTGCCCGGAAAGCCACCCTCGCCCTCGGGGCTGGTGTACCTCAGCACCGCGGTGGTGCACGCGTTCGCGTCGAAGTGCTCGACGTTCCACACCACACGATGGAAACCGGAGACGCCGCCGTGCAGAAGGTTCACTCCGTCGTTCGGCGGGAGCGCGACGACCTGTCCATCGATCGCGAAGCGTGCGTGTGCAATGCGGCCCGCAAACCGGCCGATCAGCGCGCCGAAATAGTGCGCGTCGTTCAGGTAGTCATCGAGATGGTCGAATCCAGGCGTGACGTCGACAACGGTGCCATGGCGATCCGGCACCCTCAACCGGCAGATGGTGCCACCGAGGTTGATGAAGCCAATCTCCATGCCGCTGGCGGTGGTGAGCGTGTGCATCTCGATTGGCGTGCCGTTGGGCAACACACCGAACGCCTCACGGTTGGCCGACGACACGCCGACGGTCACTGCGCGCGTACGCCCTCCGACGACAGCCCGGCCATCGAGCGCAGCAATGCCTCCTGCGTCGCGCCGGCGCGCGTCATCTCACTCACGAGTCGCCCTTCGCGGAGCACGAGAATGCGATCGGACAGGGTAAGCAGCTCGGGAAGCTCACTCGAGATGACGAGCACCGCAGTTCCGCTCGCGGCGAGCTCGCCGATGAGCGCGTGAATCTCCGCCTTGGCGCCGACGTCCACGCCACGCGTTGGCTCGTCGAGAATGAGGATGCTTGGCTTGGCCGCGAGCCATTTGGCGAGCACCACCTTCTGTTGGTTCCCCCCAGACAACCCTGCAACCACCGAGTCCAGCCCCGGCGTTCGTACTCGCAGCCGCTGAAAGAGATCTGCCGCCAGCACCCGCTCGCGTGCGCGGTGGATCCACGTGAAGCGCGACAGCCGCTCCAGCGTGGGAAGCGACGTGTTGTGCAATGCGCTCTCGGACAGCACGAGCCCCTGCCGCTTTCGGTCTTCCGGAACGAGGCCGATGCCGGCGTCCATCGCCGCGCGTGGATTGGAGAGGTGCACGCGCACGCCGCGAATGGCGACCTCTCCGGCGGTCAGCGTCGCAAGACCGAACAGCGCACCGGCGACCTCGGAGCGGCCGGCGCCCATGAGTCCGGCGAGCCCAACTACCTCGCCTGCACGCAGCGTGAGGGAGACGTCTTCGAACTGACCGGGAGATGTGAGTCCTGTCGCCTGGAGCACGATGTCTCCCGTCGCCGACGGTTCGTGCGACGGCAGATATTCCGCCAATGGACGCCCGATCATCATCTCCACAAGCTTTGCCTCAGTCAGCTCTGACGTTGCTCGCGTGCCAATGTGCTCCCCATCGCGCAGCACACTCACCGCATCACACAGCGCGAAGATCTCCGGCATGCGATGCGACACGTAGATGCACGTGACACCGTTGGTTTTGAGCCGGCCAATGAGCGCATACAACCGCTCCGCCTCCGCTTGACTCAGGCTGCTCGTGGGCTCGTCGAACACGATGACACGCGCCCCGCCGCCAACGGCCGCGGCGATCTGCACCATCTGCCGGTGCCCGATCGCGAGATCACCGAACCGTCCGTCGACATCCAGCGTCGTCCCCGTTTCGGCGAGCAGCGCCGTCGCTCGGCGGCGCATCTCGTTTCGATCGACGATGCCGCGCCGGCGTGGCAGTGCGCCGAGGCAGAGATTTTCAGCGACGGAGAGGTTGTCGCAGAAGGCAAGCTCCTGATGCACCATCGCGACGCCTGCGTGCAGCGCTTCCCGCGGGCTGCCGAAGTGCACCTCGCGCCCGAGCACGAACAGCTTTCCCGCGTCGGGCGCGTCGATGCCCGCGACCAGTTTGCCGAGTGTGCTCTTCCCCGCGCCGTTCTCTCCGCACAATGCGTGGCAGGTGCCCGCTGCGATCTCCAGCGAGATGTCGTGCAGCGCACGAACGCCCGGAAACCGCTTGCTGACCTGCTCGAGCCGAACGGCGGTGTCCGACACGGTCACATCTTGAGGTAGGCGTCGGGCACGTCGGTGAAGCCCCAGTCCTTGAGCTGCCGCGCCCACTGTCCAAGGTTCGCCTTCGTCACGCGCACGAGATCCATCTGGATGATTGGCTGCGGTGGATCCTTCTTGTCGTGGAGCTTCTCGACGATGGTGCGTACGCCCACATCGCCCCACTTGTAGATCGGCTGGGCGAGCAGAACGGGGACTACACCCTTGTCGACATACGCCAGCTCCACCGGCAGTGCGTCCACGGAAACGAGCTTCTGCTTGGCGACGGTTGCGTCGGTGAGCAACGACTGTGCGTAGAGTGGCCACCCGCCAATGAATGCCCAGCCCTGGATGTCCGGATACGCGTTGTTGGCGCGAATCACTTCTGCGGTGGCGTCTTGCGGCGTCTCGATGTGGTTGAACACGCCGACCACCTGCATGCCGTGCTTGGCTGCTTCATCCTTGGCGCCCTGCACACGATGCTGGAGGTTCGGGGCATTCTGGTTGCCGGCGAGAATGGCGACCTTCCCCTTTCCGTTCATCAGCGTCGCAAGCTCGGCCATCGTCTGCGCGCCCGTCTTCGCGTCGTCCACTCCATAGTAGGCAAAGCGCTTTGATTGCGGCGCGTCGCTGTCGAATGTCATGACGATCACACCGCGGTCGACCGCATCGTTGATCGCACCGGTCACCTTGCCGGCGTCGGAACAGGAGATCAACACAGCATCGGCGCCATCGTTCACTGCCTGGCGGATGCGCTGCGCCTGCGTCTCCGCGTTTTCCTCCGGCGGCGTGAGCCAGTTGACGGTCACCTGAATGCCATATTTTGCCGACAGCTCTTTCGCGGCGGCGTCAGCGCCCGTGCGCGCAGCAAGGAACACCGGGTTGTTGGAGCTCTTCGCGATCATGGCGATGGTGATCTTCTTTCCGTCGCCTCTCGTCGCGGCGGCGGCTGGCGCCGCGGCTTTGTCGTCGCTCTTGCCGGAGCATGCGATGGCAGCGAACAGAAGGGCGAGCGCGAGGTGTCTGGTCATGTCATTCCCTGGGTGACGTCGAGTACTTCGATGAAGGTGAAAACGGACCACGGCTTGACGACAACGGTTCAACGGCAACAACGGCAACCGCTTGAAACTGCTCCAACACCTAACGGATCGCTCCGTGAACCGCAGCCCTCCCAATGCCCCGCCATGCTGCATACGGCATCCCGTACATCGCTCCTTTACTCTTATGAGCTGTTGCAGGGACAAATCCTTCACTGCTTTGATGCTGCGGTGCGAGAATTGGTCCGCCCCGCGCCGTCAAATGTTAGAGCCGGCTCTCAGACAATGGTGGCAAGTAAAGGATGGAGGCCAGCGTGGTCGCACCTGCATGGCGGGCCATTTGGAATCCGACCGATCGAGGAGCGATCCGTTCGATGTTGGAGCGGTTCCCAATTGCAGTTTCATTGTCCCGTTGTTCCGCCGTCCCGCATTGCAATCACTGCCCAAGCCTCGCCAGCCGCCGCGCCGTGGCCCGGGTGCTCCACTGATCGACCACCACCGCAATGATGATCGCACACCCAATCACGATCCACTCGTAGTTCTGATCGAAATGCAGCGTCCGAATGGATTGCCGGATGAGCACGATGAGCAGCGCACCCAGCATCGCACCCACCGCACTCCCCTTTCCGCCCAGTAAGCTCGCCCCTCCAACCACAGCGGACGCGATCACATACAGCTCGTACCCCTGCGCATCACCGGAAGACGCGGAGCCATAAAACGCCGCTCCGAGAAAGGCCGCGAAACCCGCGGTCAGCCCAGAGATGGCGAACACACCAATCTGAATTCGCGCCAACGGCAACCCGGCGAACCGGCTCGCCTCGATGCTCCCGCCGAACGCGAAGATATGCCGCCCCATCACAGTGCGCGTGAGATAGATCGCGCCCAGCACCGTAAAGGCGACCATGCAGAGCATCGGCACGGGATAGAGGCCACCGCTGAGTCCGAGCTGCGCCTTCACCGCCGCCGTCGGCCCCGTCGGCAGCATGATGCTCTCCGCGCGCGTCGCCACGAAAGCGATGCCCCTGAGAATCCACATCGTGCCGAGCGTAATGATGAATGGGTGCACGCGCAGTACGACGACCAGGACGCCGTTGAGCACACCGCAGAGCAGACCCACGCCAAGACACGTCGACGCGCCGATCAACACCGAGCTCGTATCACCAACCGCGCCCAGCTTGCGCAGCAGGAGCGCCGCGGAGACTCCGGCGAGGGCGTAGATCGATCCAACCGAGAGGTCGATGCCGCCGGAAATGATCACCATCGTCGCGCCGATCGCCATGATCGCGAAAAAGCTCGCATCCGTTGCGGTCTGCACGAGCGTGTTCGCATTCAGGAAGTTGTTGACGGTCGCACCCGTCGCTCTGTCAGGGTGCGATCCGGCGAGCACGGCGAGCGTGATCGTCACCAGTGCGACGACGACAACCAGCCCCAGCTCTTGCGACGCCGCGAGGCGATGAGCGATGCGACGCACGTCAGTCTCCAGAGAGCAGGTCAGGCCGCGCGGCGCGCACCACACCGCGAAAGCGGCGATACGCTTCATCATATGCACCGTGCGCCGCCGGCGCCGACACCTCGGGCAGCGAGCGCGTGAGCGTCGCAGCCGCCGCCTCGGGCAAGTTCGCAAAGGCGCCCACGCCAACCGCCGCGAGCAGCGCGGCACCATACGCCGGCCCTTCCTCCCGGTTCACCGTCATGACCGGAATACCAAAGATCTCCGACTGCAGCCGGCGCACGAACGCGCTCTTCGCCCCACCGCCAGTGACCAACAGCCGACTCGGCGACAGTCCGCGCTCCTGAAGAATGGTGAGCGAATCGCGCAGCGCGAACGTCACTCCTTCGAGCACTGCGCGTGTGACGTGCGCGCGCGTATGCGCCAAGGACAGCCCAAGCAGCGCGCCTCGCGCCGCCGCATCGCGATGCGGGGTGCGCTCGCCCTGCACATAGGGAAGAAACGTCACACCTTCTGCACCGGCGGGAGCGGACGCGGCTTCGTCGTTGAGCGTCGCATTTGCATTCTCGTCGCCAGTCAGCTCGCGCGCAAACTGATCGCGGTACCACCCGAACGCGCCCCCCGCCGAGAGGACGACGCCCATCATGTACCAGCGTTGCGGCATTACGTGACAGAACGTGTGCGCGCGCAAGCCGGGGTCTACGTGTGGCACCTTCATGGGGGCCAATACTGTTCCTGACGTCCCCCAGCTCACGACCACCTCCCCCTCGTCGACGACGCCGACCCCCGCCGCACCACATGCATTGTCGGCTCCACCACCAACGACCGGCGTTCCCTCGCGCAGACCGGTGAGTGCAGCCGCTCCGCTGCTTACGGTCCCGAGAACGGCTGCCGATTCGCCGAGCGTCGGAAGGAGTGTCATCGGAAGATCCACGGCGCGCATGATGTCCTCACTCCATTGGCGTCGCCCCGTGTCGTACATCAGCGTTGCCGATGCGTCCGACGGCTCAGTCGCAATCACACCCGTGAGCCGGTAGCGGATGTAATCCTTTGGCAACATCACCGTGGCGAGCCGCGCAAATGCATCAGGCTCGTGACGGCGCAGCCAGAGCACTTTAGGAAGTGTGAATCCCTCGAGGGCGGGATTGCACGCCAGATCGCGCAGACGCGATTCACCACCGACCCGCTCCGTGATCTCTGCGCACTCTGCCGTGGTGCGCCCGTCGCACCAGAGGAGCGCGGGCCGTACGACCTCGCCGTGTGCGTCGAGAAACACCGACGAATGCATCTGCCCGGAGATGCCGATGGCGCTGATCTCCGCCGCAGGCAGCTTGCCGCGCGCGGATGCGATGGCCGAGAGCGACGCCTGCCACCACGCGTCGGGATCCTGCTCGGCCCAACCGGGATGTGGCGTCGACATCGACAGCGGTGCGGTGGACGACGCCCGCACATCGCCGTTGCCCGCCACGAGCACTGCCTTCACGCCACTCGTGCCGACGTCGAGGCCGAGGAACAGCTGCTCGGCCAATCAGCGCACTCCCAGCAGCAGTTCGATCGTGAGCTGATCGAGTCGCTCGTACGCATAGCCTTGCGCGCGCATCGCGTCCAGATCGAACTGCTCGCTGCGAATGGCGTCGCGATCCTTCGTGTAGTCGATGCGCAGACCCGGCGCCGAGCCTCGCGTGCGAAGCGCAGAGAGGAGCTGTTGGATCTCCGCGTCCGCATGGAACGCGGCGACCTTCTCCTTGAGAATCAGATAGGTGCGCATGCTGCCCGCCGCGAAATCCCACACCCCCTGCTCGTCTTCGGTGCGATACGCGTGGCTGTCGAAGTGCCGCATTCCCGGATACTTCGAGTCCTCGAGCAACTTTACGAGATAGAACGCTTGCTTGATGTCTTCGCTGCCGAAGCGGTGATCCTGGTCGTACCGCCCCGGCTTCTGCGCGTTGAGATCGATGTGAAAGAGCTTCCCTGCCTCGATCGCTTGCGCCACACCGTGCGAGAAATCCAGCCCTGCCATCGTATCGTGCGCGATCTCCGGGTTGAGGCCGACCATGTCGGGGTGGTCGAGCGTGTAGATGAACGCCAGCGCGTGGCCGATCGTGGGGAGAAAGATGTCGCCGCGCGGTTCGTTGGGTTTTGGCTCCAGCGCGAACCGATAGTCGTACTTTTGCGCCATGCTGTGCTCGCACAGAAAGTTGATCGCGTCGCGAAACCACTTCATGGCTTCGATGGGATCCTTTGCCGAGTTCGTCTCCGTTCCCTCGCGTCCGCCCCAGAACACATACGTCTCGGCACCGAATTCCTTGCCGAGCTCCATGGAGCGCATCGTCTTTTGGATGGCGTGGCGGCGAACGCGCGCGTCGCTGCTCGTGAAGGCGCCATCGCGAAAGACCGGGTCGCCGAAAAGATTGGTCGTCGCCATCGGCACCTTCATGCCGGTGTCGGCCAGCGCCTTCTTGAAGTCGCGCACGATCGTGTCACGCTCGGAGGCTGATGCGTCGCGCGGTACGAGATCGTTGTCGTGGAAGTTCACGCCATACGCGCCGAGCTCGGCAAGCTTTTCGACGATGTATGGGGGGCTGAGCACGGGGCGCACGGCCTCACCAAAGGGATCGCGGCCAGGGTTGCCGACCGTCCAGAGGCCGAAGGTGAAATGGTGCTCGGGGCGCGGCGTGTACGTCATGGCATTGGTGCGCAGGAATTTGCGATATCAGGGCGTGCGGTGGGATCAACTTAGTGGACCCGCTGCCGTCACGTGAGAGTTCGCAGCCTCTTCTTCGGCCGCCGCGACTGCAACCTCCGTGCGTTCCGCACGGGTGCGCTCGCCCTCTGACAGCGAGTAGATTCAGTGTCCATCCACATTGCCAACAGGGGTGAACGCCATGCCGTTCGTGAAGACCACCGGTGCGCACGCCACCGACATTTACTATCAGGACCTCGGCACAGGGCAGCCGGTCGTGCTGATCCACGGCTGGCCGTTGAGCCACCGGATGTGGGAGGCACAGGTCAACGCGCTCACCGAGGCCGGGTATCGGTGCATCGCGTATGACCGGCGTGGCTTCGGTGAGTCCGGCCGGCCCGTGGGTGGATACGACTACGACACGTTCGCCGCCGACCTCAACGACCTCATGACGCAGCTCGACCTGCGCAATGCCGCGCTCGCCGGATTTTCCATGGGCGGAGGCGAAGTCGCTCGCTATCTCGGGCGCTACGGTTCGGAGCGGGTATCGAAGGCCATGCTGCTCGGCGCCGTGCCCCCTTTTCTCCTCAAGACCGCCGACAACCCTGGCGGCGCAGACAAAAGTGTTTTTGACGGGATGCTCGCCGGTGTGAAAAAAGATCGCGTCGCGTTCCTCGAGGAGTTCTTCCCGAACTTCTACAACTACGAACCCGGCACGAAAGGCGTTAGTGCGGACCTGATTCCATTCAGCAAGTGGGTAGCGTGGGCCGCATCGCCGCTGGCTACACAGCAGTGCATCGTTGCGTTCGGCACGACCGACTTTCGAGCCGACCTGAAGAAGATTACGGTGCCAACACTCGTCGCGCATGGCGACGCCGATCGCATCGTTCCATTTGACATCTCCGGAAAGAAGTCGCACGAGATGATCAAGGGAAGCCGGCTGGAAGTGCTGAAGGGCGCCCCACACGGCTTTGCCGCCACGCATGCGCAGCAGCTCAACACACTGATGCTCGACTTCCTGCGCGCATAGGGAGAGAACATGAAAATCGACATCGGCATCGGTGACGCTGACCGGGCGGCAATCGCGGACGGACTTGGCCGACTCCTCGCGGACAGCTACAGCCTGTACCTCCAGACGCACAACTTTCATTGGAACGTGACCGGTCCAATGTTCCAGACCCTTCACCTCATGTTCGAAGGGCAGTATACGGAACTGGCCGTTGCCGTCGACCTCGTCGCAGAACGCATTCGATCGCTGGGGTTCCCCGCCCCGGCGACGTATGGAGAGTTTGTGCGCCTCAGTTCCATCACGGAAGTCGCTGGTGTGCCGAAAGCGGAAGAGATGATTCGCGCGCTCGTCGATGGGCAGCAAACCGTCGTGCGAACGGCGCGATCGCTGTTTCCAGTCGTCGAGAAGGCTGGCGATGAAGCAACCGCGGACCTGTTGACACAGCGCATTCAGCTGCACGAAAAGACGGCGTGGATGCTGCGAAGCCTGTTGGAGCAATAGCAGGCCGCTCGCGGTTCACCGGCAGCGCCGTATCACGGCGAGCGCGTCGCCAACCGTGCGTTCGCCCTCTTTGTCCGATGGGCGATTCGCGATGCGAAGCGCTCCGCCGGAATCCGGCTCGGCGTACACAAACGTCGATGAGCCGCCGCCGTCGAGATTGATCGCGTCGCGTGCGCCAAGGCCGCGCATCAACGTGGCGAGCTCGCGCAACGACATGCCGTCGCTGTAGGGCAGCTGTCGCCCGTCGACGACCACGAAAAGCAACCGCTTCCCATTCGCCGCAATGCCAGCGGCCGTTCGTGGATTCCGCGCGACGAACGATGCACTGCCTGCACTATCGACGGTCACGACGATTGCGCTGTCGCGCACGAGCACGGGTCGGCCCCCCACGGCGTCGCGCGGATGGAGCGGTAGCAGTCGCTCGTTGAATCGATTGAAAGTGGCGATGACCGGTGCGCCGCTCGAGTCGAACGCCAGCACCGGCGCCGACGTGGGTGGCGTGAGCAGGGTGCCGTTCACGACGAGCAGCCCCACTGGCACACCGGTCGCGAGCGAAAAGAAGTCGGCATTCACACCCGCGATGACCTGCTCCGTCGCGCTCAGTGCTCGCAGCATAGTCGTCGTCTTGATTCGGCCCGCGGCGCTGTCAGCACCCTTCACCGCGATGATCGTGTTGCAGCGCGAGAGATCGACGTCGAGCACATGAACGGCCCACGGACCTTGCCGCGAGTAGAAAAAGCGATGCACCACGCCGTCGGCGAGGACGCGCGTTCGCGTCGTGTCCACGGGAAACGGAAGCGGCGCGAGCGGCGGCACCGTAACGCGCGGCGCGCAGGCGATCAGTGCAACGACGGTCGCCAGGGAAAGGTGACGATGCTGCATGCTCTATCTCTCCAACGCGTCGAACAGGCTTGGTTCGCCGAGCTCAGGTGCCGATGGATCCTGGTGTCGAAGCCAGCGCCCGATCACATCCACCACGTAGCTCTGCTCATTCGCGGTGAGCGCTCGGCCGCGCGGAATGCCGTGCCACTTCTCGAGACATCCACGGCAGCAGGTGGCCGTGGCATGCTGAGCTGGAAACACCGGGTGTCCGCTAAAGGGGGTTTGCTTGCCTTCTCTCGCCGGGTATGCGGGAGCCAAGCGGCGAGCGATGAAGTCGCGGGCATGCGTGAGCACCGAGGCGCGCCCTTTCAAGTGGAGAAAGGAGCGATCGCCGGGCGAGAGCTTGAACTTCGCGCGGAAGCGATCGCGCGCGAGAGCCTGAAAAAGATCGTCGTGATTTCGCATGCCGCATTGAAGGCGATCGAACGAGACAAGTATACTTACGCACCCCTCGCAACGAGTCGCATGTCCCTCCGCTCCATTGTGTCGACGGCCGCGCTGATGTTCACCCTGCCCGGACTAGCGTCCGCCCAGCGGTTCACCGATCCGAATCGCCTGGCGAAGCTGACCGCTGCGCTCCCCGAGATCGACCGGGTGATGACGGCGTTTGCCGAACGGGCGAAGGTCCCGGGCATCGCGTACGGTATCGTCGTCGACGGCAAGGTCATTCACATCGGGACCGCCGGCCTGCGCGACGTCGCCGCTCGCGCCAAGGTGGACACCAGCACCGTGTTCCGCATCGCGTCGATGACGAAGAGTTTCACGGCGCTCTCCATCCTCAAACTGCGCGACGAAGGCAAGCTGTCGCTCGACGACCCCGCGGAACGCTACGTACCCGAGCTCGCATCGCTCCGGTATCCGAGCAGCGACGCACCGAAGATCACCATTCGGCACCTGCTCTCGCACTCGGCGGGATTTCCGGAGGACAATCCCTGGGGCGACCAGCAGCTCGCCATCAACGATGCCGAGATGTCGCGCATGATGAAGCGCGGCATTCCGTTCTCGACGGCGCCCGGCACGTCGTACGAGTACTCGAACTTCGGCTTCGCCATTCTTGGCCGCATCGTGGCCAACGTGTCGCGCATGCCGTACACGCGCTACGTCCAACAGCAGATCCTTCTCCCGCTCGGCATGACGTCTACGACGCTCGAGGCGGCACGGGTTCCGGCGAACCGATTGGCGCACGGATATCGACGACAGGATGGGCAGTGGCTCGAGGAGGCCCAACTGCCCGACGGCGCATTTGGATCGATGGGCGGCATGCTGACGTCGGTGGCGGTTCTCGGACGGTGGTTGCCTTCATGCTCGACGCGTGGCCCGCGCGCGATGGCGCGGAGCGCGGACCTGTGCGGCGCTCGTCCGTGCGAGAGATGCAGCAGGTCATCCGATTCAATGGCGCAACCGCGGTGCGCGACTCGTCGACCGGCGCCAT
>JANMAY010000169.1:0-1790 GCA_031360095.1 Gemmatimonadaceae bacterium
GATCGCCTGCGCACGCTATTCGAGGAGTTGGGCCTCGCGACCGTCGAGACGGTGATCGCCAGCGGCAATGTGCTATTCGACAGCCGAGCCAAGGACATCACGGCGCTCGAGCGACAGATCGAGCGGCATCTCGAGCCGGCACTCGGCTATGCGGTTGCGACGTTCGTGCGGGCACAGGCCGATCTCGACGCGGTGCTGACGGCGCATCCCTTTGGGATCATCGAGGCGAGTCACACGCTGACTGTATCGTTCCTGAAGGTCGCACCACCCGCTCACGTGGTCGCGACGCTCGCGGCGCTCGAAACGCCGACCGATCGCCTGCACGTGAGCGGGCGTGAGTTGTATTGGCACACGCACGGCCGCATGAGCGACTCGACGCTGTTTGGCGTGTCGTTCGAGAAGGTGCTCCGCCAGCAGTCGACGTCCCGCAATATCAAAACGGTCCAGCGCTTGGTTGCGAAAGCGCGCGCCTAGACGGTTCGTCCTCGTCCGCGCAGGAGCTTGAGCACGAACAACAGCACGACCGCGCCGATGAACGCCACGAATATCGTACCGGCCAGTCCGCCGAACGGGGACGTCACCCCGAGTTGCCGAAAGAGCCAGCCGCCTACGAACGCGCCGACGATGCCGATGATGATGTCGCCGATCAGGCCATAGCCCGTTCCGCCCATCACGAGCGATGCGAGCACGCCAGCCACGAGGCCGACGATGCACCAGGTCAGGAGGTCCATTGCTTTCGATCTCCGGTGAGAAGTACTACGGTGAACTGCATGTGTGTGGAACGCGGATCCAGCGGTTGGTGCAGGTACAATGCTGATGGAGCGAACCGACTACCGAACCGCCTCCCCGAGCACGACACCGTCCAATCGCTCCATCGGCTTTACGCCGAGAATCGCGGCAAGTGTGGGTGCAAGATCGACGGTTCGCACGAACTGCGTGTGGATTCCCGGACGCACGCCGGCGCCGGCGAAGATGAGCGGCACATTCGTATCGTAGTCGCGCGGCGAGCCATGTGAGGCGACGACGCCGCTGCCCCAGAGGCTCAAGGGAGTGAGCGTGATCACCAGCTCCACCTCGGCATTCGCCGGGAACTGATGGCTCCACCGTCGCGCAATGGGATCCGTGAGCGTGTCCTTCAACAGGGCGGCAAAGCGATCGACGCGCGCCACCCCGGGAAGCGCGCGAATACGGTCCGCAAAGCTCGCGAGCGTCGAATCGGCATCCACCTTCGCGTGCTTGAACGCCGCGCGATCCGCAAAGACGATCTGCACGTCCGTGTCGATCGCCATGGTATCCACCTTCGCCGCCGCGAGCCCGGCGCGCAGGCTCGGCAGCACACCGCCAAGGCTCACCCGCGCGGGACGCGGCTGCAGGCCTGCCGGTGCGAGCTCGGGAATCGTCCCAGCCCCGTGATCACCCGTCAGCGCGATCGTGATCGTCGACGAGTCGCGCAGCTTGAACAGTGAATCGAGAAACAGACCGATGACGCGATCCGCGCGCAGCACCTCATCATGCATCTCGCGCGAATCGGGACCATACCGGTGCCCCACGTAGTCCATGGCGGAGAGCGACACGGCGAGGATATCCGTGCGCCCAGCCGCGCCCAATCCGAGTGCCTGCACACCGTGCAGCGCAAAGGCGATCGTGATCTCGTCGATGAACGGCGTGCCGCGAATCACATTCGCCGCCGCCTCCGGATCGCTGGGAAGCAGATGCGGGAATACAAAGCTCACACCATTGCCCTCGGCCGCTACACTGTCGGGCTCCGGGTATGCGCTTTCGGGGAGGAT
>JANMAY010000177.1:0-7666 GCA_031360095.1 Gemmatimonadaceae bacterium
GCCCGAGGCGCACGCGCTGCTGACGCGGCGCGTCGGCGGACTCCGCGCGCTGTCGCAAGTCGGCGGCTGACCGAGGGAGTAGCGTGGTGATGGGAGTGCGATAGTTTTCATCCGTCGCTACTCACCTTCAGACATTCGCACACCAATGGTCAATAAAATCACCGTCGTCGGCGCCGGAAATGTCGGGGCGACGACCGCGCAGCGTGTTGCCGAAAAGGAATTGGCGCGCACCGTCGTCATGGTCGACGTCGCCGAAGGCATTCCGCAGGGGAAGGCGCTGGACCAGTGGCAGAGCGCGCCGATCGAGGGATACGATTCGCGCGTCATCGGCACGAACGGATACGACGAAACGAAGGATTCCGACCTCGTCATCATCACCGCCGGCATCGCGCGCAAGCCGGGCATGTCGCGCGACGACTTGCTGAACACGAACGCCGGCATCGTCAAGTCGGTGTCCGAGCAAATCAAGAAAACGTCGCCGAACGCCATTGTCATCGTGGTGAGCAATCCCCTCGACGTGATGTGCTACGTCGCGAAAGAAGCAACGGGTTTTCCGCGCGAGCGCGTGCTGGGGATGGCCGGAGTGCTCGACACCGCGCGCTATCGCGCGTTTCTGGCGGAAGCGCTGGACTGCTCCGTGCGGGACATTCAGGCCATGGTGCTCGGTGGCCACGGCGATACGATGGTCCCCCTGATCTCGTACACGAGCGTGAGTGGCATTCCCATCACGCAGCTGATGGACCCGGCGACGCTCGACGCGATCGTGGCGCGCACGCGCAACGGCGGCGCTGAGATTGTGAAGCACCTCAAGACCGGCTCGGCGTATTACGCGCCATCCGCCGGTGCGGTGCAGATGGCCGAAGCGATCGTCAACGACCAGCGCCGGATTCTGCCATGTGCCGCTTGGCTCGAGGGCGAATACGGCATGAAGGGACTTTATCTCGGCGTGCCGTGCAAGCTCGGGCGGCAGGGTCTCGTGAAGGTGATCGAGGTCGACCTGACGTCGGACGAGAAGGCAGCGCTCCAGAAGAGCGCGGACGCCGTTCGCGAGCCGATGGCAGCGATCAAGTTTTGATGGCGGGTGCAGATCCCTCGACGTCGCTCGGGATGACATGGGGTTGTTGACGGCGTATCGGTCCACGATCGGCAAGAAGGCGATCATGGCGCTGACCGGGTTGGTGCTGGTCGTCTTCGTGATCGGACACATGGCCGGCAACCTTCAGGTATTTCTGGGCCCGGCCAAAATGAACGGCTACGCCGCCTTCCTGAAGAGTACCGGTGAGCTGCTGTGGCTCGTGCGCCTCGGCTTGCTGGTCGCGGTGCTGCTGCACGTGCTCATGGCGTGGCAGCTCACACGCATCGCTGCGCGCGCGCGGCCCGTGGGCTATGCGCAGCGCGCGCCGCAGGTGAGTACGATCGCGTCGCGCACGATGCGCTGGGGCGGCGTGCTGCTGTTCGCGTTCATCGTCTTTCACATCCTGCACTTCACGACCGGGACGGTATTTCCGTACGCGAGCCGTCCCGATGCGATGTATCCCGCGTTCAGTCCGACCGATGTCTACGGCAACGTGATCAGCGCTTTTCGCGATGTGCGCGTGACCGCGATCTATGTCGTCGCGATGCTGTTTCTCCTGCTCCACCTCTTTCACGGCGCGTGGAGCTCCGTGCGCACGCTCGGACTCACGAGACCATCGGCGCATCCGCTGCACCGGCGCGTTTCCACTGTGCTCGCGCTCGTAGTATGGCTCGGATTCACGGCGGTGCCGGTGGCCGTCCTTCTCGGATGGATTCGCTAATGACGCTCGATCTCATCGCGCGCGTTCCGGCTGGCCCACTCGCTGAGAAGTGGGACAAGCACAAGTTCGACGTGAAGCTCGTGAACCCGGCGAACAAGCGGAAATACTCGGTGATCGTCGTGGGATCCGGACTCGCTGGTGCGTCGGCTGCCGCGACGTTCAGCGAGCTAGGGTACAAGGTCAGCTGCTACTGCTACCAGGACTCGCCGCGCCGCGCGCATTCGATCGCCGCGCAGGGAGGCATCAACGCCGCGAAGAACTATCAGAACGATGGCGACAGCGTGCAGCGGCTGTTCTACGACACGATCAAGGGCGGGGATTTTCGCGCTCGCGAGGCCAATGTGTACCGGTTGGCGCAGATCAGCGTGAACATCATCGACCAATGCGTCGCGCAGGGTGTGCCGTTCGCTCGGGAGTACGGCGGACTGCTCGCCAACCGGTCATTTGGTGGGGCACAGGTCTCGCGCACTTTTTACGCGCGTGGCCAGACGGGTCAGCAGCTGCTGCTCGGCGCCTATCAAGCGTTGGAGAAGGAGATCGCGAAGGGCGGCGTTGCAATGTATCCGCGCGCCGAGATGTTGGACTTGATCGTGGTGAATGGTCGGGCGCGCGGCATCGTCGTTCGCGACGAGCTCACGGGCACCATCGAGCCACACCTCGCGGACGCCGTGGTGCTGGCGACGGGTGGTTATGGCAACGTGTTCTATCTGTCCACCAACGCGAAGGGATGCAACACGACCGCGATCTGGCGCTCCTACAAGCGCGGTGCGGCGTTCGCCAACCCGTGCTACACGCAGATTCTTCCGACGTGCATTCCCGTCCATGGGGACTATCAGTCGAAGCTGACGCTCATGTCGGAGTCGTTGCGCAACGACGGGCGCGTCTGGGCGCCCAAGCGCAAAGAGGATGTGAGCAAGCGCTCCATCGAGATTGGCGAGGCGGACCGCGACTACTTTCTGGAGCGAAAGTATCCCGCCTTCGGAAATCTCAGCCCGCGCGACATCGCCTCGCGCGCGGCGAAAGAGGTGTGCGACGAAGGGCGCGGCGTGGGGCCGGGGGGCCGCGGTGTGTATCTCGATTTCGCCGAGGCCATCGGGCGGCTGGGAGAGGACAAGATCCGCGAACGCTATGGCAACCTCTTCGAGATGTATCAGCGCATCACGGATGAGAATCCGTACGAAGTCCCGATGCGCATCTATCCCGCCGTGCACTACACCATGGGCGGCTTGTGGGTGGACTACAATCTCATGAGCACCATTCCCGGCCTGCACGTCGCGGGCGAGGCCAACTTCTCGGATCACGGCGCGAATCGGCTTGGGGCGAGTGCGCTCATGCAAGGGTTGGCAGACGGCTATTTCGTGCTGCCGTACACCATTGGCGACTACCTGGCGACCGCAAAGCTGGAGCCGGTCACCGCGGACGCGCCGGAAGTACGCGCCGCTGTCGCCGACGTGGACCATCGCACGAAACGACTGCTGGGGGTGCAGGGAAAGCGCACCGTCGCGTCGTTCCACCGGGAGCTTGGCCGAATCATGTGGGAGCACTGCGGCATGGCGCGCAATGCGGAGGGGTTGCAGGAGGCGCTCGCGCTGATTCCGGCGCTGCGCGAAGAGTTCTGGCGTGACGTCAGCGTGCCGGGCAGTGGGGCCGATCTGAACCAGACGCTCGAGCATGCTGGCCGCGTCGCGGACTTTTTGGAACTTGGTGAGCTCATGTGCCGCGACGCGCTGCACCGGGAGGAGTCGTGCGGCGGGCATTTTCGCACCGAGCACCAAACACCCGATGGCGAAGCGCTTCGCAACGACGAGAAGTTCGCGTATGTCGCTGCGTGGTCGCACGCAGGTGATGACGCGCCGCCCGTGCTGACCAAGGAGCCGCTCGTGTTCGAGAACATCAAGCTGTCGCAGCGGAGCTACAAGTGAGCGGCATGATGAATCTCACGCTGCGCGTGTGGCGACAGGCCGGTCCGGACACCGTCGGGCAACTCACCGACTATCAGGCTAGGGACGTGAGTCCGGAGATGTCGTTTCTCGAGATGCTCGACGTCGTCAACGAAGGCCTCATCGAGGAGGGAGAAGTTCCGATCGCCTTCGACCATGATTGCCGAGAAGGGATCTGCGGCTCATGCGGTGTGATGATCAATGGCGTCGCACATGGTCCCGTGCGGGGAACCGCGACCTGCCAGCTGCACCTGCGCAGCTTCAAGGACGGCGACACGATTGTCGTCGAGCCCTGGCGCGCAGCGGCGTTTCCGGTGCTGAAGGATCTCGTGGTCAACCGCGGCGCGTTCGACCGGATCATTCAGGCCGGCGGGTATGTATCGGTCGCAACGGGAGGGGCGCAGGACGGCAACCTCCTCCCCGTGCCCAAGATGGACGCCGAGTCGGCGATGGATGCCGCGTCGTGCATTGCGTGTGGCGCGTGCGTCGCCGCGTGTCCCAACGGTTCCGCTTCGCTGTTCACGGGTGCGAAGATCGCCCATTTGGGACATCTGCCGCAGGGTCAGCCCGAGCGCTACCGGCGCGCCCTGAAGATGGTCGCGCAAATGGACATCGAGAGCTTTGGGGGCTGCACGCTGTTTGGCGAATGCATGGAGGCGTGCCCAAAGTCGATCAGCATCGATGTGATCTCGCGGATGAACCGCGATTTCCTGCGTGCGTCGGCCACCGCCGGCGATGAGCGCGAGCAGGTCGGGGACGGGTAAAAAGGCGTTCGAACAACTCAACGCGTCTTGGGCCAGCAACGCGAGAAACTAGAGTCGCGGCAGGGTCACTCCGTGCTGTCCCTGATACTTCCCCTTTTTGTCCTTGTACGAGACCTCCGGCTCCTCCTCGCCTCGGAAGAAGAGCACCTGCGCAATGCCCTCATTCGCGTAGATCTTGGCGGGTAGTGGCGTCGTATTCGAGATCTCGAGCGTCACGTAACCCTCCCATTCCGGCTCGAATGGCGTGACGTTGGTGATGATGCCGCACCGGGCGTACGTCGATTTGCCCACCGTGACTGTCAGGATATTGCGTGGAATGCGAAAGTATTCGATCGACCGCGCGAGGGCGAAGCTATTGGGGGGCACGATACAGACGTCGCCCTCGAACTCGACGAAGCAGCTGCTCTGAAAGTCCTTTGGATCCACGATGGAGTTGAGCACGTTCGTGAAGATCCGAAACTCTCGTGCGACGCGCATGTCGTAGCCGTACGAGCTCACCCCATACGAGATGACCCCCTCGCGGACCTGACGTCCCTCGAAGGGTTCGATCATTCCATGGTCCTTGGCCATCTGGGTGATCCAACGATCGTTCATTATCGACATGCAGGTCTTCGGCGTGAGGCGTACGGCGTGCGGCGTACGGCGCGTCGTGCAGCGGAAGCGTGAGGCGTGAGGCGAACATGTCGGACCGGCCGCCAAACGGCGCGAAAGGTATCCAGCGCACCCAGCCATCGCCAATCTCCCGACGCGCGCGCGCGGTCATTGCAAGAGCGGTCGACGACTCTCGGCGACAGCGCTCAGAAATCGCGCATACTCGCCGTTGACACTGGTTTGCAGCACCGGGTAACTTCATGCGCTGCGACTTAGTGAAAGATTTCACGAAGTGCGGAGACTCATGGAACGCACGTATCTGCCCGTCCTGTTGCTTGTGGGGTTCGTCGTCACGAACGCCCTGGCGATCGTCCTGATTTCTCACCTCACCCTGCGTCCGCGGCCAACCGCGGTCAAGCAGACACCGTACGAGTCCGGCATGCCGGTGCTCGGCGACGCGCGCGAGCGCTTCTCGGTGAAGTTCTACATGGTGGCGGTGCTGTTCATCATCTTCGACATCGAGACGGTATTCATGATTCCGTGGGGCGCGCACTTCCAGCGCCTCTCATGCAAAGTGGATCTCGTGGCGGCGGCGTGCCCGTCGGGTCAGATCTCCCTCTTCGGATTGTCGGAGATGCTCGTCTTCATCGCGATTCTGCTCGTCGGGTTCATCTACGTCTGGAAGAAGGGGGCGCTGCAATGGGACTAGACTCACGGGCGGGGCTGACGCGAGTGTCGGTCGAGTCCGCCTCGCAGGAGAGTTGGGTCACGACGCGGCTCGATATGCTCGTCAATTGGGGCCGCGCGAACTCGCTCTGGCCGATGCCGTTCGGCACGGCGTGCTGCGCGATCGAATTCATGGCCACCGCGGCGAGCAAATTCGATCTCGCGCGGTTTGGGATGGAGCGCATGAGCTTCTCACCGCGACAGGCCGACGTGTTGATCTGTGCAGGCCGCGTCCCCTTCAAGCTTGCGCCGGTGATCCGCCGCATTTGGCAGCAAATGCCGCAGCCCAAGTGGTGCATCTCCATGGGCGCGTGCGCGTCGACCGGCGGGATGTTCGACAACTACGCCGTGGTGCAGGGGATCGATACGATCATTCCCGTGGACGTCTACGTGCCCGGCTGTCCGCCGCGCCCGGAAGGCTTGATGTACGGCATCATGATGTTGCAGGAGAAGATCAAGAAGGAGCGGATGGCCGACACGTCGCTGCGCGACGAGATGGAGCCCGACCCCACGAGCCAGCTGTACATCCCGGCGCAAATGATCGACGAGCTGTCGGAGCCGTTCGGCAACTCCATTCATCAGACGCGGTCCGGTTTGTGAGCTCTCGTTTCGTGCCGGTCGTCGCTGGTCATGCCTCGGCCGCGGGCACGCCGGCGCCGGTGACACCGAAAAACGTTCCGTACCGCGACGGTCCGGCGAATCCGGCAGCCGACGCGCTTCGGGCGCAGTTTGGTGCGGCGGTGCACCGCGTGGACGTGGTCTGGGGCGAGACGACGGTGATCGTGGAGCGGTCTCGCGTGAACGAGATCGTGCGGTGGCTGCACGAGGATCCCGCCCAGCGCTACGACTATTGCTCCGACGTCACGGCGGTCGAGTTCCGCGACTTGGAGCGACCAATCGAAGTGGTGTGGCATCTCCGCTCGCTGCCGTTTCGCCGCTTTCTCCGGCTCAAGGCGTTGATCCCGAAGGGCGAGGCGCTCGAGGTGCCGAGTGTGTGGGACATCCATAAGGGCGTGGATTGGATGGAGCGCGAGTGCTTCGACATGTTCGGCATCCGCTTCGTGGGCCATCCTGACCTGCGTCGCATTCTGATGTGGGAGCAGTACAAGGAGGGCTATCCGCTGCGCAAAGACTTCCCGCTGCGCGGCCGGTTCAGTCGTTCGGAACAACTGCGGCAGGCGCTCGCGCAAAATCCGGAAGCCAAGTACAGCATGGAAGAGCTCTCGATTGCCGAGGCGTTCGAGGACCTGCCGAACGACATGCGGCAGCGCTTGAGCACGGGCGAGCGAGTGGGGGAATAACGCATGGCGACGAAGACACGCACGGTCGAAGTCGAGCTGTCGACCACCGGCCTCGACGCGCGCGGCCGCCCGCAGCGCGTTCCGCTCGTGACCGACGGCGCCGGCAACGTGGTGCCGATGACCGCGACACCGGCACTCGAGCCCGAGCTCGAGGGCGACCACATGCTCATCAACATCGGCCCGCAGCATCCCGCGACGCATGGCGTGCTGCGTCTCGTGCTGGAACTCGATGGAGAAACGGTCGTGCGGTGCATCCCGCACGTCGGCTATCTGCACTGCGGCTTCGAGAAGATCGGCGAGTACCGGCAGTACAATCAGATCATTCCGTGGACGGACCGCGAGGACTACCTCAACTCGCCGGGCAACAACGTCGCCTTCGCACTCGGGGCAGAGCGTCTGTTCGGCATCGAGATCACGGAGCGTTGCACGGTGCTGCGCGTCATGGCGTGCGAGCTGTCGCGCATCATCTCGCACTGCGTCTGGCTCGGCACGTTCTGCATCGACATCGGGGCATTCACGCCGTTCCTGTGGATCTTCCAGCAGCGCGA
>JANMAY010000192.1:0-13017 GCA_031360095.1 Gemmatimonadaceae bacterium
ATTCTTGGCCCGTCGATCGAGAACAAGGCGCTCGTGATGCCGTCAGCGGTGCTGATTCTGGGATTTCTCACCGTGATCTACACGTACAAAGGCGGGATGAAAGCAGTCGTCTGGACCGAGCTGGTGCAGGCAGGTGTGTACATCAGCGGAGGACTTGCCGCGGTCGCCATCCTTGGTCATCTCGTTCCGGGTGGATGGGGCGCGATCTGGGACACGGCGTCTGCGGCGGGCAAGACGAAGGCGATCGACTTCAAGTTCACGCTGTCCAACCCGCACACGGTGTGGGCCGGATTGATCGGGGGCGCCTTCCTCGCCATGGCATCGCACGGCACGGATCAACTCATCGTACAGCGGCTCATGTCGTCGCGGTCATTGAAGGACGCACAACGTGCCATCGTGGGATCCGGGCTCGTCGTGTTCTGTCAGTTCTTTCTGTTCCTGTCGATCGGGCTGGGGCTCTGGGTGTTCTACCAGGGGCGTATCTTCCCGGCCACCGATCAGATTTTTCCATCGTTCATTCTCGAGCAGATGCCGCCCGGCCTCGTGGGGCTCATTCTGGCAGCCATCGTTGCCGCAACCATGAGCACGCACTCGGGAGCGATCAACTCGCTCGCGGCGGCAACCACGCATGACATTTACCTTCCGCTGACAAAGCGCTCAGCGGACGATCCGAAGACGTTGAAGATGGGGCGGATGTTCGCGCTCATCTGGGGAGTCGCGCTGACGCTCGGTGCGCTGCTGTTCCCGCAGGACACGAAAACGCCGGTGGTCGTCGTCGCGCTGGGCATCGCATCCTTCACGTACGGCGGCCTGCTTGGCGGATTTTTCCTCGGGATCTTTTGGCGCCGCGCCATCCAACGCGACGCAATTCTCGGCATGTCGATCGCGATCTCCACGATGGCGTTCATCGTCTTCAGCAAGCCCATTTCCGCTGCATTTCCATCGATGGCCGGCACACTTGCTCCATTCACCGGCATCGCGTGGCCGTGGTACGTCTTCATTGGACTGACCTTGACCCTGACCGTGGGCATACTCTCGTCGCTGACGCATCCCATGCCGGCGCGCGTGCCGGCGGTCTCGTGACGTTCATCGTCGTCGGAGTCGACGGCGGAGGCTCCAAGACACGTGTCATCGTCGCCGACGAGCACGGAACGCAACTCGGCGACGTCGTGGGACCGGGAAGCGCCGTCCGTCCACCCGGGGGCGCCGAGCACTCGGCAGCAGTGATCGCCGCTGCGTTGCGGGATGCGCTGGCCTCGTGCGAGATGACGCACGTGGTGCCGAAAGTGTTGTGCATCGGGGTCGCCGGGGCGGGACGCGAAGCGGAGCGGCAAGCGCTGTGGCAAGCGCTCGCGGGTCGCGATATCGCGGAGGAGGTGGTCATTCATCCCGACTACTCCATCGCGCTCGACGATGCCTTTGGTGAAGGACCGGGCGTGCTGCTCATCAGTGGCACTGGCTCCGCGGCGTTCGGGAGAGGGCCCTCCGGGCAGAGTGCGCGGTGCGGCGGCTGGGGCCCGGTGTGTGGAGACGAAGGCAGCGGCGCATGGATTGGGCGGCGGGCGCTGAGCGTGGTCACGGCAGCGGCAGATGGCCGCGAGCCGGAAACGGCGCTGATGGGTGCGGTGCTCACCGCGGCGCAGGTGAACGACCCGCGTGAGCTCATTGCGTGGGCCGCCCAGGCGACACCGGCGTTGTTCGCCTCGCTCGCTCCAGTGGTGACGAGCGTCGCCGATGCCGGGGATCTCCGGGCCAACGCCATTCTCTCATTGGCTGTCGAGGAGCTCGTGCTGCATGTGCGCACACTTTCCCGCTCCCTCTTCGGCGACGAGCGCGCAGCGACACCGGTGGCGTTCACGGGAGGGATGCTCACCAAAGGAACGACCCTGCGGAAGCGTCTCGAGCATCGCCTCAAGAGTGCCGTTCCGGGGGCCCAGCTGCACGTGGGCGAGGTCGATCCGGCGCGGGGCGCCGTGCGGGGCGCGCTCCGCTACTTGGGAGAGACGGTTCCCTAACCGGCGTCGGTCGGGGTTTCGACGCTGGGCACGCGCAAGGGAGTTCCGGCCAACGCATCCGCGATCGGCGTGTCTTCCGACGAGAGCTCGAAGACCCCCTCCCACCGCGCCATCACGACGGTGGCGAGGCAGTTGCCGACGAGATTGATCGACGTCCGTGCCATGTCCATCAGCGCGTCGACGCCAAGGATGATCGCGACCCCTTGCAGCGGCAACCCGAACTGCGCGAGCGCGCCCGAGAGTATCACCAGCGACGCGCGCGGAACAGCGGCGACCCCTTTGCTGGTCACCATCAACGTCAACATCATCAACACCTGCGTCGACACAGGCATGTCGATACCGGCGGCCTGGGCGACGAACACCGACGCGAGCGCGAGATACAGCGTGCTCCCATCGAGATTGAACGAGTACCCCGTGGGCAAGACGAACGACACGATACGGCGCGGCACCCCCAGTCGCTCCATGCGCTGCAGCGCGAGCGGCAGCGCGGCCTCCGACGACGCCGTGGTGAACGCGATCAACCAGGGCTCCTTCGTCGCACGCCAGAATCGGCGCAGCGGCACCTTGAACGCGATCGCGATCGGGAGCAGGACGAACAGGACGAATATGATGAGCGCGCCGTAGAGCGTGAGCACGAGCGCGCCGAGGTTGCGCAGCACGCCGAGACCGCTCCTTCCCACCGTGACGGCGATGGCTGCACCGATACCGAAGGGCGCGAACTTCATCACGATGCCCACGAACTTGAACATCACTTCGCTCAAGCTCTCACAGAACGAGAGCATGAAGGTCTTCGCCGGCCCCTGGACCTGTGAGAGCGACACGGCAAAGATGATCGCAAAGAACACGATCTGCAGGACTTCGTTCTTGGACGCCGCTTCGAAGAAGCTCTGCGGCACCGTGTGCTCGATCACACCGGCGAACGTCGTCTTGGTCTTGGCGAACTCGGTGCCGGCGTCCGCGGTGGCGGCGGCGAGGTTGATGCCGCGTCCCGGCTTCACGATGTTCACCGCCAGCAGCCCAACGATGAGCGCGAGCGTCGTGACGATCTCGAAATAGATGATGGAGCGGAATGCCAGTCGTCCCACGCGCTTCATGTCGTCGCCGTGTCCTGCGATGCCGACGACCAGCGTGGCGAAGAGCAGTGGCACGATCAGCGACTTGATCATGCGCAGGAAGACCGTCGACAGCACCTGGAGATCCGTCGCCTGGAAGCGCGCGCCAGGCTTGTCGGGAAACAGGTAGCCGACGATGATGCCCAGCACCATCGCGATGACGATCTGTTGCGTCGGGGTGATGCGGCCGAGTCCCGAGCGGGCCGGCGTCATCGACGGAGAATCGCCAGCGCTCATGGGTTCAGCGAGTTGAGGAGGAAGGATTCGCACGGCGCAACGTCGAGTGACGATAGCCGTACACGAGGTAGAGGGCGAGCCCGATCACGAGCCACCAGCCGAACCGCACCCACGCTTGGGACGGCAGCCCCTTCATCACGAAGAGACACGCGGCCGCGCCACCCAGCGACACCGGCCACACGAACGGCACGCGGAAGGGGCGCGGCCGCTCGGGTTGCGTATAGCGCAGCACGAGCACGCCGATGCAGACGAGCGCGAAGGCGAACAGCGTGCCGATGTTGGTGAGATCGTACGTCTCGCCGGCGTCCCCTATCAACGACCACCCCGCGACGAAGACTCCGGTGATGATCGTGGTGACGTATGGCGTGCGCGTGCGCTCGTTGAGCTTGGCGGCCCACTGCGGCAGCAAGCCGTCGCGCGCCATCGCGTAGAAGATGCGCGGTTGGCCGTATTGGAATACGAGCAGCACCGCAGTCATCGAAAACACCGCGCCCAATGCCACGAGCCACGCCGCACTCTGCATTCCAGTCGCTTGAAGGGCATATGCAAGCGGATCCGCGTGCTTGCTCGGATCCAACTCCTTGTAGTTCACCATCCCTGTGAGCACCGCTCCCACCACGACGTAGATCACTGTGCAGATGCCGAGTCCGCCAAGGATGCCGATGGGAAGGTTGCGCTGTGGATTCTTCGTCTCTTCGGCCGCCGTCGAAATGGCGTCGAACCCGATGTAGGCGAAGAAAACGATCGCGGCGCCGTGATGGATGCCGGCAAATCCGTTTGGTGCGAACGGCGTGTAGTTCGCCGGAGTGATCTTCGTTAACCCAGCGCCAATGAACAGCGCGAGCGCGAGCAGCTTCACGACGACCATGATGTTGTTGGCCCGCGCACTCTCACGCACACCGCGCAGCAGAAGCCAGGTGATTGCCAATACGATGAAACATGCCGGCACGTTCACCAGAATGGGCACCCCGGCGACGCGCGGTGCGGACTGCAACAGTCCGTGAATGCCGGGATCGGAGCTCAGGAGCGCGGTGCGATACCCCGTGGTGAGCCACACCGGCAAATGGATGACGCCGCCGGTGAGCGTCTTGAAATAATCACCCCACGAGATCGCGACCGCGACGTTGCCAACGGCGTACTCGAGAATCAGATCCCATCCGATGATCCACGCAACGATCTCCCCGAGCGTCGCATACGTATAAGCGTACGCACTGCCGGCCTGCGGAATCATCGCCGCCAGCTCGGCATAGCAGAGCGCCGCCAGCGCACAAACGCCCCCCAGCAGGAGAAACGAGAATACGAGTGCCGGTCCGGCACCGCTCCGGATGACATTCCCCGCGGCGTCGGTCTGCCCAGCAGCGGCCGTTCCGATGGCGCCGAAAATCCCCGCGCCGATCACCGCACCAATCGCCAGCATGATGAGATCACCGGCGCCAAGCGCCCGACGAAGCCCATTCGGATTGTTGGCTTCGTCGACGAGTGCCGCGATCGGCTTTCGCGCGAACAGTGATCGCATCATCGCGCTGTTCGAAGGCCCGTCAGATGAACAACGGCGCCAGCACCAGCGTGATGGTGCTGAGCAGCTTGATGAGAACGTGCAGCGAGGGTCCCGCGGTGTCCTTGAACGGATCGCCCACCGTGTCACCCACCACAGCCGCCTTGTGCGCCTCGGACCGCTTGCCGCCGTAGGCACCCGTTTCGATGTACTTCTTCGCGTTGTCCCACGCGCCGCCGCCGTTGTTCAGGAAGCCCGCCATGAGAATGCCGGCGATCGTCGCGACCATGAGCAGCGCAGCCACCGACTCGGCGCCCATGTACTCGCCCGGCGCGCCGAATCGCTTGAAGGTCACGCCCACGACGATCGGGAACAGCACGACCAGTGCGCCCGGCAACACCATGGCCTTCAGCGCACCCACCGTGACGATGTCCACGCACGCGGCGTAGTCCGGCTCCTCCGTGCCCTGCATGATGCCGGGCCGCTCCTTGAACTGACGCCGCACCTCGGTGATTACCGAGGACGCGGCCTTCCGAACCGCCGTCATTGCCAGCGACGAGAACCAGAACACCAGCATCGCGCCCAGCAGCCCGGCGACGAACACGACTGGCTTGGAGAGGTCGACGTGCAGCGTCTGCCCGGTGAGATTGCGCACCTCGTCGAGATAGGCCGAGAACAACAGGAATGCCGCGAGGGCCGCCGAGCCGATCGCATATCCCTTCGTCAACGCCTTCGTCGTGTTGCCGACGGAGTCCAGGCGATCCGTCTTGTTGCGCACCGACTCCGGCTGCCGCGACATCTCGACGATTCCGCCCGCGTTGTCCGTGATGGGACCGAACACGTCCATGGCGAGGATATAGCCGCACGTGCCGAGCATGCCCATCGTCGCCACGGCCGTACCGAATAATCCTCCGATCGCCTCCCCCGCGTCGTTCACGAGGCCGCTCGTCTGCCCGAGCGAGTAGCTCGCGATGATTGCAATGCCGATGGTAATCACCGGCATCACCGTCGACTCCATGCCCACTGCCAAACCCGCGATGATGTTGGTCGCCGGTCCGGTTTGGCTCGCTTCCGCGATGCTGAGCACCGGACGATAGCGATACTCCGTGTAGTACTGTGTGATGAACACGAAGGCGATCGACGTGACGATGCCGATCAAGCCGCAGAAGAAGAAGTGCCACCAGGCATTCGGCGCCGAGCTCACTTGCAGCAGCGTGCGACTGGCGAAGAAGAACGCGACGGTCACCAGCGCCGCCGTGACGTAGTAGCCGAAGTTCAGCGCCTTCATGGGATCGGCGTCTTCCTTCGTCTTCACGACCATGACGCCGACGATGGAACAGATCAGCCCCAGCGCCATGATGACGAGCGGGAACAGAATGCCGTTGATGCCGAACGACTTGTAGAGCAGCACGCCGAGAATCATCGCCCCGATGTTTTCGGCGGCGGTGCTCTCGAACAGGTCGGCACCGCGGCCCGCACAGTCACCCACGTTGTCTCCGACGAGATCGGCGATAACGGCGGGATTGCGCGGGTCATCTTCTGGAATGCCGGCTTCCACCTTGCCCACGAGGTCCGCTCCGACGTCGGCGGCCTTCGTATAAATACCGCCGCCAAGTTGTGCGAACAGCGCGACGAACGACGCGCCGAACCCGTAGCCCACGATCAGAAACGGAATGTGCTGCGCCCATTCCGCCTGCCCCATGCCGGCGGGGGTGAACGTGGACAGTGCGGCAAACAGCCCGCCCACGCCCAGCAGGCTCATGGCCACCGTGAACAGGCCAGAGACCGCCCCGCCGCGCAGCGCGGTCTGCAGCGCATCGTTCAACGAGGTCATCGCCGCGGCGGCGACGCGAATATTGGTGCGAATCGAGACCCACATGCCGACATAGCCTGCGACGCCCGAGCTGACGGCGCCGAGCAGAAACGACAGCGTGACGTAGAAGGCGAACGTCTTGGGGTCCTGGACCGGATCGTTCGGCGTTGTGTGGCGGAAGAAACCGTAGCCAATGCCGAGCAGCGCGGCGACGACGACCGACAGCAGGCCGATCGTCTTGTACTGCCGCGCCAAGTACGCTTCGGCGCCTTGCTGAATGGCGTTCGAGATCTTCTGCATCTCGGGGGTTCCCCGGCTGCGCGAAAGGACCCAGCGCGCGAGGAACACGGCGAAGATGAGGGCAAAGGCGCTCGCGCCAATGACAACGGCCAGCAGAGAAGACTGCGTATGCGTCATGTTGCGTGGAAGGAGAATTTGCGTGCGGAAGGCGCCACGACGGTCAGGACATCGTCGCGGCAGAGGGGCGCTCGCCACTGCGCCACAGGTAGAACACTGGAATCCCGATCAACACGAGCACGATGCCCGATACGGCTTCGGTGCGCGTTGTGGGGGACAAGAGCAGCAGCACCATCACGCCACAGCACAACAGGATGTAGAGGAGCGGCAAGGCGGGATATCCAAGTGCGCGGTATGGGCGCGGCACGTCGGGGCGCTTGGACCGAAGAATGAACAATCCGACGGTCGTGAACACGTAAAACAGGAGTGCGGCGAAAATGACGTAGTTCAGCAGCTGATTGTACGTGCCGGTGAGACACAGGATCGCCGTCCAGACCGACTGCACGATCAAGGCGAACGCGGGAACGCGGTTGTCATTCAGCGTTCCCGCCCGGCGGAAAAACAGACCGTCCCCCGCCATCGCGTAGTACACGCGGGCGCCGGAGAGAATCAGCCCGTTATTGCAGCCGAATGTGGAAATCAGAATACCGATCGCCATGATCACGGCGGCGCTCGCCCCGAAGATCGTCTCGACCGCGGCGGTGGCGACGCGATCCTGCGTCGCGTGCTGGATCCCGCGTGCAACGGCTGTGGCACCGTCGGGCGTTCCGGCAAACGGGAGCACGTTGAGATATGCAATGTTCGCGACGACGTACAGCAGACACACGAGCCCCGTCCCCATCACCAGCGCGAGCGGAAGGTTGCGGGAGGGATTCTTCACCTCGGCAGCCGCAAAGGTGACCCCGTTCCACGCGTCACTCGAGAAGAGCGAGCCCACCATGGCGGCGCCAAATGCCACGATCAGAGTGTAGCTCAGCGTCCATTCCCCACTGAAATTGCCCGCAGCGAAGTTCGCCTGGAGCGCGGTGGCGTTGCGACCGATGGTGAGACCGAGGATGATCAGGAGGGCGAGCGCACCGGTCTTTACCACCGTGAGCGTCGTCTGCACGAACTTGCCCTCGCGCACGCCACGGAGATTGACCCACGTGAGCACCGCGATGCTCAACAGGCCGACAAGGCGCTGCGGATTGAGCCCGAGTGTGATGGCGTTCTTCGGGTCCGTGCATCCGAGCACGGCGATGCATACGTCAGCGCGTGGGAACCAGGAGAAGAAGTCCGGTGTGATGCTGGGAAAAAGCACACCGGAAAACCGTCCAAAGGCGACAGCCACGGCCGCGATGGTCCCGGTCTGAATCACGAGGAACAGCGTCCAGCCATAGAGAAATCCCATGAGTGGACCCATGGACTCGCGCAGGAACACGTACTGTCCGCCGGCCTTCGGATACATGGCGGCCATCTCGCCGTACGCGAGGGCGCCCAGGATGGTCATGACGCTAGAGAGCACCCACGCGAGCATGAGCCACAGTGGCGACGGAATCCCCCGCGCCATGCTCGCCGAGACGATGAAAATGCCCGACCCGATCATCGACCCGGCGACGAGCATCGTCGCGTCGGTGAGGGACATCGCTTTGACGAATCCTGTTTCGGATTGCTGCGTCGATTCGGTCGAGACGGCCGAACTGCTCATGCAGGCAACGGAAAAAGCGAGAAAGGACGCCGCCGGCGGCTGCCGGCGGCGTTTTGGTTGCAATCCGCAAAATGTAGAGAGGGGCGTGGACTGCCGCTAGAGCGTTTCCCGTGTCAGCGGGCGCAAGCGCACACGCCATCCACGGCGTGCGTCAGAACTCGTAGCCGACCTGCGCCTTCATGCGCAGCGGTGTTCCGTCGGCGCGCGTGCCGGGACGAAAGCGCATGGAGCGCAGGATACTGGAGATCCGCCGATTGTAATCGCCGTCGCGCGTCTCGGAAAACTTGAAGTCCAATACTCGACCGGTCGAGTCGACGTCGAACTCCGCGATGAAATGCGTCCCCTTCACGCTCGACGGTGGCGGCATTGGAGGTAGAAAAAACTCGATGGGTTGCGGTGGATAATTCACCTGGGAGCCGCCCCCGGTGCCGGGGCCAACGCCGGATCCGCGCCCGGCTCCCACGCCGGATCCGACACCGCCCCCGCTGCCGGGTCCGTTGCCGGCCGTGCCATCGTTTCCGCTTCCCGGTCCCGCACCCACAGTGGATGCAACGACCTGCTGCGGCGCGGGAAGGACTGCGTCATCCCGTTTCGTTTGCGGCTGCACGGGGGGGGTCGGCGGAATCGCCGGCGGTTGTACTTTCGGAACTTCGGGCGTTGGAACGGGCGGCAGTGTTTTGGGTGTCGGGACGGGATCGCGCGCTACACGCACAAACCGCAACGATTCCCGAGCGCCTCGATCACCGCCTCGCCCTCCGCCCCCGCCGCCGGCAGGTCCCGCCCCGCCGGCACCCTGTTCGATGGGCACGATGGTCGTGACGCGATAGTACAACGGAACGATCAAAAACAATGCGATCAGCAGGTGCAAGACCACCGACACGACCGCGCTCATGCGACGCCCCTCGTCGCGCACCGGCAGCCCCATCGGCGGGCGATAGATGGGACGCTTCGCAGGAAGATCCTCCGGTACTGGATCGAACGAGTGGCTCATACCATCTGGACTGAGTTCGACGCAAATCGGTCAAACGTTATACGGCGGACGACCCCCGAAAGGTTCGTCCGCCGTATCGATCTGCCGACCGCGGCCGTAGGCCTGACTACGGAGTGGATCCCGGCGTGTCCTTTGGTGGAACGCCGATGACCTTGACCCCGGCGCCGCGCGAGACGTCCATGGCGTGTACGACGCGCTCGTACGTCACCTTGGGATCGCCTTTCACAAAAATGATCTTCTCAGGACGGAACTCGTAGATCTGCTTCAACCGAGGACCGAGACCCGCATCGTCGACTTTTTCGGTATTGATCGAGTACCCCGTGGGAGAAACTTCCAACACGATCTGATTGGAATTTGCGTTGGCCGGCGCTACCGCCGGCTCTGGATCGGGGAGCTGCACGTCAATTGATTTTCGCATGGTCGGAAGTGCCGCCATGAAAATGATCAAGAGCACGAGCAGCACGTCGATCATGGGCGTGACGTTGATTTCGTTCGTCAGCCCGCCGCTGCCACCTGAAGAAAATGCCATTACGGTGTTCCTCCCGGCGTTGGGGGCGCCGGAGTCTTGGAATCCCCGACCACGGTGCTGACGGTCCCGCTCTTCTGATCGCTGATCAATCCCACGACGCGAACGCCGTTCTTGCTCGCCATATCAGTGGCATCGATGACCTTCGAATACTCCAGACCCTTGTCCGCTTTGATATACATGACCTTGTCGGCCGTACGGACTTCATAGATGCGCTTGATCTCTTCGGCAATCTTTTCTTTCGCGATCGGCTTTTTGTTCAGGTAGTACTGGCCATCCCGGTCAATGCCGAGCACCTGATCGTTGTCGGCATCTTCCGGATGATCCTTGAGGTTCTGCCCGGTGGGCGGAACCGCGTTGAATCCCGCGAGCAGTGCTGGCGTCACCACCATGAAGATGATGAGCAGCACCAGCATGACATCGATCAGCGGCGTGACGTTCGGCTCTGCTTTGACTCCGCCTGCGGCACTACTGGACATTCCCATCGAACTCCCTCCTCAATGCAGATGATGGCAGGTCAGTTCGAGATCGGTGAGTTGGATCCAGACGACGCGTTGAACTCACGCGTGAAGCGCGACCGGCCGAACTCGCCCGAGACGCCCTTGATGAGGTAGTCGATCATTTCCTTCGACACGTACGTCATCTCAGCAGTGAGATTGTCGATCTTGGTCTGGAAGTAGTTGTAGGCCCACACGGCAGGAATCGCGACGAGCAGCCCCATGGCGGTCGTGGCAAGTGCTTCGGAAATACCGCCACCGATCGCGGCGAGACCGCCCGAGCCGGAGGTCGACATGGCTTGGAAGGCGTTGATGATGCCGACGGTGGTGCCCAGCAGTCCGACGAACGGCGCCGTCGCGCCCACGGTGGCCAGCACTGCGAGGCCGCGCTTCAAGTTGGTGATCTCGAGCAGCATGTTGCGCTCGATCGCACGCTCGGACGAATTGATGTCCGACACGGTGACCGATCCGTCCTGAATGAGCGGCTTCACTTCACCGAGCGCCCCGCCGAGCACGAGCGCGACATGCGACTTCTTGTAGCTCTCCGCCAGCTTGATGGCTTCGGTGAGATTGTCCTCTTCGAGGAATTGCGAAAACTCCGGGGCGAACTTGCGGGTTTCCTTCTGCGCGATGCGCAGGTTCCACCACTTCTGGAACATCACCGTCAACGAATAGATGGACATGATCGCCATGACGATCACGATCCCGCGAGCGAAGCTGCCCATCTGGTTCCACATGTCCATCAAAGAGAGTTCCATGCTTCACTCCGTAGAGGTTAGTCGCCCTTGGTGAGCGAGAAGGTGAATGGCTGCTGCACGAGCTGCTTGACCTTTTTTCCGCCGACTTCTGCCGCATAGAAGCGCATGTTCGGCAGGGCGTTCTTGACCGCTTGCGTAAAGAGCTCGTGGCTGGACTTGAGAACCTTGAAGGTACCGGCCTCGTAGCGACCGTCCGCATCGACGACGAACTGCGCCAACACCTCGCCCTCGACGTTCGCGGAACGAAGCATGTCCGGGTAGCGGAGGTTGCCGGTACCGGGGATCTGCTGCACCTGCTTCTCCACCTGGAACTCGAAGTACGGCTGGTCGCTGGGCGGCAACGTGCCACCCACCACACCTTTCGCGGAACCACCCTGCACTCCCTTCCCCGAGAAATCCGCCTCGTCCGTGACCTTCTTGTTGAGGTCGATGTCGGGCAGGACATCGGGCACCTTGATGGGCGCAGTCAGCACCTGGAAGCCCTTGGGCGGAGGAGGCGCAACGACGATCTGCTTCGGGGGCGGTGGCGGCTCCTCCTTCGGCGGAGGCGGCTCCTTCTTCTTGACGTCGACGAACTCGACCTTCTCGGCCTTGGGCTTTTCCAGCTTTTCCTTGGCCTGCAGCGTCCCCTCCACGGCAAGGACGATGAGCACGGCGTGCACGATGGCACTCGTGATCATTCCTCCCGTCGTCCGCTGCTTCTTCGGTTTCGATTCGATCAGGTTGTTGAACATGTCCTCGAAAACCTACCGTTGGCTAAAGGACTTTGTGCCAGGACCCCCAAGCAACCTACAGTCCATATGCAAGACCGGTACTCCTCGTGCATTAAGATTTCGTGAAGCCGCCGTTAGTTGACGGTGTCAGGACGCGTCGCGCGAGGTGTCGCTCTCGAGTGCGTCGTCGGGTGACAGGAGCGGAAGATTCACCGTGAAGACGGAGCCACGTCCCAGCCTCGACTGAGCCGTCACCCGTCCGCTATGTGCCTGGGCGATCCACTGGCTGATCGCGAGCCCGAGCCCGAATCCTGTGCGCTCGCTGCCGCGCGACCGCGCGCGGTCGGCGCGCCAAAAGCGATCGAACACGTAGGCGAGGTCGGCCGCGGAGATGCCGATGCCGGAATCGCGCACGGTGAATGCGATCTCTCCGCCGGCGCGGTGGCTCAGCGAGAGCTCCACTTTCCCGCCCCGCGGCGTGTACTTGATCGCGTTGGTGATGAGATTGAGAAAGAGTTGGCGCAGCCGGCGAACATCGGCATCGACCATGCCCTCTTCCAGAACGCTCAAGGTGACGGTGAGCCCCGCGTCTTCGCCGAGAATGACCGCCGTTTCGTACACGTCGCGCACCAGCGGGCCCAGCGCGATCGGCTCGCGCACGAGATCGAACCGCCCTTCGTCCGCTCGCGCAAGTGTGAGCAGACTGTCCACAAGGTCCGACATGCGTGCCGTCTCCTGGAGGGCCTCTTCAAGCGCCTGCATTTTCTCCGTGCTTGCGGCATTCGGATGCATGGCTCGTTCGACGTCGGCGCGCAACACCGTGAGCGGCGTTTTCAGCTCGTGACTTGCATCCGCGGTAAAGCGACGCAGCGCGCC
>JANMAY010000198.1:0-3673 GCA_031360095.1 Gemmatimonadaceae bacterium
GTGCGTTGCATCCGGTGTTTTATGGGAGCTTCGATTGGCACTCGTGCGTACATGGGTACTGGCTGCTCGCTACCGTGCTTCGCACGTATCCCGATATTGGTGAAGCCGGCGCGATCAGATCGGTGTTCGAGGAGCAGTTCACCGCGGACAAAATTGCGGGAGAGGTGTCGTATCTCGGACAGCCTCTGCGTGCAGGGTTCGAGCGACCGTATGGGTGGGCGTGGTTGCTGATGCTCGCGGCCGAGCTGACTCGGCATCATACGGAGGAGTCGCAGCGGTGGTCTGCTGCGCTCAAGCCTCTCGCTGTCCTTTTCGTGTCCCGCTTCACCAGCTTTCTCCCGAAGGCGACGTATCCGACGCGTGTGGGGACGCACTTCAACTCCGCGTTCGCGCTGGCGCTCGCGCTCGAGTACGCGGAAGTGATGCGTGACAAACGTTTCGGTCGGCTGCTGCGTGGCCGCGCGGTATCGTGGTATTCGGGCGATGTCGATTGCCAGGCGTGGGAGCCGAGCGGAGATGACTTCCTGTCGTCGGCACTGATCGAGGCCGAGTGCATGCGGCGGTCGCTGGATCCGCCGGCTTTCGAGGTGTGGGTGTCGAAATTTCTCCCGCGCATCGACGCTCGAGAGCCTGCGACCTTGTTCGAACCGGCACGTGTGAGTGACCGGACGGATGGAAAGATCGCGCATCTCGACGGCTTGAACCTCAGTCGGGCGTGGTGCTGGCGGTCGCTCGCAAACACTTGGAGCGGGGTTGATTCGCGGCGGACAATCGCGCTCGAGGCCTTTTCGTTGCATGTTGATGCCAGCCTTTCGCACGTGTCCGGCGATTACGCGGGCGAGCACTGGCTCGCGACGTTCGCGCTTCTTGCACTTCAATCCTGAACCCTGCGTATCCATGTACATCCCGCGCAGTTACGCCGAGCAGGAAACGGAAGTGCTGCACGAGTTCATGGACGCGCATCCGTTTGCGACGCTGATCACCGGAAACGGTGGCCTGTTCGCGACGCATCTTCCGCTCGTGCTTCGGCCGACGGTTGGGGAGTACGGCACGCTCGAGGGGCATGTGGCGCGGGCCAATCAACATCATGGTCGCGTTCCCGATTCCTGTGAGGGGCTGGTGATCTTCACGGGTGCCAACGCGCACGTGACACCCACGTGGTACCCGTCGAAGTTGAGCGATGGTCGTGTCGTTCCCACGTGGAACTACGTCGCGGTGCATGCTTACGGACAGTTGCGCTTCACCGACGATTCGAAGTTTCTGCGCGAGCATCTCGCGCGTTTGACCTCGCGGCACGAGCAGGCGCGCGGGAGCGACTGGTCGACGGAAGATCCGCCGGGCGAGTATGTGGAACAGCAACTGCGCGCGATCGTAGGGGTGCAGATCGCGATCACCCGGCTCGAGGGTAAGTGGAAGATGAGCCAGAATCGCCCGGAGGCGGATGTCACGGGTGTGGTGGCGGGGCTGCGGCTCACCGGCACGCCGACGGACGCAATCGTGGCGGATGTGGTGGAGCGGCGGTCGCGCTGATACCGACGGACCCAGCGCGACGGCAAATTCTACAGTTTTCCGCTGTTACGTCGTTCGCAGACGCGGATCTGGTTTCACGATGAACGATTGCTCGTAGCGTTTCCCGTTCACTGTCAGCCTCGCGGTGAACACCCCGAGCAGCGGCGCCGGCACGAAGTCGCGCACATTGCCAGGACTCTCGGTCATGGCGGTCCACGGCACGCGATGCGCGCCGGCACTCGTTGCCAAGAGTAACGGCACGTCGCGCCAGATCGGTGAAACCCTGGGCAAGCTCTTGTTCGCCGGCGTTGCAACGGCAGCCGGGCTGCTCGAGAACGTCTTCACCGTGCGCCCACTCGCCTCCACGATCTCGAGCGTGACCGGCGTGGTCGACGCCTCCCGCAAGTAGTAGTCGATGTACGCCGCACCGGCTGGGTTCTCCGCCTGCGGCTCGTCCTTTTGATACGGCGTGCCGTTGTCGTCGCCCGGTGCTACGTGCGTGACATCCGCGGGTTTGAAGAGATGGGCGCCCGACCGTGTCACATCGTCGGTGAGCTGGCGCAGCGGGCTCAGATCGTCGATCACCCAGATGCCTCGGCCGTGCGTGCCGACGATCAAGTCGTCGCCATACACCTCGAAATCGCGCATGGAGGTGACTGGCAGATTGAGCTGGAGTGAGTGCCAGCTGTCGCCATCGTCGAGCGAGGTGAACACGCCACGTTCGGTACCCGCGAACAAGAGACCGCGCCGCACGCTGTCTTCTTTGATCGTGTGCACGTAGACGCCGGACGGCAATCCGTTGGTGATCCGCTGCCAGCTCTTCCCCATGTCGCGCGTGCGATAGACGTACGGATCGAAGTCCTGGAGCTGATGGCGATCGACGCTCGCATATGCTGAGCTCGCGTCGAAGTGCGACGCTTCCATCATCGTGATGCGACTCCACGGAGTGACCGCGGCAGGCGTCACGTTCTGCCAGTTCTTGCCATCGTCTTGCGTCACGTGAATGAGCCCATCGTCAGTTCCCGCCCAGACGAGCGGCGCACGAACTGGCGATGGCGCAATGGTGTAGATCACCCCGCGTTTTCCATTTCGATCGATGTGTGCCGCGGCCGTCGCATCGAGTGTTGCGGGAACGACGATGTCGGCGCGCGTGAGATCGGCACTGATCTGCGTCCATGTTCTTGCGCCGTCCGTGGTCTTGAACATGAACTGGTTCGCGAAGTACATCGCGTGACGATCGGCGCGCGAGATCACGAGCGGCCGAGTCCAGTCCGAGCGCGCCGGCTCGGGCGACTTGGGCTCTGTCGTTCCGCTAACCGGGAGATTGGTCTCGAGATCGTAGCGCTGGCCCGAGCCACCAAAAAGAATACCCGGATGGAGCGGATCACCCGCCGTGTAGTCGCTCTCGCCGCCGGGCCCGGTGGGCTCCCAATCGCGCGTCGAGATCTGCGCAAACTTTCCGCGCGAGCGCACGGCGACGGCACCGCTGTCCTGCTGCGCGCCGGTCACCCAGTACGGAAAGCGAGGATCGACGGAGATGTGGTAGAGCTGCGCCGTTGGCTGGTTGAGCCACGAGCTCCACGTGACCACGCGTGGATCATCCGTTGCGTTGCGCGTGATGATGGCACCCTGATCGCTCGCCACGATCATCGAGCTCGAATCCGTGGGCGAGATCCACGCCTGGTGATAGTCGTCGCCGCCGGGAGAGCCGCGCAGCACTTCCCACGTCTTGCCGCCATCGCTGCTGCGATTCACGGCGACATTGGGGACATACACGCGGTCGGCATTCCTGGGATCGACCGTCACTTTGCTGAAGTACCATCCGCGCCCCCAGAGCGCGGCGTCGTTCGACATGCGCGTCCAGCTTTCGCCGCCGTTGTCCGAGCGGAATACCCCGCCTCGCCCCGGCTGCGGCGTGCCGGGAGGCGGCGGCGGTGTACCGAGTGGCGGCTCGGTTCCCGATTGGCTCTCGGGCACGAGGCAGTCGACGACAGCATACACGCGCCGAGGATTCGTTGGTGCCACGGCGATGCCTGTGCGTCCGATGCCTGCCGCGGGAAGACCAGTGGTCAGCTGCTTCCATGTGGTGCCACCGTCGGTGGACTTGTAGATCCCGCCCCCCGGACCGTTCGTCGGCGCGTATGTGAACCAGGGCGGGCGACGC
>JANMAY010000210.1:0-3862 GCA_031360095.1 Gemmatimonadaceae bacterium
CGCCGATCTTTCTCTCTCGGTCGTGAAGCTGCTCGGTCCCGGCATTTATGTGCTCGAGCGTCGATTGGGGGATCGGCGCGCTGCGGGCCATTTCGGACTCGCCGTCGCCGACTACGTGCACTCCACCGCGCCCAATCGGCGTTTCGCCGATCTGGTGACGCAGCGGATGTTGCGCGCCGCCGATGAGAAATCGGGGCCGCCGTATACCGATGAGGAGCTGACAGCGATCGCGAGTCGCTGCACCGAGCGCGGCGACGCGGCGCGCAAGGTGGAGCGCACGATGCGCAAGATCGCGGGGGCGTCGATGCTGTCCGAACGCGTAGGCGAGAGCTTCACGGCGATCGTGACCGCGGCATCGCCCAAGGGCGCGTACGCGCGGTTGCTCAGCCCGCCGGTGGAAGGCCGCATCGTGCGCGGTGAGCGTGGGCTCGACGTCGGCGACACGGTACGGCTCACGCTGGCGGTCGCCGATCCGGTGCGCGGCTTCATCGACTTCGTGCACGAGGTGGAAGGCGACGATGTGTCGCGCAAGCGGGAGCGTAGCCAGCGCAAGAAGGCGGCGGCGGATCGGATGCGTCCGCGCATCGGCGAGACGTTCGACGCCGTGGTCACGGGAGTGTCGGCGAGCGGGACATGGGTTCGGCTGGCGGATGGATCGGCTGAGGGGCGCGTCGTCCGCGGCTTCAAAACGCTGACGATGGGAATGGCGGTGCCGGTGAAGCTGATCGACACCGACAGCGTGCACGGCTTCATCGACTTCGAGTACTCGGCCGGCGTTGCGCCCGAAAAGGTGGAGCGGTTGGAGCGGAAGCGCGCGGCGGCACTGCTGCTGCGCGATCGAGTGGGCGAACGATTTCGCGCCGTCGTATCGGGGACGTCTCAGAAGGCGACGTGGCTTCGTCTTGCCGATGACGGGATCGAGGGCCGGCTCGTGCGCGGGCGCAAAGGCTTGAAGTCCGGCGACGAGGTGAGTGTGGTGCTGCTCACCGCCGATCCGGTGCGTGGGTTCATCGACTTTGCGCGTGAGGATGCTATCGTGTGATCGCGAGTGGTTCTGAATTCGTCGACGCTGACTGGCGCACTCACGGCACCAACAGCGGATACGGATTGACGGGAACGCCGCGCCACCACGCAGTGCTCGGACGGCCCCGCGCGATGGCGAAATGCAGATGCGGCGCGTTCGGCGGCGCATTGCCACTCGTCCCCACATAGCCCAGCAACTGTCCGCGGCGCACGGTCATTCCCTCCGTCACACCGTCGGCATAGCGCTCGAGATGACCGTACAAGAAAATGAAGGAGTCGGACGCGTCGGCAGCGTAGATCATTAGGCCGCCCGGCACGCTCGTGTAGCGCTTGAGCACACGACCGTCCGCCACCGACAGCACGGGGGTACCGCGCGCAGCCGCAATGTCGATCGCCTCATGCAGCCGCCCGCCGCGCGACTCGGTGTAGGTATCGCGAAGCTCAGATGCCCGCACACCCTCCACCGGAATGGCGAGTGCGCCGCGCAGCTTCCGCAGCTCGTCGGGCGTCGCCGTGATCGACGACGTGTCAGTCGACACTCGCCGACCAGGAACGGGCACCACAGGCATCGTTTCCACCGGCAACGGTTCCGGCACCGGTACCACCGGCACAGTCACCACAGGAACCGGGACCGCCATATCCTGCGCCGCCGTGCTCGGCGCCCTCACATCGCGCACCATCGGCGCGTCGGCCGCCCGCGGAACCTGGTCGATATCGGCCGCCAAACCGGTCAGCGAGTCGACCGCAAGCACAGGCGCTATCGCGGAGTCCGTTTTCCCGGACGACTCCACCGTGCAGCCCATGCAAGCCAGCAGAGCGAGCACCACCCCTCTGCGCCTCACTGTCTCAACCATCGGAGTCCTTCAACGCACCCGAGAACGCAAACCGCTCGCGCTTCGCATCGACGCCGAGTGACGGCACGTACTGCGTGCGAACGTCGGCCAGTCGTCGGATCATTCGCTCTTTGCTCTTGCACGTTGCCTCCATCACGAACGCCTCTCCATCGCGGCGGAACACCACCCACGCATGGTAACCGTCCGGCTTTCGATCGTCCTCCGGCCAGATCGCACGTCCACAAATGAAGTCGGCGTCGACGCCCAGCTCCACCAGCTTTCGCCACGCCCACAGCGCGTGATCCTCGCAGTCCCCCTTCCGCAGATGCTCGAACGTGCGCGGATGCTGCCAGAAATCGGCTTCCTGAAAAAGCTCGGGGTCGTGGGTGTACTCGCAGGAGAGCAGCCAGTCCTGAATCTCCTCCAGCGTGGCGACCTTCACCGCGCTTTCGCCCTCGAAGTACCACGCGAAGTCGTGCCGGCTTCCGGGTCCGTACGCGTCCACCGGCACGTCTGTGCGGATGTGCGCCCACGGATCCTCGTTGCGCGAAAATCTGCGCACGAGCGGTTCGAGGAGGCGAGCAAGTACGCGGCGGACCGTTTTCATCGGGGGACGCTGGCACCGGTGAGCATGGGGAGTTATGTAACCATTTCGACCATCGCGCGCACCTCTCGACGTGGCTCCCTCATGTCCATTGTCCGCATGACCCGCAACGCCATTCTCCTGCTCGCCACGCTCGGCTGCCGAGCGGCAGCTCCGCAGGGTCCGGCGCAGAAGTCGCCGACGCCGCGCGCCATCGAAAATGCACTGACGGTCGAGACCGTGGCCACCGGTCTCGTGCACCCGTGGGGTCTCGCATTCCTGCCCGACGCGCGAATTCTCGTCACCGAGCGAGGAGGAACGCTCCGCTTGGTCGGTCGCGACGGAGCGCTCTCCGCGCCGCTCACTGGCGTTCCGTCGGTGGTGGCGCGTGGACAGGGCGGGCTACTTGATGTCGCCGTCGATCCCAAGTTCGCCACCAACCAGTTCGTGTATCTCTCGTATGCGGAGGCAGGATCAGCAATCTCCGGCGGCGATGCATCGACCGCCGGAACAGCCGTCGCACGTGCCCGACTCGGCGACAGCGGTCTCACCGACGTCCGCGTGATCTACCGCCAGGAACCAAAAGTGTCGGGTGGCAACCACTTCGGGTCGCGCATTGTATTCCGGAATGACGGCACCCTGTTCATCACACAGGGCGATCGCTTCGAGTATCGCACCCAGGCGCAGGACCTGTCATCCGGACTCGGGAAAGTGGTGCGCATCAACAGCGACGGCACCATCCCACGCGATAATCCATTCGTCGGTCGATCCGATGCTCGGCCCGAGATCTGGTCATATGGACATCGCAACGTGCAGGCGGCCACGCTCCATCCCGAAACCGGACAGCTCTGGACCGTGGAGCACGGCGCGGCCGGCGGCGACGAGTTGAACCATCCCGAAGCCGGAAAGAACTATGGATGGCCCGTGATCACGTACGGTCGCGATTACAACGGCAACAAGATTGGCGAAGGAGCGGTGAAGGGCGGGATGGAGCAGCCCGTGTACTACTGGGACCCGGTCATCGCGCCATCGGGAATGATCGTCTACACAGGTGCGGCGTTCCCGAGATGGAAGGGAAACATTCTCGTCGGCGGCATGGCGTCGAACGCGCTCGTGCGGCTCGTCATGGAGAACGGGAAAGTCGCGCGCGAAGAGCGTTATCTCGGCGAGCTGCACGAGCGCATCCGCGACGTGCAGCAAGGGCCGGACGGATTGCTCTACGTCATCACCGACAGCGAGCAGGGACGTGTACTTCGTTTGAGACCGTCAGCCGTCCGCGAGTAGCGTCAGTCGCACGGGCCGCTCGAGAAACGCGCCGTACCGCTGCGCCGCGACAGCAAGTGCTTTCTGCTCGGCGCTGCACAACGGTGCAACCAACGACGCCTTCACGACCACCGTGTCCTTCGCCAGCGTCCGCTTCCAC
>JANMAY010000227.1:0-4068 GCA_031360095.1 Gemmatimonadaceae bacterium
CACGGCAATGATCCTCGCGGCGCCCATCGTCAGCGTGATCGACGAGCCAGCGCGGGTCGAGGGATGGGTTGGGCTCATCGCGCTGACGGTCAGCTCCCTCATCGCGCTCCTCGTGCTCCTGCAAGTCCGTAGCGGCTGGCGCCCCAAGTGGCTTGGTTTCGCGACGAGCTTGTTCGATGTGACCATGGTCACACTCGTCCTCGCGAGCTACTTCGTCGTGGGGACGGCGCACATGGCCATCAACGCGCGCGTCACGTACCCGATTTACTTCCTCGCGATCGGCGCGAGCTGCCTGCGCTACGACCGGCGCGTGTGTCTCACGACGGGGTTTGCCGCCGCCGTGCAATATTCGCTGTTGATCATCGTGGCGGTGACGCGGTACGACTTGAATTCCGTCGCCTTTTCTCCGTTCCGGTACGGGGTGTATTCCAGCGCCGATCAGATCGGGCGGGTGATCCTTCTGCTCATCGCCACCGTCCTCGCCGCCACGATCGTCGATCGCACGGAACGACTGCGCGTCTTGTCGACGCACGATGGCCTCACGGGCCTGTACAACCGCGCGTACTTCGACGAGCGCCTCGTCGAGGAAGTGCTGCGTGCCCGGCGCTACGCCCGCCCGCTGTCGCTGGTCATCATCGACCTCGACCGCTTCAAGCAGGTGAACGACGTGCACGGACACATGACCGGCGATCTCGTGCTGCGCCGCTTCGCCGACTATCTGCGCGATGCGATGCGCCGCACTGATACCGTCACGCGATTCGGCGGGGAAGAGTTCGCGCTGATCCTGCCGGAAACAAGCGTCGAGGACGCGGTGACGAAGCTGACCGGCGTCTGCGCGCAGGTCAACGCCATCGTTATCGAGGCACCCAACGGCGTGCCCGTCCGATTGACGTTCAGCGCGGGTGTGGCGGGCATGCCCGGCGATGGTGAGAGTGCCGAATCGCTCATCAGCCGAGCGGATGCACGGCTGCTCGACGCGAAGGCGAATGGACGGAATGCCGTCACGGGGCCGCGCGTCGCGCTGCGCTGAGCGCGCACGACGCTTCTATTTTGCTTCGCCCGCGGTCATATTGCGCGCCATGACCGACCGCCAGTCCACCATCCTCGACGCACGCGCCATCGACCGCACGCTGCGTCGCATGGCTGACGAGATCGTGGAGTTGAACGACGGCACGGACGATCTCATCATCGTCGGCATTCAGCGCCGCGGCGTCCAGCTTGCCGCGCGGATCGTGGCATCGATTCGCGAGCGCGAGGGGGCGGAGGTCCCGCAGGGGGCGCTCGATATCACGCTGTACCGCGACGATTTGCAGACGGTCGGCCCGCGACCGGTGGTTGGGCCCACCGACCTCCCATGGGCCATCGACGGCAAGCACGTCGTCATCGTCGACGATGTGCTCTACACGGGGCGGACGATCCGCGCAGCGCTGGACGAGCTCGCGGACTTTGGGCGGCCGAAGCGAATCGCCCTCGCGGTGCTCATCGATCGGGGTGGGCGCGAGCTCCCGATTCAACCCGACGTCGTCGGAAAGACCGTGGAGATCGGTGCCGGCCAGCGCATCGACGTGCTCGTATCGGATCTCGACGACCGGGACGCTGTGATCGTCGCGGGGAGCGAGTGAGCGGCGGAGGCGCGCTCGGCAAAGACCTCCTTGGGCTCGAGCCGTTGTCGGGCGATCAGATTCGTCTCATTCTCGATACCGCGGAGCCATTCAAGGAGATCAGCGAGCGCGCCATCAAGAAAGTTCCCACGCTGCGCGGCTCTACGATCGTCAATCTCTTCTTCGAGGCGTCGACACGCACGCGCATCTCCTTCGAGTTCGCGGAGAAGCGCCTCTCCGCCGACACCGTGAACGTGGCGTCGTCAGGATCGAGCGTGAGCAAGGGCGAAACGCTGGTGGATACGGCGCGCAATCTCGAAGCCATGCGAATCGACATGGTGGTGATTCGGCACGGCGCGTCCGGCGCAGCGCGCTTTCTGGCGGAGCGCATCGAGTCGAACGTCATCAACGCGGGCGACGGGACGCACGAGCATCCGACCCAGGGTCTCCTCGACATGCTCACGCTCCGCGACCATTTCAAGAAACTCAGTGGGCTCCGCGTCTGCATCTGCGGCGACGTGCTGCACTCGCGCGTCGCCCGGTCGAACATCTGGGGCCTGCAGAAGATGGGCGCGGAGGTCGCCGTGTGTGGGCCGCGCTCGCTGCTCCCGAATGCGATCGACGACTTCGGCGTCACTGTGTTCGACCACATCGAGGACGCGATACAGTGGGCCGACGCACTGAACATTCTTCGCCTTCAGCTGGAACGCATGGAAGGCGGCTACATCCCTTCGCTGCGCGAGTACAATCGTGTGTTCGGCGTCTCCTCCGAACGACTGGCGCGTGCCCCGAAAGATCTCCTCATCCTTCATCCCGGCCCCATGAACCGCGGTGTCGAAATCGACTCCGATGTCGCCGATGGTCCGCACAGCGTGATTCTCAATCAGGTGACGAACGGCGTCGCGGTGCGCATGGCCGTGCTGTATCTGCTGGCGGGCGGGAAGCCGGAGCTCGCCGAGGCGGCGAAGGGCGGCGGAAGTCCGCGGGGAGGAACGCGATGAGTGCGCGCGCACTGCTGCTGCGCGGAGGCCGGCTCATCGATCCCTCGCAGGGCGTCGACACGGTGGGAGACCTGCTCATCGTCGATGGACTCATCGAGGCCAGTGGGCGCATCGGAGACGTCCGCCGCGACGGCGACGCGCTGGACGTCGTGGAATGCGAAGGACGCATCGTCTCGCCGGGGTTCATCGACGTGCACTGTCATCTCCGGGAGCCGGGACGCGAGGAGGTCGAAACCATCGCCACCGGCGCGCGTGCGGCCGCCGCGGGGGGATTCACGGCCGTCTGCGCCATGCCCAACACCGATCCCGTGACGGACAATCAGGCGGCCGTCGGCTTCATCATCAGTCAGGCCAAGCGCGCCGGCGGCGCGCGCGTCTATCCCATCGGCGCCATCTCGATCGGTCAGATGGGCCAGACGCTCGCCGAGTTCGGTGAGATGGTCGGCGCGGGTGCCGTGGCCGTGAGCGACGACGGCAAGCCGGTCGTGAGCGCGCAGTTGATGCGCACAGCGCTCGAATACGCCCGGACGTTTCGCATCCCGGTGGCAGACCACTGCGAGGACCCGACGCTGGCGGCCGGCGGCGCGATGAACGAAGGAATGATGAGCGCACGGCTCGGCCTGCGCGGTATTCCTTCCGAGGCCGAAGAGATCATGGCCATTCGCGACATTCTTCTCGCGCGACGGACGGGTGGGCACATCCATCTCTGTCACATGAGCACGAAGGGCTCCGTAGAGCTCATCCGCTGGGGCAAGGATCGCGGCATCGCCGTGACGGCCGAGGTGTGCCCACACCATCTCTCGCTCACTGAAGAGTCGGTGGACGGGTACAACACGAACGCCAAGATGAATCCGCCGCTGCGGACGGCTGAAGATGTCGCGGCGCTGCAGGCCGGTGTGAAGGACGGCACCATCGACGTCATTGCGACGGATCATGCTCCCCATCACTACGATGAAAAGGAGCGCGCATTCGCCGATGCGCCGAATGGCATTGTGGGATTGGAAACCGCGCTGGCGGTCAATCTCACCTGGCTCGTGCACCGCGACGTGATCGATATTCCGCTGCTCATCGAGCGCATGTCGTGCGCGCCGGCGCGCCTCTTCAAGCTGCGTGGCGGGACGCTGCGTCGCGGCGCGGTGGCGGACGTGACGGTGTTCGATGCGGACGTCGCCTGGACGGTGGATCCGCTTCAGTTCCGGTCGAAGGGCCGCAACACGCCGTATGCGGGGATTGAGCTGCGCGGCCGCGTGGAGTGCACGGTGGTCGATGGCCGCATCGTCTACCGCCGCACCAGCTGACGTGTCGCGCGATGCGCTTGCTCGCAGCATCGTGGTGGTGTGCCAGCGGCTGTACACGATGGGTCTCATCGCGGGCCAGGATGGCAACGTCAGCATTCGTCTCCCGAGTGGACATGTGCTCGTCACTCCGGCGGGACTATGCAAGGTGGACGTGACGGTGGAGGACCT
>JANMAY010000238.1:0-7110 GCA_031360095.1 Gemmatimonadaceae bacterium
ACCCAATCCACCACCGCCAATCGCAATGCCCGGCACACGCAAGCCGATCGGCACATTCGCGTCGGTGCTTCCCGCATGCACCTTGCCGCCAAGCGACCGCGCGCGCGCGCCTTCACTGGCGATGCGAACGATGCGCGCCGAATCTGGCTGCGACCCCGCGGGGCGTAGCCCGATGGTGTCGATCACGACAGCCACTGGATTGCTCTTGTTGGGCCAGCGCCGGTTCTCCGCGACCACTGCATTTCGAATGGCGCGCATCGCCTTTGCGTCGAGCGTGGCCAACGCCTGCGCGGATTCAGATCGCATGTCGAGCTCCATCGACGCCTCGAACGGAATGGAGTTCACCGACGTGCCGCCCTTGATGACACCGACGTTGAATGTGGTCTTTGGCGACGCCGGAACCTGGAGGTCGGCGATGACCGCCATTGCTCGGCCAAGTGCGTGGGCGGGATTCGGGGTGCCGAACGCGCCATAGCTGTGGCCGCCGCGACCTTTGAACCGCACGAGATACCGGTTGCTCCCCACCGCGCTGCTGGCGATGCCGTCGCCCGCTCCGTCGACGCTGATGAAGTAGTCGATCCTGCCCTTGAGCTCGCGCGCGAACAGATGACGTGTTCCGCGCAGATTGCCCGGTCCCTCTTCGCCGACGTTGCCGGCGAAGATGATGGTTCCGGTGGTCGGGATCTTCGACGCCTGCAGCGCGCGCGCAACAGCGAGCACCGACGCCAGCCCTCGGCAATCATCCTCGATGCCACGTCCCACGTAGCGCGAGCCCTCGCGCCGAACCTTCACATCCGTGCCCTCGGGGAACACGGTGTCCAGATGCCCTTGAAGCAGGATCGTGGGACCCTGGCCCGTGCCACGCCGTTCGCCGATCACGTTGCCGATCGAATCCACGCGCACGTTGGTCAAGCCAAGACGCTCGAACTCGGCTTTGTAGGCGAGGCCGCGGACCGCTTCCTTGAAGGGCGGAGCCGGGATTTCGCACAGCGAGACCTGCTTCTCCAGCGTCCACGCATTGCGCGCCTTGATCGAGTCCATCAAGGCACGGACATCAGGGCGCGCAGCGATGCGTGCGACCTCCTGCGCCTGGGCCGATGCCGCGAACGCGAGGAATAGACACGCGAGAGAACGACGCATGATGACCATGAGGACGAGTGTGGGGGTAACCGACAGTGCAAAGTATCACGCGTCTGCCGCTGCAACGAGAGCGCTACTCCGCGGCACCGTCCGTGGGCGAGAAGCGTTTGGCGAGAAAGTACTGACGGTAACCGGGCGGATGACCTTCCAGCATCCCGAAGCGCGAGTAACCGAGTTTCTCGTAGAACGGTCGTGCCTGATACTCGAAGGTGTCGAGATAGGCGCCAATGCACTGACGCGATCGGGCCAGCTCCTCAGCGGCGTTCATGAGTCTCGAGCCGTGGCCCCCACCGCGCAGGTCGTCGGTGACCCACAGCTTCGAGACGTACAGCCAACGCCATCGGATGTGACCCAAAAGGCCACCCGTGACTTTTCCAGTGTCGTCGCGAAGAAAGATCCGCACGAGCTCCTCCTCTGGCTCTCCGCTGCGTGCCACGTTGAACGCGCGCAGCCCCGCCTCCACCACGGCGACATCGTCCGCCGAGGCGTTGGGCTCGATACTCACATGCGGTGTTTGTCTCATGAGGGCTCGTGCTCTCGAGCGACTCGCTCGTAGTCGAATTCGTAGGAATGCTTTTTCCCATCGATGATGATCGCCATCGAACCGGTGAGTCCGGAGAGCTCGCCCGTTCCGGAATCGGGGACCACCGTGACGTTCAATGACGGTGCGCCTCTCGTCATCACGCCCACATGATGAAACAGAAACGAGCCCGGACGGCCATGCAGCATTCCCGTCACACGCTCGACCGCTACGTACGCTCCCGATCCGGCGAGAGGACTCATGGCAGTCAGCATCTCGCCGATGCTCGTTGCCTCGAGGTCGCCCGTGAACACCTTGTCGATCGACATGCGGCCAAGCGGCGACCCTTCGCTGCTGTCGTGCGCGGCAAGTGGCTTGAGCTTCACTTCGAACGTTCCGGTTGCACGAGTGGTCACGACTGGCTCCCCTGGTGGTGGTAGTGGCGAGGATCGCCAACTCATTGGACAGCAACTGCATCATCCGCCAGCATCCGGCTCGCGATTTCTTTGACGAGCTTTGCCGCAACATAGGCGGTCACGCCGGATGGATCCCGATCCGGATTGAACTCCACAAAATCCGCTCCGACCACCCTCCCACCCATCGTCTGCAGCACCGTCAGCACGTCCCGCACGCTCAGTCCACCCGGCTCCCAATGTGAGACGCCCGGTGCGAACGCGGGATCGAGCGCGTCGAGATCGAGCGACACATAGACCGGCCCATCCACACTCGGACGCACACCTGCCGCCCACGCGCGCATGTCGATCACGTCGACACCAAACCGCTCGGCTTGCTCGCGCTGATGTGCGTTCATCGTCCGAATGCCCACTTGGACGAGGCGATCGACGAGGCCCTCCTCCATCGATCGCGCGAACGGACACGCGTGCGAATACCGATCACCGTTGAACGCGTCGTACAAATCCCCGTGCGCATCGAAGTGCAGCACAGTGAGTCGGGGACACGAGGGGCGAAACGCCCGCAGCAACGGATACGTGATCGAATGGTCGCCGCCAAGCGAAATCGGGCGCGCGCCGGTGGTGAGCAGCGCACGCGCGGCACTCTCGATGGCATCGCGCGGATCGCCGGTCGTGAAATCGACGTCACCCGCATCCTCGAGCACACCCGGCGCGCTCATGTCGCGCATCGACTCCGACCAGCTATTGGATGACGGAGACGTCATCGCGTCGCGAATGACGGCAGGCGCCTTGGCCGAGCCTCTGAGAAATGACGAGCTGGCGTCATAGGGAACGCCGAGAAGGGTAGGGAGGCCCGACATTGCACTGGGGTTGAAGCGTGAAGCATGCACGTCTATACCTTGACACATGTCAGAACAGGAGTCTACCACTCACTCGCCGAGTGCGCCGCCGGCGAGCATCGCGGCCGCATACGACCGATGGTCGGCGCAGTACGACGACAACGAGAACCCCACACGCGATCTCGATGCACTCGTCGTCCGCCAGGAGCTCGGGCAGCTCACTGGCCGCACCATTCTGGAGGTGGGCTGCGGCACGGGCAAGAACACCGTATGGCTGGCCGAACAGTCGACGCACGTCATCGCACTCGACTTTTCGGCCGGCATGCTCGCCGTGGCTCGGCGACGAGTCGAGGCGGCCAACGTGCGCTTCGTTCAGCACGACGTTCGAGAAACGTGGCCGTTGCGCGACGCGGAGGTCGACGTCGTGATCGGCAATCTCGTGCTGGAGCACGTGGCGGATCTCGCCCCGGTCTATCGTGAAGCGTCGCGCGTGCTGAAGCCTGGCGGCCTGCTTTTTCTCTGCGAGCTGCATCCGTACAAACAGCTGCTCGGGTCGCAAGCGCGGTTCACGGATCCGGACACGCACGAGACGGTGCACGTCACGGCGTTCGCACATTCGATGGCCGAGTACGTGAACGGCGGACTCGATGCCAGGTTCTCGTTGTGCAAGCTTAGTGAGTGGAGAGACGCGGGCGCACTCGCGAACGCTCCGCCGCGATTGGTGTCGCTGCTCTTTGCGCGCTGACGCTCACTCCCACTCGGCGTCGATGGCGAGCACCGTCTGCAGAAGAACGTTGGCGCCGTTCTCGATGTCCTTCGGGCGCGAAAACTCCTGCGGTGCATGGCTGATCCCGCCGATGCTCGGCACGAAAATCATTCCGACAGGTCCGAGATGCGCGACGTCCTGCGCGTCGTGACCGGCACCGCTTGGCATCGCACGCGTGGATAATCCGAGCTCGTGAGCGCACCGATCGATCACCGCACGAACGCGCGGATTCGTGGGCGCGGCGGCGTTGACGTTGGTTTCCTTGTACGAAAATGTGGTCCCCGTCGCGCGACCAATCTTCTCCGACTCGGCCGTGATCTGCTGGAACAGCCGGAGTACCTTCGTGTCGTCGAGGTCCCGAAGCTCGAGAGACACCACCACTTTGCCCGGAATGACGTTCGGTGCCCCCGGGAATGCAGCAATGCGTCCCACCGTTCCGACCTGGCGGCCCGCGATGCGCGTCACGATACGATTGACGGCGATGGTGAAGTGCGCGGCAGCGAGCATGGCGTCGCGACGGCGGTTCATCGGCGTCGTGCCGGCGTGGTTCGCAAATCCTTCGATGGTGACATCCCACCAATGGAGGCCGACGATTCCCGTCACCACCCCAATGTCGACCTGCGACTCGGCGAGGATGGCACCCTGCTCGATGTGCAGCTCCAGGTATGCCGCGATGTCGCCTTTCTTGCGCCGGACGGATTCCAGCTTCGACACATCACCGCCAAGAAAGGCGATGCCGTCGGCGATCGTCTTGCCGCTCCGGCTCGGGAGTGCGAGCTGCTTCGCGTCGAGTCCCTCGGTCATCGCGCGACTGCCGACCACACCACCCTCTTCGTTCTGGAAAATCACAACTTCCAGCGGATGCCGGGTGACAGTGTTGTTCTGGTGCAGCGTCTGCGCGACTTCAATCGCGCCGACGGACCCCACGTCGCCGTCATAGTTGCCGCCCTCCGGCACGGAGTCGATATGCGAGCCAAAGAGAATCGGCTTCCGCGAGGCGTCGCGGCCAGCGCGACGGCCAATGATGTTGCCCGCGGCGTCGACGTCTGTTTGGAGGCCCGCCGCGCGCATCAGCTTCATGGCCCATTCGCGTGCCTGCCGGTCGGCATCAGTGTACGCGAGCCGCGTGACGCCGCCCTGCGGATTCTTCCCGAACTCGGAAAGCTGTCCAAGCTGTCCGTTCAGGCGCGCACCGTTCACTCGCAGTGGCGACGGCGACGCGAGTCGTGCAAACGCGTCGAGACGGCGCGGCCACAGGGCCGAAAGCCCCGCGGCGCCGGCCAGTGCCAGCAGGTCGCGCCGATGGAGAGGGGTGTGCGAGAAGCGATCAGTCATTGGCGTATGCGGTACGAGACCGGGTAATGTTGTACCGGCTCGACCACTTCCACCACTCCCAATGTCCACAGACCCCACTCCGCGCTCACTCGCGCTCGTTCGCGCAGAAATCGACGCGCTGGATCGCGAGCTGCTTCAGATCGTCGCGCGACGGATGGCGCTCGTCGCCGAAGCCGCAGCGTACAAGCGCGAGCATGGTCTCAAGATCCGTGACTTCCAGCGGGAGCGCGAGGTGCTCGACGATCGGCTCGAGCGCGCGCAGTCGCTCGCGCTCCCGCGAGACGAGATCGAGTCGATCTTCCGTCTCTTGCTGCGCGCCAGCCGCGACTACCAGGCTGTGCTGCGCGCCGAGGTTCCACTCGACGCTGTATCTCGCACGGTCGCGATCATCGGAGGAAAGGGTCGCATCGGTGGCATGCTCGTGCGGCTCTTTGGCGATCTCGGGCATCGCGTGCTCGTCGCGGACGTTGACACCGAGCTCACACCGGAGGCGGCGGCAGCACTTGCAGACGTGACAGTGATCAGCGTTCCCATCGACGTCACGCTCGAGGTCATTCGGCGCGTTGGTCCGCACGTCCGGGAAGATGCGCTGCTCATGGATGTCACCAGCCTCAAGGCCGCCCCGGTCGCGGCCATGCTCGAGTCGTCGCGCGGCAGCGTCCTGGGAACACATCCGATGTTCGGACCAAGTGTGCACACACTCCAGGGCCAACGCGTGGTGTTGTGCCGCGCACGTGGCGACGCATGGGCAGACTGGGTCGCGCAGCTGCTCGTTGCTCGCGGTCTCGTGATCACCGAGACAACGCCGGATCTGCACGACCGCGCAATGTCCGCCGTGCAGGTGTTGACCCACTATCAAACCCAGGTACTCGGCCTCACGCTCGCGCGACTCGGGCTTCCGTTGTCGGAGACGCTGCGCTTCACGTCGCCGGCGTACCTGCTGGAGACCTACGTGACCGCGCGCCATTTCGCGCAGTCGCCGGCACTGTACGGTCCGATCGAGATGGGAAACCCGCGCACGGCTGAAGTCACAGCAACGTTCGGCGCGGCAGCGCGCGAGCTCAGCGAGATCCTCGCAACGCAAGACCAGGCGAAATTCGACGCGGTGTTCGAGGAGGTGCGCGGGTTCTTCGGCGACTTCACGCGCGAGGCGCTGGAGCAGTCGAGCTTCCTGATCGATCGGATCGTGGAGCGGGCGTGAGCTGAATTCAGCGTCGCGCGATCATCTCCAGCGCCAGCAACCCCGGCAAGAACCAGTACGCGCCGCCAACGACGGTCACATACGACCGGATCCCATGCGCGCGCGTTCGCAGTGGCTCACCTTGCATGGTGAAGGGGCAGCCCGCGTCGCCACTCGGACCAACCATGGGATCGAGCTCCCCCGAGAGTCCGGCGAACCCGGGATTGTTCAACCACGTCTGCTGCACGAACTCGAACTGGCGCTCCAGATCTGCATTCAGGCAGAGGAAGTGGAGTCCGCGCTTTGCACCATCATCGACCATGAGATCGGCGATACGGTCCCCGTAGGATCTCCCTCGACGCATGAGACGATGACGGCGCGCTGAAACGAGCGCCGTCGCCGGATCGGGGCCGAGTGCGTCGCGTGGATTGGAGCGCCGAATGTGCGCGCCCACAGGGCATCGCGAGCCGTGCTCGTCCGACTCGCTGTACGCAAAGTCATTGTCGGTGGTGGGCTGCGGAACGCCATCGTCCGGATCGCGATCGGGATGCAGCACCAGCGCCGCGCCGCTCATCCACCGTCCCACCATCTTCGACGCAAGCCGCTCGGCGCCACGGGAATCGCGCGGCCAGATGGCGCTTGCTTCCGCGCGAGTCGCATTCCAGAAGCCCGCGACGTCCTGCTGCAGTTGCCGGAACACGAGATACGTCCCGTTCTTGCCGAGGTCGCTGGCACCGAGCTTTGGGCTGAGCGGGTAGTGATCGTCGGCATTCTTATAGCCGAGGATGAACTCGCCTGCCGCAATCGACGTGTGATGTCCAGTGCGTTTCTGCTGCGTCGATTCGCGGCCGCTGCCCGCGATCACCGGTTGTCCGACACCGTCGGCGAATCCGAAATGCTCGCGACTGTCGGGCTGG
>JANMAY010000246.1:0-4483 GCA_031360095.1 Gemmatimonadaceae bacterium
CGGAGTGGATGATCCTGGACGTCATTCCAGTCATCCCCCCGGATCTGCGTCCGCTCGTTCCGCTCGACGGTGGTCGTTTCGCGACGTCGGATCTGAACGATCTGTATCGCCGCGTGATCAACCGCAACAACCGCCTTCAGAAGCTCATCTCGCACCGCGCGCCGGAAGTCATTCTGCGCAACGAGAAGCGCATGCTGCAGGAAGCAGTCGACGCACTGTTCGACAACGGCCGCCGCTCCAAGGCGATTCGCGGTCGCGGCAAGCGTCCGCTCAAGTCGCTGTCCGACATGCTCAAGGGCAAGCAGGGCCGGTTCCGTCAGAACCTGCTCGGCAAGCGCGTGGACTACTCGGGGCGTTCGGTCATCGTCGTCGGACCGGAGCTCAAGCTGCACCAGTGCGGCCTGCCCAAGCTCATGGCACTCGAGCTGTTCAAGCCGTTCATCATTCACAAGCTCGTCGAGAAGGGAATCGCCGAGACGGTGAAGCGCGCGAAGAAGATCGTAGAGAGGGAGTCCCCAGAGGTGTATGAGATCCTCGAGGAGATCATTCGCGATCATCCGGTGCTCTTGAACCGCGCACCGACGCTGCACCGCCTGGGTATTCAGGCGTTCGAGCCAGTGCTGGTCGAGGGCAAGGCCATTCGTATTCACCCGCTCGTCTGCGCCGCGTTCAATGCGGACTTCGATGGTGACCAGATGGCCGTGCACGTGCCGCTGTCGTTCGAGGCACAGCTCGAGGCGCGCCTGCTCATGCTGTCCTCGAACAACATTCTCAAGCCGTCGGACGGACGTCCGGTCGCCGAGCCGTCACAGGACATCGTGCTCGGCTGCTATGTCGCGACCAAGGCGCCGTTCGACTTCAACACGGTCACGCCGACGCGTCGCTACGCGAACGTCGCGGAAGTGGAGATGGAGCTTGGCGTCGGCAAGGGTGTGTCGCATCAGACGCCCATCATGTATTGGGTGGACGATCAGAACGGCGCACGGTGGGAGAAGACCACCATCGGCCGCGCGCTGTTCAACGCGATCATCCCGAAGGAGCTCGGCTTCAAGAACCACGACATGAAGAAGAAGGCGCTGAGTGAGCTCGTGTTCGAGAGCTACCGCCGCGCTGGGCTCGCCGGCACGGTGCAGTTCCTCGATCGCCTCAAGGAGTTCGGATTCGCCAACGCCACGCGCGGCGGTGTGTCCATTGGCATCGAAGACCTGCACATCCCGCGTGAAAAGGAGACGCTGCTGGAAGAGGCGACGACTCGCGTCGAGCGCTTCCAGAAGGCGTATCAGACCGGCAACATCACCAACGGCGAGCGCTACAACAAAGTCATCGACACCTGGACGCACGCGAACTCCGACGTCGCCGACGCCATGGTCAAGGCCATGCGCGAGAGCAAGCAGGGGTTCAACCCGGTGTTCATGATGTTCGACTCCGGCTCGCGTGGATCACGCGACCAGATCCGTCAGCTCGCGGGAATGCGCGGCCTCATGGCGAAGCCGCAGAAGAAGCTCACGGGTGGTATCGGCGAAATCATCGAAAGCCCGATCAAGTCGAACTTCCGTGAAGGACTGTCCGTGCTCGAGTACTTCATCTCGACGCACGGCGCTCGTAAGGGTCTGGCCGACACCGCGCTCAAAACGGCCGACGCCGGCTACCTGACCCGCCGCCTCGTGGACGTCGCGCAGGACGTGACGATCACCGAGGAGGATTGCGGGACGATCATGGGTCTCGAGGTCGGCGCGCTGAAGGAAGGCGAGGACGTCATCGAGCCGCTCGCTGAACGCATCGTCGGCAACGTCGCTGCGGAAGACATCGAGGATCCGCACGAGATCGACGAGTCGGGTCGTCCGACCCTGCTCGCCGAAGCTGGACAGCTCATCGACGAGGAGACCTCGCAGCAGATCGAGGACTCCGGACTCGAGACGGTGAAGATTCGCAGCGTGCTCACGTGCGAAGCGAAGCGTGGACTCTGCCGCATGTGCTACGGCCGCAACCTGGCCACCATGAGCATGGTCGACATCGGCGAGGCCGTCGGCATCATCGCGGCGCAGTCCATCGGCGAGCCCGGTACGCAGCTCACGCTGCGCACCTTCCACATCGGTGGAACGGCTGCCCGCATCGCGGAGCAGACGGCGCGGAAGAGCAAGGTGGCGGGCCGGATCGAGTACAGCGACCGGCTGGTGTACGTCACGAACCGCGAAGGCCAGTCGATCGTGACCGGGTACGAGGGTGAGATCATCATCCGCAACTCGGCCGATCCGCACTCCGCGGTTGGCGCGCGTCTCCAGGTGCCGCTCGGCGCCGTGCTGACGTTGAACGACGGGGACGAGGTGAAGAAGGATCAGGTCATCTTCACGTGGGATCCGTACTCGAACCCGATCATCGCCGACGTCGAAGGCACGATCAGATTCGTGGATCTCGTGGAAGACGAGTCGGTGTCCGAGGAGCTCGATGAGCTCACCGGGTTGCGCCAGCGCGTCGTCATCGAGGATCGCGAAAAGAAGCTGCATCCGCACATCGAGATCTGGCAGTCGAAGGGCGGAAAGGAAAAGAAGATCCGCGACTTCGTGATCCCGGTGGGCGCGCAGCTCACCATCGAAGACGGCCAACAGATCTTCCCAGGCGAGACGCTGGCGAAGCTCGGGCGCGAAGCGTACAAAACGCGCGACATCACCGGTGGTCTGCCGCGTGTTGCCGAGCTGTTCGAGGCGCGCAAGCCGAAGGATCCGGCGACGATCTCGGAGATTGATGGAGTCGTCCGGTTCGGTGACATCAAGCGGGGCAAGCGCGAGATCTTCGTGCAGCCCGTCAAGGGCGGCTCGGGCGCCGATGCCTACGCGGTGGACGAGCAGTCCGAAGCGCAGCTGTACGAAGTAGCGGCCGGCAAGCACTTGCGCGTGCACGAAGGTGACCGCGTGCGCGCTGGTGATCGCCTCTCCGAAGGCCCGGTGAACCCGCACGACATTCTGCGCATCAAGGGCGCGCGTGCCGTGCAGGAATACCTGCTCAACGAGGTGCAGGAGGTGTATCGCCTGCAGGGCGTGAAGATCAACGACAAGCACATCGGCGTGATCGTCCGCCAGATGCTCCAGAAGGTCCGCGTGATGGAAGCGGGCGATACGGAGTTCCTGGAAGGCGAGCACGTGGACAAGCAGGTCTTCCGCGACGAGAACGATCGGATGAAGAAGAAGAAGGAAACGCCGTCCACGGCGGAGCCGCTCCTCCTCGGCATCACGAAGGCGTCGCTCACCACGCAGTCGTTCATCTCGGCGGCGTCGTTCCAGGAGACCACGCGCGTGCTCACCGACGCGTCGATCCGTGGCGCGAAGGACGATCTGCTCGGCCTCAAGGAGAACATCATCATCGGTCACCTCATCCCCGCCGGTACGGGTATGTACCGCTACCAGGATGTGGAGCTCGAGGGTCTGGAGGTTCCGGCGGCTGAAGAGCTGCCGCCACTCCCCGACGCGCTGCCGAACGTCTTCTCGATGGCGGAGGAGGACGAGTTCCCGGCCGGCGCGCGAGCGGCGGTCAAGGGCGGTCAGTCGTAGCCGCAACGGCAGTCGGTACAGCAAGCAAAACGGCCCGGGCGAATTGCCTGGGCCGTTTTCCTTTCTCGTCGGCGTTGGCGCTGCCGATCCGTCATCTGGATGTCGCGTGTGGACTTCAGTGGCCTACGCGACTCATCGCGCGCCGCGCGTCGTCGACGATTGGCGCGAGCTCGTCGTCGCCACCGCTCCACGCGGCGACGACGAGTGCGTAGCCCTGGCGCGCCGTCGCGACATCGCCGAGTTGCTCGGCCACACGGGCACGTTCGAGCGCCCACAGAACGTCGATTGCGGAGGGAAGGAGCGTTGGGCGGTCGGCGAGGATGGAGGCGGCCTCGCGCAACCGGCCGCGCGAGGCGAGCACCGATGCGTACTCGTACCGCGGCACCGCGCACATCTGACAGAGGGAATCCGGCAACGAGGCGAAGCGCCGTAGCGCTTCCGCAGTGTCGGCGCGTGCCAGCGCGAGATACGCATTGGCGACGGCGACGGAATACGTCGCCATTGCGCGCTTTGCCTGGTCGCGGTGCGCACTACCCTCGACCACGCGCGCCATCTGGCGCAGCGACGTGGTGTCGCGCTGGCGCGCCCACCATGCGCCCGCGGCGACCAGTGCAGGCGTACCGAAATGCGAATCGCGCGGATCCGTGCGCAGCCACTCGGCGAGCACGCGCGGCGCCTGCGAGGCCGCGCTGCCGCCCGCGAGCGCCATCTCGGCGTACGTTCCGCTCGCGCGCGCTTCGGGCAGCTCCATCGATTCACGGAACCTGCCCCGGTATGCCAGCTGAAGCACCAGACGGTCGCGCGCGAACGCGGGGTTCGCGAGCGGGGCATAGAGGGCGCGTCGTACCGACGTCATCGCCTGCAGCAACGCGACCGCGACGGCGCGCCGATCGAGCGCGCGCCTGGCCGCGGAATACGCCTGGAAGAGCAGATCGGCC
>JANMAY010000286.1:0-18001 GCA_031360095.1 Gemmatimonadaceae bacterium
TACTGGCTCAGTCTCGAGAATTGCTCCTATACTGTTCAGAATACCGATAGTGCATATATGAACGTCGAGATGAAAAGCTGAGTTTCAACTCCTCAGCGCGATCAGCACCCGCAGAAACGCATCTCGCTCCGTAGACCCGACTCGTTCTGCAAATGAATCCTGCAATTCTCGAATGGTTTCCACACCCGCCGCATGCCGCTCGATACCCAACGGCGTCACGACGGCCCTGATGGCTCGCCGATCCGTTGCATCATCAACCCGCTTTACCAAGCCGTCCGTTTCGAGCCGGTCGGCGAGCTGGGTAATGTTGGACCGCACGCACTTGAGGCAGCCAGCAAGCTCGCTCAGGGCAAGAGGTTGGCCTGCCTTCACCAGCGCGTCGAGTGCCTGGAACTTGGCAGGCGAAAGGCCTACCGCCTCGAGGGCGACTTCCAGCTTTTCCTGGATACAACGCGCTGCCTCCAAGAGCGCCAGCATGGAGCCATCATCGGCACCACGAGCGGCCTTGAGCGCGTTGACCCGATATTCGCCGGTAAGATTGTTCATGGCATGTATTATACATGAACGGTGTCATTTAGTCAAGGCTCGGATCTCGTCGAAGCTGCCGACAACCCCGGACGCGACGGACGCAACGGACGTGATCAGGTTCGATGCCCTGGATGTATCTTGGTCGCGCCATGTGCTTGCCCCTTCGTCATTTGCCGCCAAACCACGCGTGAAGAAGATTTTTCTTCTCATCGCGCTCGCGTCGGCGTCGAATGGTGCCTCCGTTGGCGAGCAAGCCAGTGCGAGGGCCGCGGGTGTCGTTGGGTTGGATTCGGCGTTCATCTCGCGAAGCGCTGAGATTGTCGTTCCCACCGGGACAGTTCGGACAAGCGCCGTCGCGATCTCACACGCACGAATCCGCGCGCGAACGCACAGGAATGCGCCTACCGCGCGAACAGCCGCGCAGAGAACGTTTGCCACTGCGTGGTCGAGAAGTCACCGAGATTTGCGGGACGGCCACATCAATCACGGGCGCTTTCTCGCGCTTGGATTGCCGCTCGCGCGAGCGCCGTAGTCGTCACACACGCGTTTCCCGCCTCTCACGCGTCGTGATGCGTCGCGGGCTTCCTGCCCCGACCGCTCTCGAGCACGCCGTCCACACAATTCATGCAATTTCTCCTGGTCCGGGGATTCCTCGCGCTCGCCGTCGCGCAGGTGCCCGACTCTCTCACACTCGATCAGGCGCTCGCGCGCGCTCGACTTGCGCGTCCGCGCGTAGCCGCCGCGGCGGCCGTCGTTGAACGCGCGACAGGCGCAGCGCGACTGGGCGCGCTCATTCCGAACCCGAGCGCCCAATTCGAGATCGACGACCTCGCCCCGACGTACAAGCTCACTGCGACGCAGCCACTCGCGTGGCTTCCCCGCCGCGGCGCCGACTTGGCCGCCGGTCGCGCGACGCTCGCCCGCGCTCGCGCCGACTCCGCACAGACCCTCGCTGACGTTGGGCGCGACGTTCGCCGATCCTTCTTCGGCGCACTCGCCGCAGAACGTCAGCTGTTGCTTGCGTCGGAGCAGCGCACACTCGCGGATTCGCTCGCGCGACTCGCGGCGCGTCGCGCGGCTGGCGGTGACATCTCCGATCTCGAGCGCGATCAAATTGGCCTGGAGGCATCCCGCACGCGCCTCGCCGCCGAGCAGGCGCGACAGACCGCGGAGGTTGCACGCGCTGAGTTCGCGCGTGCGGTGGCGTGGGAGTCGGCGAGTCCGCCAATCGCCGCCGGGGCGCTCGATGACGGACTGACCGGCAGATCCACCCCACCGGCCGGTGAAGAAATTCCTGCGTTGGATGCTCTGCCGTTCGTCCGCGGCGCCGTCGCCGATTCCACAGCGGCGGCCGAACGGCTGCGCGCCGCGCGCATCGCGCAAATCCCGATTCCCGGAATCGTCGTCGGGCGCGAGTGGGGATCTGGAAGCAGCCAGAATCTGATCCTCGGGCTCGCGATGCCGATCCCGATATTCACACGCGGTGGCGAAGCGGTGCAGCAGGCTCGTGGTGCCGCCACCGAGCTCTCGGCATTGGCCGCAGAGTCGCGTCTCACCGCACGTGCGCAACTCGAGGTGTCTCGGGCACGCACGGAGAACAGCGCGAGGCGCGCGATCTTCGCCCGCGATTCTCTCCTGCCAGATGCTCGACGGGTGCGTGCCGGCGCCGTGCGCTTGTACGAGGAAGGACGCACGAGCGTGCTGCCGGTGCTCGATGCGCTGCGCGCCGAGCGGGACGTGGCGCGCGCGACGATTGCCGAACTACTCGCCTTTCAGGAGGCGCGTGCCGACCTGTACGCCGCGCTCGGGAGATGGCCATGAGATTCACCAATAGACTCGCCCTCGGCGCGACTGCGCTCGTGCTCTTCGCATGCAGCAAGAAAGCCGAGAAGCCGGCGCCGGCGGCGAAAGTCGACAACCCCGTGGGCGAGGCGGCGCTCACCACGGTGAAGCTCACGCCAGATGCGGTACGCCGGCTCGGAATTCAAACGGCACCGGTGGACTCGCTGGCGGCCATGCCGACGCGAACCGTGGGTGGCGAGATCATCGTCCCGCCCGGACTCTCCGTGATCGTGACTGCGCCCGTTGCTGGCCGAGTGCTCGCGTCGGAAGCAGGTTCGTTTCCACCGCCGGGAGCGCGAGTGACTCGCGGCGCGATCCTCATGCGCATCTCGCCGCTGCCGCCGGATCTCGCGCAGGCGGGGCGCGACAACGAGATCGCTGTCGCTCGCCTGCGTCAGGCGCAGGCCGAAGCCGAGCGCACGGCGCGTCTCTTCGCGGAACGGCTCGTTTCGGCGCGCGACAATGAGAAGGCGCAGGCCGAGCTTGCGACGGCGCGCGCGACCGCCAGCACCGCGGCGGCGCAGTACAGCATGGTGCGCGGTGGTGTGGCGAGCGGCTCTGTGGCGGCACTCGCGATCGCATCGCCAAGTGACGGCGTGGTGCGCTTGATGAGCGCTGCGCCGGGGCAAACGGTGTCCGCCGGCGCGCCGCTGCTCGAGGTGATGCGGACGGACCGGTTGTGGGTGCGCGTGCCACTGTACGCGGGCGATGCGAATCGCATCCGCCGCGGCGCACCGGCCAGCGTGCACGGTCTTGGTGGTGCGGGCACAGGAACGACGTACGCCGCAACGCCGGTGGCGGCGCCGCCCTCCGCCGACGCGAGCGCCGCGTCGGTAGACCTGTTCTATGAAGTGCGGGGCGGCGCGGCACTCCGTCCCGGAGAACGCGTGGGTATCACGCTGCCGTTGACCGGTGCGCCGACGGATCAGCGCGGGCTGGCGGTGCCGCTCACCGCGCTCGTGCGCGACATGAACGGCGGAAGCTGGGTGTACGAACGCAAGGACTCGCTCACGTTCATACGCCGGCGCGTGGAGGTGTCGCGCGTGAGTGGAGCGTATGCAATTCTCGCGCAGGGTCCGAAGCCAGGTACGCCAGTGGTGACGGCGGGATCGGCGGAGCTGTTCGGCACGGAATTCGGCGCGGGGAAATAGCGCGTGCGATCACTCGTCGAAATTGCGCTGCGGTTGCGGTATGTCGTTACGGCATTGGCCATCGTCATGGTCATCGTTGGAGTGCGGGTGCTCAAGGACGCGCCCCTCGATGTGTTCCCTGAATTCGCTCCGCCGCTGGTCGAGGTGCAGACCGAAGCGCCGGGACTCTCTACCGAGGAAGTAGAAGCGCTGGTGAGCATGCCGCTCGAGCAGGCGTTGAGCGGCACGCCGTATCTCAAGACGCTTCGCTCCAAGTCCGTGCTCGGACTCTCGAGCGTCGTGCTTATCTTCGATCGCGGGACCGACCTGCTCGAAGCTCGGCAGTTCGTCGGTGAGCGGCTCGCGCGAATTGCGCCCACGCTTCCCGCCGTCGCGCGGCCGCCCGTGCTGCTGTCTCCCTTGTCGTCCACGAGCCGCGTGCTCAAGATCGGTGTGTCGTCGAAGACGCAGACACAGACCGAGCTCACCACGCTGGTGCGGTGGACCGTTCGGCCTCGATTGATGGCGGTGCCCGGTGTGGCGAACGTCGCCGTGTGGGGTCAGCGCGACCGGCAGCTGCAGGTGCTCGTCGATCCCGAACGGCTGCGCGCGAGCAAGGTCACGCTTGGTGAGGTCACGCGCGCTGCGGGCGAGGCGGTGGCGGTGCGCGCTGGCGGCTTCGTCGACATGCCGAATCAGCGCTTCGCGGTGGCGCAGCGCACCGACGTGCGGACGGTGGAGGAGCTGTCCAAGGCGCCCGTCGCGCTACGGAATGGATCGCCGCTCACACTCGGTGACATCGCCACCGTGACGGAAGGGAATCCGCCTCCCATCGGCGACGCAGTGATCGACGACGCGCCCGGACTGCTGCTGATCGTCGAGAAGCATCCGTGGGGCAACACGCTCGATGTCACGAAAGGGGTGGAAAAAGCGCTGGAGTCGCTGCGACCGGCGATGCCCGGCGTGAAAGTGGATCCCACGATCTTCCGCCCTGCGACGTTCATCGAGATGTCGCTGCACAATCTCAACCGAGCGCTGGCGATCGGGTGCGTGCTCGTGGTGCTCGTGCTCGGATTTTTCCTGCGCGATTGGCGCACCGCGATCATCAGCCTGACGGCCATTCCGCTCTCGCTCGTCGCGGCGGCGGTCATCATGCGGTATCGCGGCGGCACGATCGACACCATGGTGCTCGCGGGCCTGGTCATCGCGCTCGGGGAAGTGGTGGACGACGCGATCATCGACGTCGAGAACATCGTCCGGCGGCTGCGCTTGAATCGCGAGGCAGGAGATCCGCGCTCCGCATTCGACGTCGTGCTCGACGCGTCGATCGAGGTGCGCAGCGCGGTGGTGTACGCGAGCCTCATCGTCGCGCTTGTCTTTCTTCCGGTGTTCTTCATTGGCGGACTGGCGGGTGCGTTCTTCCGGCCGCTGGCGCTCTCCTACGTCTTCGCCATTCTCGCGTCGTTGCTCGTGGCGCTCATCGTCACGCCCGCGCTGTCGCTCCTGCTCCTGCCGCGTGCGGCTGCCGAACACAAGGAGCCGGCGTCCGTCACGACGCTCAAAGCGCGCTATCGCCGGCTGTTGCCGCGGTTCGTGGACGACTCGCGCGGCGCAATGCGCATCGCCGGCGGTGCGGTGCTCGCCGCGGCACTCACGTTTCCGTTTCTTGGCGAACAGTTTCTTCCGAACTTCAAGGAATACGACTTTTTGATGCACTTCGTGGAGAAGCCAGGCACGTCGCTGGACGCGATGACGCGCATCACGATTCTCGCGAGCAAGGAGCTCCGTGCCATTCCCGGCGTGCGCAACTTCGGTTCGCACATCGGCCGCGCCGAAGTCGCTGACGAGGTGGTGGGTCCGAACTTCACGGAACTGTGGATCTCGGTGGATCCGAAGGTCGACTACGACAAAACGGTCGCCACGATCCAGACGGCAGTCGATGGCTACCCCGGCCTCTACCGCGACGTACTCACGTATTTACGCGAGCGCATCAAGGAAGTGCTCACGGGAACGAGCGCGACACTCGTCGTGCGGCTGTACGGCCCCGATCTCGACGTGCTGCGGAGCAAGGCGCAGGAGGTGTACGCGGTGATGGGAAAGGTGGACGGCCTCTCCGATCTCAAAGTGCAGCCGCAGGTACTGGTGCCGCAGATCGAGGTGAAGGTCCGCACGGAGGCGGCAGCGCGCCTCGGGCTATCGCCTGGCCACGTGCGCGATCAGGTCGAGACGCTGGTGCGCGGACGCAAGGTGGGTGAGGTCTACGAGGCCTATCGCGCGTTCGACGTTGTGGTGTGGGGGGTGCCGTCGGTGCGCGCGGACATCACCACCATTCGCGACTTGCCGATCGAGCTGCCGGCAGGCGGTGCGGCGCCGCTGTCCGACGTGGCCGAGGTGCGCTTTGTGCCGACGCCGAATGAGATTACGCGAGAAAACGTGTCGCGGCGTCTCGACGTGACGGCGAATGTGCGTGGACGTGATCTCGGCGCTGTAGCACGCGCCGTGGAGAGCAACGTGCGCGCGCTGACGTTCGATCCGGGATACCATCCGGAGTTTCTGGGAGAATACGCTGCGCAGCGCGAGTCGAGCCGTCGGCTGCTTGCGTTGTCGCTTCTCGCGATGGTGGGAATCTTCCTCATCTTGCACGCAGACTTTGGGAGCGTGCGTGTAGCGTCGCTCGTGTTCGCGTCGCTTCCGTTCGCACTGATCGGCGGCGTGGCGGCGGTATGGCTCACGGGCGGTGTTCTGTCCCTCGGTTCCCTCGTGGGCTTTGTCACGGTGCTCGGCATCGCGGCGAGAAACGGCATCATGCTGGTGAGCCACTACCGCCATCTCGAGCGAGAGGAGGGCATGCCGTTCAGTCGCGACCTGATTCTGCGAGGAGCGGAGGAGCGGCTCGCGCCGATCGTGATGACGGCGCTGGTGACGGCACTCGCACTGTTGCCATTGGTGATCTGGGGTGACCGGCCTGGCCACGAAATCGAACATCCAATGGCGATCGTGATTCTGGGCGGGCTGGTGAGCTCGACCGTCCTAAATCTCTTCTTGATGCCGTCGTTGTATCTGCGATTTGGGCGTGCGGCGGTGCGCGAGTAAAGGCCACTCAGACTCCAAATGGCCCGCCCTGCCTGCGCGACCTCGCCGCAGTGAAGATGTGCACCGGGAAGGTGGCGCTTCGTAGGAACAGTCCGCCCTTTCCAGCCCTTTCCGACTTTCCCAAATTCAGTTGGATTAGTGCCTGCAACAGTCCCTGCGAGTAAAGCGCTTGATCGCCTTTTCAAACCTGAGTCTGATGCGCTCGCCCGCCGCGAGCTTGTCTCCAATGCGCAAACCCACTTTACGGATTGACCGCCGCCAGTAGCCGCTGCACAAACCCATCCACTGCTCCATTCTCGATCCATCGCACTACGGCAACGATATCGTGCTCCGGATCGACATAGATGATGTTGGTGCCGTTCCCGACATGCACAAACGCCGACGCCGGCGCACTCGGCACATACTTGCGATCCGTATTCAGGAACCAGTTCATGTAGCCGTACGTCGGCTGAGCAGATGTCGGCGTGAGCGCCATGCGCACCCACTCGTCGGACAACAGCTGCCGGTCCTTCCACTTGCCACGCCGCAGCGTCAGATAACCGAAGCGCGCCATGTCGCGGGCATCGATGAACATGCCGCCGCCCCAGTGTCCGCCGCCCGCCACCGACTGCATTGCCTGTCCGTCTATCAGCACCCAGGAGTTCTCATAGCCGATCCAGCGCCAGGTATTGGAGGCGCCGATCGGATCCATGATGTACTCGCGCAGCACCTGTGGTAGCGGGCGGTGCCAGACATCGAGCGCGGCCAGTGCGAGTGCGTTGACTCGCACATCGTTGTACTCGTACGCGGTGCCGGGTGCTACGCGCGCACGCGTCCGCCACTCGGACGGAGTACCGCTCGGCCGGTCGGCCCATTCTGGCTTTCCCCAGAGCGTTCCCTCCCAATCACTCACTTGCCGCAGCATGTGATCCCACGTGAGCGTGCGATTGTGCGGCGTGTCGAATGGAGTGATGATCGTCGTCGCGTCGCGCGACTCGACACGATCGTACCGCGATCCCATCGGCAGCACGACGACCGGACCCACGTAATCACGCACCTTGTCGTTCACGCTGCGAATGAGCTTGCGGTCGAACGCGAGGCCCACCGTGGTCGAGAGAAAGCTCTTCGACACACTGAACGTCATGTCGACGCGCTGCGGCTCGCCCCATTCGGCCACAATGTATCCGTGGCGGAGAATGACACCCGTGGCATCGCCGCGAGACTTGAACGGTCCGATCGGCTCGCCGTACGGCTCTCGACCGAACGATTGATAATGCGCCTCCTCGAGGTTGCGCGGCATCTTTGACTCGCTCGCCTTGGCAAACGCGATCGCCGCCGCGACACGTGCGGAGTCCATGCCGGCAAGCTGCGGTGCGCGGTGCTGCCAGTCGTCGCCGGCGCCAGGGAAGTAGACGGCGCCGCGCTGAGCGTGCGCGCTCGCCGCAGTGAGGGCGACGAGCACGATCGAGTAGATCATTGGCACGACAGAGCGATGGGGCGTCATGGCGTTGCCCTCGCTCCCCACGCCGCGCCCATGCCGGCAAGCAGCGCCGCATACGTCTCGATTCCGTCCCACAGATTCTTCACGCGAAGGTTCTCATCGGCGGCGTGCTGGTTGTCGTCATAGTTGGCGATCGGCAGCGTGATCGCGGGAACCTTGAGCACCTGCTCGAACAAGAACGTGGGGCCGGTGCCGCCGAACGTCGGAATTCGCAGGGGCGGTTCCGCCGCACCGCCACTGATTGCGTCATACACCGCTCGGCCAAAGGGACCGTCCATCGGCGCGCGCTGTGGGGGATACCCGTTTTCCCATCGCAGGTGCGCGATTTTCCGATGCGCGAGACGCATTGCGGTCGTCACGCTGTCGGTCGTGACCCAATATCCCTGACGCCTGATGTGTGCCTCCACGATTCGACGCACGCGCTCAGGAGATTGATTGGGCACGAGCCGCAGATCGAACGACGCAACGGCCTCCGTCGAGATGGTGTTGGAGCCGAGTTCTCGTACACCGCCGACGCGAATGCCACGCACGTTGAACGCGGGGAGCATGATGCGCTCAGCGAGCAGGGCATCGCGGGCCTCGGTGTGCGCGAGTCCGAGCGTCGTCCGGAGCGTGTCGTCGTATTTCGGCAGCGCTGCGATTGCGCGCCGCTCGGCTCCTGTGATCGGCCGAACGTCGTCGTAGTAGCCGGCGACCTTGATGCGCCCGTCGTCATCGCGCATGCTGGCGATGAGATTCGCGATCAGTGCACCCGGATTCGGCGCCCAATTACCATAGTGACCGCTGTGCAATGCGCGCGTTGGACCGAATACGGTGAGGTCGAACGCCGTGATACCGCGGTTGCCGTACACCAGTTGCTGCCTGCCGCTCTGGTGCACCGGGCCATCGCAGAACAGCCAGCCGTCCGACGCGAGCAGCGTGGCGTGTGTCTCGAGAATCTGCTTCAGATGTGCCGATCCCGCTTCCTCTTCCCCCTCGAAAAAGACCTTGATGTTCACGGACTGCGGCACGCGTCCCGTGCGCATCGCGTCGATCGCCGCGAGCATTGCCATGATCGAGGCCTTGTCGTCGCCGGCCGAGCGGCCGTAGAGGCGTGCTTCTGGATCGACGTGAGCGCCGGGACCGGGCAGTGGAATCACCGTGCCGCCTGCCTGGACTTCGCGCGTCCGTAGCACGGGTGACCAGGGAGGAGTGGTCCACTGCTTCGGATCGACTGGCTGTCCGTCGTAGTGCGCATACAACACGAGTGTTCGCGTCGCACCCGGGGCCGGAAGCTCGCCGTAGACGGCTGGTGGACCTCCCGGAACCGTCAGGAGTCTGGTGTTGCGGAAGCCGCGTTTCACGAGCATGCCGACGAGGTGATCGGCATTGCGCCGGATGCCCACCGAATCGCTGGCGAGGTTGGGGAGCGCGAGCAGATCGCTGAACTCGGCGAGGATCGCACCTTCGTTTTCGAGACGATATGTGCGGGCGGCCTGGCGAGCAGTCGTACCTGCTGTCGTCTGTGCAGCCGATACGTCGGCAACGAGCGCGCAGGCGAGCACGGCGGCAGTGAGCCAACTCCGACTGGAGTGCGCGATGGATGTTGGTTGGAGCATCACGAGTCGACGGTGAGTGGGAGACGGCGAACTTAGCCCGTCGTGCGCTTCAGCGGGAGACGAGTATTCTTCGCTTTACCGATGCTCGTTCCCAAGCTGTTCTCGACGCTCAAGACATACGATCGCTCGCAGCTCTCGAGCGACGTCGTCGCCGGTGTGATCGTCGGCATCGTTGCCCTGCCGCTCGCGATCGCGTTCGCGATTGCCAGTGGTGTCACACCGGACCGGGGCCTGTGGACTGCGATCGTCGCGGGGCTCATCGTCTCCGTGCTGGGCGGCTCGCGCGTGCAGATCGGTGGCCCCACCGGCGCCTTCGTCGTGATCGTGTACGGGATCGTCGAGCGCTATGGTATCGACGGTCTCACCGTCGCGACGCTCATGGCCGGCGTCATTCTCGTGGTGATGGGCCTGACGAAGCTCGGCGGCACGATCCGCTACATGCCGCATCCGGTCATTACCGGGTTCACGAGCGGCATCGCGCTGATCATCCTGTCCAGTCAGGTCAGAGACTTCTTCGGTCTGCGGATGGGTGCCGTGCCGGCAGCCTTCGTACCGAAGTGGACGGCGTTCGCCGCGCACGCGGGCACCACGACGCCGTATGCGCTTGCCATTGCAGTACTTGCCCTTGCGATCCTGGTGGTGTGGCCGCGCGTGAGCGAGCGCGTGCCCGGACCATTCGTCGCGCTCGTCGTCACCACCGTCGTCACGCGCATCTTCGAGCTGCCAATCGACACCATCGGCTCACGATTCGGTGAGATCTCGGCGTCTGTGCCGCATCCAGTGATGCCCCATCTGTCATTCGAGCAGGTGACTGGCCTCGTCGGGCCGGCATTCACGATCGCGCTGCTTGCGGCGATCGAGTCGCTGCTGTCGGCGGTCGTTGCCGATGGCATGATCGGCGGTCGTCATCGCCCGAACATGGAGCTCGTCGCGCAGGGTGTAGCCAACATTGTCTCGCCGCTGTTTGGCGGCATTCCCGCCACCGGAGCAATCGCGCGAACGGCGACGAACGTCAAGCACGGCGGACGAACGCCTGTGGCCGGGATCGTCCATGCCCTGACCCTCCTCGCCATCACGCTGTTCGCCGGTCGCTGGGCCTCGCTGATCCCCATGGCCACTCTTGCGGCGATTCTCGTGATCGTCGCCTATCACATGTCCGATTGGCGCGGGTTTGTGAGCGAGCTGCGTGCACCGAAGAGCGATGTCGCCGTGCTGCTCACGACGTTCCTCCTCACCGTGCTGGTGGATCTCACAGTGGCCATCGCCGTTGGTGTGTCGCTCGCTGCCCTGCTCTTCATCCGGCGCATGGCCTCGGTGACGAGCATCTCGCTCGTGACCGCTGACCTCGACGACGACAACTCCAGCGACGAGGACGCCACGCTCGACCGGAAGACGGTTCCCGAGGGTGTGGAAGTCTTCGAGATCTCCGGGCCATTCTTCTTCGGCGCGGCCGCGGCCTTCAAGGACACCATCTCGCAGATCGCGCGGAAGCCTCGTATACTCGTCATCCGCATGCGCCACGTGAATGCGCTCGACAGCAGCGGCATGCGTGCGCTCACGGAAGTGGTACGCAGTACGCGCAAGGAAGGCACGCTGGTGTTCCTCGCCGAGGTCCACATGCAGCCCCTCGTGGCATTGACAGGCTCGACGACGCTGGACGAGATCGGGCACGACCATCTGTTCGACACGCTCGATGGGGCCCTCGAAGCAGCGCGGACCCTGGTGGCGTCGTCACGCCGGACGTGATCCGTCGTCTTAGATTATTGGGCGGCCGGTCGCGAGCCGCCGGCATCGACAGCTGCCCGTCGGTCAGCTAGACCAAATCCACATCACGAGCGCCTCAGCCCAGCGCGATATTCAAGCGAGCGATGGCTCACGAATACATCCTCGGTCTTTCCGCATACTACCACGACAGCGCCGCCGCGCTGCTGCGCGACGGTGAGATTATCGCCGCGGCGCACGAAGAGCGGTTCTCGCGGAAGAAGGGCGACGAACGGTTCCCGACCCTCGCCGTGCAGTATTGCCTGCGCGAAGCAGGCATCTCCGTGGCCGATCTGGCCCACGTGGGATTTTATGACAAGCCGCTGCTCAAGTTCGAGCGCATCCTCGAGACGTACATGGGGGTCGCGCCAAGCGGCTTCAAGTCGTTTCTCATGGCCGGTCCGCTCTGGGTAAAGGAAAAGCTCTTCACCGACCGCGATCTCCGGAAATCCCTCGGCGACTACGAAGGCTCGCTGCTCTATTCCGAGCATCACGAGTCGCACGCCGCGAGCGCGTTCTTTCCCTCGCCGTTCGAGGAAGCGGCCATCCTCACCATGGATGGCGTTGGCGAATGGGCCACGGCGTCGATCGGACATGGACAAGGCGCGGAGCTGAACCTGCTGCGCGAGCTGCACTGGCCCGATTCACTCGGCCTGCTCTACTCGGCCATCACGTACTACACCGGCTTCAAGGTCAATTCCGGCGAATACAAGGTCATGGGGCTGGCGCCGTACGGCGAGCCGAAATACGTCGACCTGATTTTGAAGCACTTGATGGAATTGCGCGAGGACGGCTCGTTCACGCTGAATCAGAAGTACTTCAACTACCTGAGCGGTCTCACGATGACCAGTGAGGCGTTCAACGAACTCTTTGGCGGTCCGCCGCGCGTGTCCGAGACCAACCTGACACAGAAGGAGATGGACCTCGCGCGGTCCGTGCAGGTGGTGACGGAAGAGGTGATGCTTCGGATGGCTCGCACGGCGCAACAGATGACGGGGTCGGAGAATCTCTGTCTCGCCGGCGGTGTCGCACTCAACTGCGTTGGCAACGGTCGCCTGCTTCGCGAGGGACCGTTCAAGAATCTCTGGATTCAGCCCGCCGCTGGCGACGCCGGTGGTGCGCTGGGCGTCGCACAGTTGATCCACCACCGCTACCTGAAGCGTCCGCGCACCGTCACGCCGGGCAAGGACTCGATGAAGGGAGCGTACCTCGGCCCCTCGTTCACGGACGAAGAGATCGAAGCGTTTCTCGAGAAGTCCGGCGCGAAGTACGAGCGGTTGGATCGTGCGACGCTGCTCGCGCGCACGGCGGACCATCTCGCCGACGAAAAAATCATCGGCTGGTTCAATGGACGCCTGGAGTTCGGTCCGCGCTCGCTCGGCTGCCGGAGCATCCTCGGCGACGCGCGCAGTCCGCGCATGCAGGCGCAGATGAATCTCAAGATTAAATTTCGCGAAGGCTTCCGGCCGTTTGCGCCGAGCGTGCTCCGCGAGCACGTCTCGGAGTACTTCGAGCTGGATCGCGAATCGCCGTACATGCTGCTCGTGGCACCGGTAAAGAAGGAGCGCCAGATCCCGATGGAAGGCAAAAAGGTGTGGGGCATCGAGCAGCTCAATTTGCTTCGCTCCGACATTCCGGCGATCACGCACATCGACTACTCGGCGCGCATTCAGACCGTGAGTCGCGACACGAATCCTGATTACTACGATCTGATCAGCGCGTTCCGCGATCGGACCGGTTGCGCCGTCATCGTGAACACGTCGTTCAACGTGCGCGGCGAGCCCATTGTGTGCACGCCGGAAGATGCGTTCCGCTGCTTCATGCGCACGCACATCGACACCCTCGTGCTCGGGCCGTTCATACTCGAGAAAGCGAGCCAAGCCGAATGGAAGGAGGACGCGAAATGGGAAGCCGAGTTCCAGCTCGATTGACGGCCGCGGAGGGCCGCAAGTTCGGACTCACCGTGGGTCTCGCATTCACGGCGATTGGACTGCTGCTGCTGTGGCGTCACAAGCAGACGAGGGCGATGATCGTGCTCGCGATCGGCGGCTTGTTCATTGCCGGCGCGCTCGTGGTGCCGACGCAGATGGGCCCCGTGGAGCGGGCGTGGATGGGCCTCGCGCACCTCATTTCGAAGGTGACCACGCCGATCTTCATGGGCATCGTATATTTCGTCGTGCTCACGCCGACGGGACTTCTCCGTCGCGTGTTCGGCAAATCGCCGATCGAGAGCGTGAACGGAACGGCATCTCGTTGGGAACCGCACACGCCCGCGGTGGCAGAGGGCGCGCGCATGGAACGTCAATTCTAGAATACGGGAGCGAGTCGTGGCACAACACGGGCTAATGAGTGAGCTGTGGGGATTCATGCGCGAGCGGAAGAAATTCTGGCTGCTTCCGCTTCTTGTCGTGCTCATCACGCTGGGTGCGCTGCTCGTGTTCGCGCAGGGCTCGGCATTGGCACCGTTCATCTACACGATTTTCTAGAGGCGCCGCAGCAACCCATCGCGACGCGGAGTTGTCGAAGGACCATGCATCGGCATTCGTCTCGTTGGTGGGTCGTCGCGCTCACGGTGGCCGTCGCGGGCTGCGCCAGACATGCGCAGCCCGTTGACGCGCCCGCGCCAGCCAGCGCGGCGCGCGCTCCCGCGCCCATTCTGTCCGCGCCGTCCGTCTCCCCTCCGTCGGACAATGCACAGGAGCCGAGAGAGTATCGGGGCGCCTACACGACCGGCTTCGAGATGAGCTGGTTCGAGCCGTGCGACATGCCCGCCGGCGACCGCATGTGGTGGGTGACACTCACCGACGACGCGCTGCGGCAGCGCGACAGTCTGCTGGCAACCATCAAGCGTCCGCCCACGACTGGGTTGGCAGTGCGCTGGCGGGGCACCATCAGCCCACGGATGCCAGCCGGTCAGATGGGACGCGGATCGCGCTACATGCTGGTGACGTCCGTACTCGAAATCCGCCCGCTGCCCAGCGGCGGCGCATGCACCGATCGCGCATCATGAGGCGGCGCTAGCGCAGCTGCTCGAACGCCACGTTCCCAATGGGATACTGGCGCCAGTCCGCGTAGTCGAAGTGCCACCACTCGTTGACGTTCACTGCGAACCGCTGCGCTTCCATCGCGTGGCGAAGCAGGTTACGCAGCCATCGCTGTCGCGACGTGCCCCCCGGATACTCCGCGGCGGCGCGATCCGTGGTCTCGTCATACGTGCTCGGCATCTCCACGGGAGCGCCGGTGGCGAGGTCATACAGCGTGAGATCGACTGCGGCACCGCGATTGTGGCGCGACCCCTGCGCCGGATCCGCCACGAAGATGCGCTTGTCGAGGGGCGCCGCCTCCCAGAACATCTTTGTCACGCTCCATGGGCGGTAACCGTCGTGCACGAGGAGCCCGTACCCTCGCGCGCGGAGCGCGGCATTCGCGCGCACGAGCGCCTCGGCCGCTGGACGTTGAAGAAATGCGCGCGGCTGCGTGTAGAACGGCGTGCCGAACAGGTTGTTGCTCGTGGCGTAGCGAATTTCGAGCTTGATGGTGGGATCGAGCTTGACGAGCTCCACGAGATCGGACGTGCGAAACGGTCCTGCTTCGGCCGGTGGGGTTGCCGCGAGTGCCTCTGTGCGCAGCTCAGCCATGGGCCGCACGGGCGTGACGGCAAGCTGGCTCCCTGATTCGGGTCCGAGTGCGCGGCGCAACAGTGAGACGCTGCCCACCGCGAGCTGCGCGACACGGCCCGATGCATCGCGCGTAAAAACGGAGCGCACCCCCGGCTGGTCGGCGGACGCGAACGTGTCGTTCCCTGTCTCTCTCAGCGCGGCCTCGAGGCCCTCCGACCTCCGCAAGATGAGCTGGCCATCTCGTTCCAATACAATCCGGATCGCGGAATCGGGGCCGTACTCACCGAGGAGGCTCTGCATGCGCGTGGCCGGCGCGGCGGGAATCGAGGACGCATCGCGCGATGACGCCGGGAACGAGACCGGCGCGGTGCGGCATGCCGAGACAGCGGCAGAGGCCATGATGCAGATGCATGCGAGAGAAACCGCTTTCGTCTGCTTCAACGCGTCCTCCAGGCGCCCGTTGCCAGAATCTAGCGCTCCTTTTTGGGCTTGCCGACCAGCGTCGCCGCCGGGTTCACCGTGAACCGCGTCGCCATGCCGAACGCGAGGTGCGGCTCGATATGGCAATGGAACAGCCACGTGCCGGGATTGTCGGCGATCATGTCTGCGACGATCATGCCCATGGTGCCAAGCGTGAGGACGTCCGTCTTCATGCCCAGGGCCGTCACGACGTTGCCATGCCAGTGCGGCGCATGCAGCTCGAAGTTCGTCGTCGACATGACGTACCACCGCACGCGGTCGCCTACGGTCATCGTCGGTAGCGGACCATTGCCGAAGATGAAGCCGTTGATCGATTCGCGAAGATTGAACCCGCCAAAGGGATCGACGAACGTTGGGCCGACGGCCTTCTTCACCTTCGAGGGCTCCGTCGTGTACTTCGCGATGTTTTCGTCGAGGTATTGACTCAGGTTCTCGTCTATTTCCGCGAACGCCACGATGAATTCCTTGTCGACGTCCTTCGGCGAGCCATCCGGCTTGGCCTTGCCTCGTGCCGTGAGGATCATCGGCCCGATGAGCCCCGCGTTCACGTCGGCGGATTCGTCGACGTGCGAGTGATACATCCACAGCACGGAACTCCCGTCCATCGGTCCGGGCGCCGCGCGATCGGCGGCGAACCAGCGATAGGTGTACGTCGCGCCGGGCGCGACGCCGTCGTCCAGCCGCTGCGCCCCGGTGGTGTTGTCTACGTACCCCGCGCCTTCCGACGCCTTGTCGTAGATGACGCCGTGCGGATGCATGCTGAACGGATGCGAGCCGTTGTTTCGGAAGACGATTCTGATCGAATCCCCGATCTCCGCGCGAATGACCGGACCCAGAAACCCCAGATACTCGTCGTCCGCCGAGCGGCGCTTGAGCGTCGAGAATGTCGCGTCGGTGTATTCCCGGAACAGTGCCTTCTTCGACTTGCTGCCGATGTAGGTCGGACCTGGCTTGGTGAGCAGCCACTGCACCCCCTCGAACGGCTTTCCCGTGATTTGGTTGATCCCGGAGGGTGCGTAGTCCCAGATGACTTCGTCTGCCGCGATGTAGTAGACCCGCGTCACGCCAGGTGCTGTCGCGGTAACGGATTCGGGCCCTGCTGCTGGGGTGGCCGCGAAGAGCGCGGCGAGGACCAGATGGAGCATGAGAACTCCTGGTCGAATGTTCTGACTGCGGTGGGGGAGCTGCGTCGTGAGTCCGATTTTGCGCGCGCGAGGGGTCCACGTCAAGGAACCGATTCGCGGGAAGCGAACGCTCCTTCCTGTCCCCTTTGCCGCCAGCCGATGATGGGAAAGCTCCTCCGAGCCGATACTCATTCGCGCGGGATGGGTTCGCCGGGAAGCCCGTCCCCCTTCTCCTCCTCGAGATTCGGATGTCCCTGTCGGATCACATTGCGTTTGCGGCAGCTGGAACCGACCGTGACGATGGAGCCCGTCACTCTGCGGCGCGCGCCGGAGAGGGGCCGCGGCCTTCGCAGGAGCAGCTGCGCGCAAGTGAGTCGCGCTACCGGCTGTTGTTCGAGAACAACCCGCTGCCCCTGTGTCTCGTGGATGACGAGACACTCGCCATCACAGCGGTGAACGACGCCGGCGTCGCGCACTATGGCTACTCGCGCGACGAATTTCTCGGGATGACGGTGTTCGATCTTCGCATTCCGGAGGAGCGGCATTCCCTGCGTCCGCTCACGAGCAAGGCGGAAGTTCGGAGCACTCGGCACCGCAAGAAGAATGGGGAGATCATCGACGTCGAGATCCACGCGCACCCGGTGGACCTTGGCGGACGCCCAACCCATCTCGTCCTGTCGGTGGACGTCACCGAAAAAAATCGCGCCTGGCGCGCGCGCGCCGAAACGTTCGCGATGCTGGAGGCACTGGTCGACACGTCACCCGTCGCGATCCTCACCGTCGACAACGACAACTGCGTCGTCACCTGGAACCGCGCGGCGGAGGAGCTGTTTGGATTCTCCGCAGCCGAGGTGGTTGGCCGGATACCGCCGACCCGTCCTCCCGGGCGCGAGGCGGAGTTCGCCTTCTTCGACGCGGAGCGTGCGGCAGGCCGCCACGTGAAGAACTTCGAGACGCAGCGGCTCCATAAGAATGGATCGCTCGTCGACGTCTTGCTTTCCACGGCCACGCTGCACGACGCCAACGGCCACACCATTGGCTTGGTGGGGCTGCTCTCGGACATCTCGCTGCGCAAGCGCGCCGAGGAACAGACGGCGGCCGCCCTCGCGGCAGCGGATCTCGAGCGGCGACGGCTGGAGGCGACCCTTCAGGCAATGCCGATTGGCGTGTGGATCACGAACGCCGACGGACGCACGACGCACGCGAACGACGCGGCACGCCGCATCTGGCGCGGCGCGGCGCCGACCCTCGAGTCCGTCGATGACTACGAGCAGTACAAAGCGTGGTGGCCGGAGACGGGAGAGCCTTTGAGGCTCGAGGATCGCACGTCGGTTCGGGCATTGAA
>JANMAY010000333.1:0-14530 GCA_031360095.1 Gemmatimonadaceae bacterium
GGCTGGCGTGCGCTGCGCCGCGACTCGAAGCGCGCGGGCGATGCGATCGCCATTCTGGTGATATCTGGAACGATTGGCGTGTGCGCGTATCTCAATCTGGAAGCGGGGGCGTCGATTGGATACGGATTCGTTGCCGCCGGGGCACATGAAGCGCGCGAGCGAGACTATTTTTTCGTGCTCGGCATGTGGGGCTGGGCGCTCTGCGCTGGCTATGGCGCCGTGGCGCTGCTGCGCGCGCGACGGCTGCCGATTGCCCTCGCACTGGGCGTGGTGCTTGTTCCCCTCGCCGGCAACTGGCGTCCAGCCGATCGCGCGCGCGGCATTCGAGCAACTGCTGCGCACGACGTCGCGGCCGCACTGTTGCAAAGCGCGCCACCGGGTGCCGTGCTCTTTCTCGCAGGCGACAACGACAGCTACCCGGTGTGGTATCTGCAAGTCGTGGAGGGTGTGCGCACCGACGTGAGTCCGGTCACGATGCCGCTGCTCCCGGCGTCGTGGTACGCAGAGGAGATCGCACGTCGCGCTGGACTTCGCTGGCCCCCGCGGCTGTACGTGCCGGGAGCGAAGTGGCGTCACGAAGAGATCGCCTCGGCGATCGCGCGCGCGGCGCGTGCGTCCGGCCGTCCGGTGGCGGTATCGCCGCAGCTCTCGGCGCACGATCGCGCGTTTCTGGGAGCGGAGTGGCGGATGCAGGGCATTGTTTATGTGTCCGTGGATTCGGGTGCAGTTCCCTCGACTGCGCTCGGGATGACAGCGGGTGCAGGTCCCTCGACTGCGCGTCTACTGCCAGCACATCCGGACGACGTCAGTATGGCAATGCTCGCGTTGCTCGATTGTGGGCGACTCGCGCGCGTGCCCCTCAGCCCCTCAGCGTTGCGGGACTCGCTTGAAGTGAGGTGCAACCTTCGGTAAATTCTCATGTTATGCTATTTCAGGACCTGCCGGCGCGGCTCGCTGCGGTGCGAGAGCGAATCGAGGCGGCGCGTGTTCGAGGCGGGCATGACCAAACCGTCGCGATCATTGCCGTGACCAAGACACACGGCCCGGAAGCGCCAGCGGCCGCGTGGGCGGCTGGAGTGCACGACGTGGGCGAGAATCGCGTGCAGGAGGCCGTCGCGAAGATGGCACAGGTCTCCGTCCCAGTTCTTTGGCATCTCATCGGGCACGTGCAGCGGAACAAGGTCAAGCAGCTCGACGGCTTTCACCTCGTGCATTCGATGGACAGCGGGCGTTTGGCGGATGCATTGGACGAGCATGGGCGCCATCGGGGACGCGCGATGGAGGTCCTGCTGCAGGTGAACGTCTCGGGGGAGGGTACGAAGGGTGGATATGAGCCGCCGGACGTGGCACGTGAGGCGGCGCGGTTGTCTCAAATGACGGGGTTGATCGTTCGCGGCGTGATGACCATGGCGCCGATCGACGCGGACGAGCGTACGCTTCGGCACGTGTTTGCGGGTGCCCGCACGGTGCGCAGCACGCTGCGCGAAGCGGGGCACCCGGCGCTGGAGCTGTCGATGGGGATGTCAGGTGATTTTGCAGTCGCCGTTGAGGAGGGCGCCACTCTGGTGCGCCTCGGTACAGTGCTGTTCGGAGCGAGACCCGCCTAATGGCTGACGAGACCTTTCATCTCACCCCGCTCGACGTGCGCCGATACGACTTCGGTCGCGCGCTTCGCGGTTATGACCCGGAGCGGGTCGAGCAGTTTCGCGAGCAAGTCGCGGAGGAGCTGGAGCGGTTGACCCGTACGTCACTGGACCTCGAGCAGAAAGCGAAAGGATTTCACGAGCAGCTGCGCGCCTTTCGTGAGCGCGACAAGGCATTGAATGACGCACTCGTGAGCGCACAGCAGCTGCGATCCGAGATCCGCGAATCCTCAGAGCGGGAAGCGTCGCTCATCGTGCGCGAAGCGCGTTCCGACGCGGACCGGCAGCTCGAAGGGGCGCGCAACGAGATCCGCAAGCTCGAGGCGCATCTTGCCGAGCTGGATCGCGCGCGGCGCACGCACCTTGCCCAACTGCGCATGATCGCCGAGCGACATCTCGCCGAGATTGCGGCGGCGGAGAACGCAGTGCTGCCGCAGTTGCCGGTGGCTCCTGCGAGCGCAAGCGAGTCGTACAGCGATGGCGCCGCTCCAGTCAACCCGCGAGCACCTGAGCGCGCATGATCCACGGGGGAGAATCGATTGCGCACGACGTCCACGCACACACGCTGGAAGCCATCGAGGCTGCGGCGGACGTCGTGCGTGCGCGATTCGCCCCGACGCCGGACGTCGCCATCGTCCTTGGAACCGGACTGGGTGCTCTCGCGCGCGAGATCACCGTCGACACGTCCATCGAGTACGCCGACATTCCTGGCTTTCCGCTCTCCACCGTGGAGAGCCACGCCGGTCGCCTGCTGTGCGGCACACTCGGCGGACGCAGGGTCGTGGCGATGCAGGGGCGCTTCCATCGATACGAGGGCTACTCGCTTCAGCAGGTCACCTTTCCCATTCGCGTCCTGCGCGCGCTTGGCGCCGGCACGCTGCTCGTCTCGAATGCGTGCGGAGGAATGAATCCGGCGTGGGAGCCCGGCGATCTCATGCTGATCGCGGACCACATCAACCTGCTCGGAGACAATCCACTCATTGGTCCGAATGACGACCGGCTCGGTGCGCGCTTTCCCGACATGTCGGAACCGTATGACGCCGACTTGCGTGCGTTGGCGCGCGCGGTGGCGGCGGATCTTCAGCTCGTGCTGCGCGAAGGCGTGTACGTCGCCGTCGTTGGCCCAAATCTCGAGACGCGTGCGGAATACCGGATGCTGCGTGCGCTCGGCGCCGACGTCGTGGGGATGAGCACCGTCCCGGAGGTGATCGTCGCCGTGCATGGCGGGATGCGCGTCCTTGGCATTTCCATCATCACCGACCAGTGCGTGCCGGAAACACTCGAGCCGGCGGACATCACGAGGATCATTGCGACGGCCGGTCGTGCCGAGCCGCGGCTCACCGCGCTCGTGCGCGGTGTGCTCGAGCGCCTATGAGCGTATCCGTCGTGGCGCCACTGCGCTTTGCCCTGCTCCCCCCCGACCAGCCCGCGAACGAGATCGAGCTCGCGCTGCTGGACACGTGGCGCGATGAAGGGCTTTTCGCGCGCACACTGGCCGAGCGGGAAGGGGCCCCGCCATTCGTGTTCTTCGAGGGGCCGCCGACTGCGAATGGCCGGCCAGGCATTCACCACGTGTTTGCGCGCACGATCAAGGATCTCTTTTGCCGCCATCGCGCGATGAAGGGATTTCGCGTCGAGCGGAAGGCGGGGTGGGACACCCACGGGCTGCCCGTCGAGATCGAAGTCGAGAAGCGGCTGGGGATCAGCGGCAAGCAGGACATCGAGCGCCTCGGCGTTGCGGAGTTCAACCGGCTCTGCCGCGAGAGCGTGTTCACGTACCGCGCCGAATGGGAGAAGCTGAGCGAGCGCATCGGATTCTGGCTCGACTACGAGCATCCGTATGTGACGTTTGCGCCGGACTATGTGGAAAGTGTGTGGTGGTCGCTCGCCACGTTGCACGAGAAAGGGTTGCTGTATCGCGGACACAAGATTCTTCCGTATTGCGCGCGATGCGGCACGGCGTTGTCGAGCCACGAAGTCGCCCAAGGCTATGAGGACGTCGACGATCCGAGCGTCTACATTGCGCTCGATCTCGGGATGGTGCAGGGCGCGGTCGTGGACGATGCCGTGGACATGCCCGGGCGGACGGCGCGGCGTATTCTCGTCTGGACGACCACGCCGTGGACGCTGGTGTCCAACACGGCCCTCGCCGTGCATCCTGATCTCACGTATCTGGAGCTTCGCAAAACCGGCAGCCCCGATGCGCGCACTGTCATTCTCGCCGAAGCGCGGGTGCACGCGGTGCTCGGCGACGATTACGAGGCGCGGTGGACGCACGTTGGCACGTTGACGGGTGAGAATTTGGTCGGCGCACGCTATCGCCGGCCGCTGGATTGGCTTCCGTATCCGGACGGCACGAACCACGAGATCATCGTGGGAGAAAGCTTCGTGAGCGCGGACGACGGATCCGGTGTCGTGCACATGTCACCGGCGTTCGGCGCCGACGACTATGCTGCGGGGCGTCGCCACAACCTCGCGTTCCTGCAACCGGTCAACGCGCGCGGAGAATTCCCGGCCGATCTGCCGCTGGTGGGCGGCAAGTTCGTCAAGGATGCCGACGCCGAGTTGATCGAGGAGTTGAAGCGCCGCGGCGTGCTGTGGAAGGCGACGACGATGACGCACTCGTACCCGCACTGCTGGCGCTGCGGCACGCCGCTGCTGTACTACGCGCGCACCTCGTGGTTCGTGCGCACGTCGTCGTACAAGGACGCGATGATGGCGCGCAACGCCGAGGTGAACTGGAATCCGTCTGATGTCGGAGATGGACGGTTTGGAGAGTGGCTGGCGAACAACATCGACTGGGCGATCTCGCGCGATCGGTATTGGGGCACGCCCTTGCCCGTGTGGGTGTGCGATCGCGACGAGGATCACATCGACGTCGTGGGCAGCTTCGCGGACCTCGCAACGCGGTCGGGCACATCGCTGCCAGCGGATTTCGACCCGCACAAGCCGGGAGTCGACAGCTACGAGTGGGCGTGCACGGTTGCCGGCTGCGGCGGCCGCATGCGCCGCACCCAGGAAGTGATCGACGCCTGGTACGATTCCGGGTCGATGCCGTTTGCGCAGTGGCACTTTCCGTTCGAAAATCACGACCAGGTCGCGCGGCAGTACCCGGGCGACTTCATCGCCGAAGGACTGGATCAAACGCGCGGCTGGTTCTATTCGCTCCTCGCGATCGCGACAGGATTGGGTGACGCGCTTCCCAACAACGCAGCCGGCACGGCGGCGCCGTACCGCGCCGTCATGGTCAACGGCATCGTGACGGACGCTGATGGCAAGAAGATGTCGAAGAGCCGCGGCAACATCGTCGAGCCGTTCGGCGTGGTCGAACGGCACGGCGTAGACGCCGTGCGACTGTTCCTCGTGAGCAGCAGCAAGGTGTGGGAGGAGCGACGCTTCGACGAAGCGGTGATTCGGCAGGGTCCGGGGCGGTTCCTTCGGACGCTGAAGAACATCTACAGCGGCATGTTCGCGACTCACGCGAACTTCGGGTGGTCACCGTCCGCGGCGGATCCGGCGGTGGGCGATCGGCCCGTGATCGACCGGTGGATCCTGTCGCGTCTCGGGACGGTGGAGCGCACGGCCGACGCGCTACTGATGTCGTTCGACTCCACAGCGGCATCGCGCGCTGTGATGGAGTTCGTGGACGACGATCTCGCAAACTGGTACGTGCGCCAGTCGCGCCCTCGGTTCTGGGCGACGGACAACGTGTTCAGTGACGACAACTGCGCCGCATTCGCGACGCTGCACGAAGTGTTGGTCGTCGTGTGTCGGTTACTCGCCCCGTTCGCGCCGTTCCTCACGGACCAGCTGCACCGTGAGCTCGTGGGATCGTCAGTGCATCTCGCGTCGTACGTTCGGCCCAGCGGCGCGCACAGCGATCCGGCGCTCGAGTTGCAGATGGATGCAATTCGCACCCTGGCAACGCTCGGACGCGCGGCGCGCGAGCAGGTGGGCATCAACGTGCGCCAGCCACTCGCGCGTATGGTGTGCGTCGCGCCGAACGTGCCGGCCGATGCGCTGCGCCAGCTGTTCCCCGTGCTCGCATCCGAGCTCAACGTAAAATCGATCGAGCTCGCCACGAGTGGCGACGCGCTGGTGACGTTGGAAGCCAAGCCAAACTTTCGCGCGCTGGGAAAGAAGTTCGGAAAAGCCACGCCACTCGCGGCCGAGGCCGTTTCGCGGATCACCAGCGCGCATCTGCGGACCTTCGAGCAGGGCGGCGCGCTTGCCGTTACCGTAGAAGGCGCCACGCACGAGCTCCACGCGGACGACCTGGCGATCGTCCATCGGGCATCGGGGGAGCTCGTCGTGCAGGAAGAGCGCGGATTTTTCGCCGCGATCGACCCCACGATTACACCCGACTTGAAGCGAGAGGGGGTGGCACGGGAGCTCATCAGTCGGGTACAGCGTATGCGAAAGGATGCCGGACTCGCGGTGAGCGATCGGATTCGGCTGACGATCGCAGGAGCGGCTGACGTTCAGGAAGCGGCACGAGAGCACCGCGAGTGGATTGCCAACGAAGTGCTGGCGGCACACCTCAGCATCGGCGATGAACTGCAGGACACAGTGCACATGCTGGCGAGGCAGCCGGTGGATCTCGACGGGATCCACGCAGTCCTCGCCCTAACCAAGGACGAGTAGCGATGGCCACGTCAGAGAGCGCAACCGCGAAGACGGTGAAAGCGAAGCCGATGCCGAAGAAGCAGCTCCAACACTTCGAAAAACGGCTGCTCGAGGAGCGTAAGCGCGTGCTCAAGGAGCTCGGCCATTACGACGAAGCGTTCGGCGCGACGTCGCAGGAAGCCGACGGCGATCTCAGCAGCTATTCGTTTCACATGGCGGATCAGGGCACGGACGCCATGGAGCGGGAGAAGGCGTTCCTCTTCGCAAGCCAGGAGGGCCGCTTCCTCTGGCACATCGACGAAGCCCTTCGCCGTCTGTACCGGTCGCCGGAGACGTTCGGGAAGTGTCACAACTGCGGCCAGGATATCGCTTTCGAGCGGCTCGACGCGCTGCCGCATGCCCGCTATTGCATTCAGTGCAAGCTGCGCGAGGAAGATGCCAAGTCGAAGTAACGCCGCGTTGTTCTGGCCCGTCGTCGGCGGGCTCGCGCTGTTCGACGGGGGGACCACGGCGTTGCCGGAGCGCGCGCTCCGACCGCAGCGCATTCCGCACGACGTGCTGGTGAGTGCTGTGCGACTGACGCTCGTCTACAATCCGGGCGCCGCGTTCGGGTTGCATCTTGGCGAGCAATCGCGCTGGATATTTACCGTGCTCACGCTCGTCGCACTCGTGATTCTCGCGCGATTGTATCGATCGACGGCCCGGGGAGATACGCCACGAGTCGTGGCGCTCGCGCTCGTCTGTGCAGGGGCACTTGGAAATTTGATCGACCGGCTGCGCTCGCCCATGGGTGTCGTCGACTTTCTCGACGTGGGCGTTGGTGGGCTGCGTTGGCCCACGTTCAACGTCGCCGACATGGCCGTGAGCGTGGGCGCCATGCTCCTTGCGTGGGTCTTGTGGCAAGAGGATCGCATCGCGGCGGAGCAGCGCGCGAGGTCCTCTACCAGCATGGCGCCGGTGTCCGCTGCCACTGGCGTGGAGCAGGGAGACCTCGTCTGACGACTCCTACTGCGCCGATCCGTGCGGGCGCACGCCTCTTTTGGGGCACCGCATTGACGGTCATCGCGCTCGATCTCGTCACCAAGATTGCAGCCGAGCGCCTGCTCGCGCCGCGATACGTGCCGCATCGCATCATTGGCGATGTCGTGCGCTTCACGCTCGCCTACAATCCCGGCGCGGCATTCAGCATGTCGCTCGGCGCGTACTCGCGGGTGATTTTTGCCGGGTTTGCGGTCATCGCCCTCGTCGTGCTCTGGCGGCTGTATCGCATGACCGGGCGAGGCGCCCGCGATGGCGATCGCATGCGGATTACGGCGCTGGGATTGGCGTGGGGTGGGGCGGCGGGAAATCTCATCGACCGACTCCGCTCACCGCTCGGCGTGGTCGACTTCATTGACATCGGGTACCGCGACATTCGCTTCTGGACGTTCAACGTGGCCGATTCGGCGGTGACCATCGGCGCGGTGATACTGGCCTGGTCGTTGTCGCGCGAGGACCACGACGAGCAGGTCGCGCAGGCCTCGGCGGACCGCAATGAGACTGTGACAGAGGTCTCGAGCGCGCCCTTGAGCGAAGCGAAGGGACCCGACGGGTGAAGAGGGACGTGGCTGCGGGTGGAGGCACGCGGCACGAGCTCACCGCGACGGTGGACGCCCCGCGGCTGGACCTCTTCATCGCGGATGCACTGGACGTGTCGCGCACGCGCGCTGCCACCCTCATCGCCACCGGGAGTGTCCAGGTGAACGGCCGGCCCGAGCGCGCCAGCTATCGCCCGGCGGCAGGAGAGAAAATCGTCGTGGACATCGCGGCGCCAACGACGCACCCGGTGCTCGCGGAGGACATCCCGCTCACCGCCGTGTACGAGGACGACGAGGTGCTCGTGGTCGACAAGCCGGCCGGTATGGTCGTGCATCCCGCGCCGGGCAACTGGAGCGGCACCCTGGTGAACGCGTTGAAAGGGCGCGGTTCACCGCTGTCGGATCTGGGGGGCGAAGAGCGAGAGGGGATCGTCCACCGGCTGGATAAGGAGACGTCCGGATTGCTGCTGGTGGCGAAAACCGACCGGGCGCACCGGCTGCTGGGTGCCGCCATGCAGCGCCGCGAGATCGTTCGGCGGTATGCGGCACTGTGCTGGGGACATCTCGATGCCGACACTGTGACGGTAGAGAAGCCCATCGCGCGCGATCCGCGAGACCGAAAGCGCATGGCAATCGTCAGTACGGGACGGGCGGCTCGCACGGACTTCGTGCGGCTCGCGCGGTTCGACAGCGTCGATCTCTTGCGCGCGCATCTCCACACGGGGCGAACGCATCAGATTCGCGTGCACTTGTCGTCGATCGGACATCCGGTCGTCGGCGACGACACGTACGGCGGTGGTGGAGGACGACGGCTGGTGACGCTTCCGCCGAAGCGGCATTTTTTGCATGCGGCGTGGTTGCGTTTTCGTCATCCGGCGTCCGGCGCCGGAGTGGAGCTGCGATCGGGCCTCCCGTCCGATTTGCTGCAGGCTGTAGTAAGTGCGGCAGGGCCCGACGTATCTTTCGGGGCCATCGATCCATTGGAGTATTTTGGCTTCTTCCGAGACGACCCGTGAATCACTCAGCGCTGCGCGAACGCTATTGTTCCGTGTGGCGGAGCGTGTGTACGGGTGCGACATCGACGCGGTTCGGGAGATCATTCCATATCGGCGCGCCACGCGACTGCCTGGCGCGCCGCCGTATGTCCAGGGGCTGATCAATCTGCGGGGCACGATCGTCACGGTGCTCGATCTTGGCCAGCGGCTCGAGGTGGGCCGTGCGCCCGTGCGCGAAGGATCGATCATTCTGGCGGAGCACGGCACGCGTGTGGTGGGAATCGCGGTGGATGAAGTGATGGACGTGCAGGCGATCACGGAGGAGCCGATCGTCCTGAGCGCGGCAGAGGCGCCGCGCGGATTGGTCCGAGGGTTGGGACATTTGGGCGACGGAGTCGTCGTGCTCGTGGATATTCATGCGCTGGTCATGCAGGTCCTGCTCTAGAGGGGGCACCGAGTGAGTCATACAGTTCTCATCTGCGACGACGCGATCTTCATGCGGACGATGGTCGGCGACATCCTGCAGCAGGCGGGGTTCGAGATCGTCGGGGAAGCGGAGACGGGTGTGCAGGCCGTGGAGAAATACAAGCAGCTGCGTCCCGATCTGGTCACCATGGACATCGTGATGCCCGACATGGGCGGCATCGACGCCGTTCGGGAGATCACGAAGTTCGATCCGGGTGCGAAGGTGTTGATGTGCAGCGCGATGGGGCAGCAGGCCCTCGTCGTCGAGGCCATTCAAGCCGGCGCGAAGGATTTCGTCGTCAAACCGTTCCAACCGAGTCGCGTGCTGGAAGCCGTTCAGCGCGTGTTGGGGTGACGTCCAAGGCGGGTCCTCAGTCCGTCCGGGCCGCCGCGGGCGGCTCGAACCGTCCCTTCCTGTCCGCTGCGCGTGGATAGCGCCCCGTACGCCGAGCTCTTTCTCACCGAGAGCCGCGAGCACGTGTCCGCGATCAACCACTCGCTGCTCGAGCTCGAGCGCGGGGTCGGTGGCGACGAGCCCATCGGCGCCATTTTTCGCTCCGTGCACACCATCAAGGGCATGAGCGCGACCATGGGGTATGCGCCCGTTGCGACGCTTTCGCACGAGCTCGAAACGCTGCTCGACGGCGTGCGCCGCGGTGTCCGCGTCGTCGGTGCACCGCTCATGGAGCTGCTCTTTCAGTCGGCCGACCTGCTGGAGCAGGCGATCGAGGCGGCCGTGCAGGGCACCTCCGATACGGTCGACGTAGGTCCGATCGTCGCGCGACTCCGCGCGGAGGGTGATGGCGGCGCGCGCAATGGCGGGTCGGCGCGTCCTGATGCTGCGCGTGACGGGTGGACGGCCGCGGCGCCGGCAGGTGATGGACATCTGGTGCGCGTTCGCCTCGCGGCCGGTACCTCCCTGAAGGGTGTGCGGGCCTACATCGTCGTGCAGACGGCGGCCACGCTCGGAGACGTGACGGGGTGTTCGCCTGCCCTCGAATCGCTCCAGGCCGATGAGTTCGGGTACGACTTCGCGTTCCGGCTGCGGTCGACGCGGTCTGTCGACGACATCGTCGGAACATTGCGCAAGGCCGGCGACGTTGCCGACGTGTGCGTAGGCGAGGACTCGATCGCGGAGATTCCGCGGCAGACGATGGAGTTCAGCGTCGCCGATCTCGCCGCGGGCACCGGCGCGCCCACACATGCCGGCGGGGACACGGCCGTGCGGCAAAAGCGCAGCGTGCGGATCGATTTGAAACGGCTCGACAATCTGATGAACCTCATCGGCGAGCTCGTGATCACGCGCGGCCGTCTCGTGCAGCTGGCCGCAACGCTCGACGACGGGGCGTTGGCCGAGACCGTGGCGCAGACGTCGCGCCTCGTGGCGGACCTGCAGGACGAGATCATGACCAGCCGCATGGTGCCCGTGTGGCAGGTGTTCGACCGCTTTCCGCGGCTGGTTCGCGACGCGGCGAAATCAGTGGGGAAAGAGGTCGACTTCTCGATCGAGGGGAAGGAGGTCGAGCTGGACCGCTCCATGCTCGACGAAGTCGGCGACCCGATCGTCCATCTCCTGCGAAACGCGGTGGACCACGGTATCGAGCCGCCGGCGGATCGCATCGCGCGAGGCAAGCCGCGCGCGGGAACGCTCACCCTGAGTGCTTTGCGCGACCGGTCGGCCGTGGCGATTCGCGTGAGCGACGACGGCCGCGGCATCGATCGCGCGCGCGTGCTCGCGCGGGCGCGCGAGAGCGGGCTGGTGGAGGCCACGAAGACGGATCTCACCGACGACGAGATCGTCAAGATCATCGCGCGCGCGGGCTTTTCGACGGCGGAAAAGGTGACCGACCTGTCGGGGCGCGGGGTGGGAATCGACGCCGTCTACAATCGCGTGCGTGCACTTGGCGGCTCGGTCGACATCCGAAGCATTCCCGGCGAGGGCACGACGGTCACGTTGCGACTCCCACTCACGCTGGCGATCGTCCGATCGCTGCTCGCCCGCATCGGCGACGAGACCTACGCGATGCCCATGACGCACGTGAGTGAAACGGTCGAACTATCGCCCACGATCGTGCGTTCGTTGAAGGGGCGCGAGGTGCTGATGCTCCGCGAGGAGGTGCTGCCCCTGGTCCGCCTGCGCGAGCTGGTCGGTTTCACGGGCGACGCGCCGCGTGGCCTCGAGCAGGTGGTCGTCGTCGAATTGGCGGAACGGCGGGCGGCGCTCGTGGTCGACGCCTTGATTGGTCAGCAGGAAATCGTCGTCAAGCAGTTCGACGGCGTGCAAGATGGTCTCACCCTGTTTGGCGGTGCGACCATACTGGGCGACGGCGCACCCGCGCTCATCATCGATGTGAGCAGCCTCCTTTAACAGACTTTCTCATGGAAGACATTCGCTCGCTCAAGGCGCTGCAGCTCGATGCGCTTCGCGAGGTCGCGAACATCGGAGCGGGGCACGCGGCAACCGCGCTGTCTCAGATGATCGACAGCACCATCATGATCAGCATTCCGACCATCAACGTGTCGCGTCTGGAAGACGTGCCGCCGCAGATATCGGCACCGGAAGAACCGGTCGCCGCGGTGCTGATGCACATGATGGGGGATCTCACGGGACGCACGCTGCTCGTCTTCCCCAAGCCGACGGCGATCCGTCTCGCGGAGCTGATGCTGCGACGCGCGCCGGGCACGAGCATGGAACTGGGCGAAATGGAGCAGTCGGCGATCAAGGAGGCCGGCAACATTCTCAGCAGCGCCTACATGAACGCACTCAGCGATTTCATGGGAATGATGCTGCTGCCATCGCCGCCATCGCTGGCCATCGACATGAGCACGGCCGTGTTGACCACGGCCTACCTCCAGTTCGGCACGGACAAGGACTACGTGTTCTGCGTGGAGAGCGAGTTCTTCATGCACGACGTTGGCGAGCGGCTGCGCGGCTTCTTTCTTCTGCTGCCGGATCCGGCGTCGCTGCAAGCGATCCTGCGCGCCGTTCGGGTCGCGTAAGCGGCCGCGTCGCTCCCGCTGCGCCAATGTCCTCGACTCTCCCCTCGGAGCGTGACCGTGACGTGTTGCGTTCGTTCGCCCGACGCATCGATCCGTCGGACGCGGGAGCGCACAACAACCTCGGCGTACTGTACTACAACAAAGGGTTGTACGAGGAAGCCGTCAGCGCGTTCATGCGCGCGCTGGAGCTCGACGCGAAGATGCAGGTCGCGCAGCGCAACCTCGAGATCGCGTACTTCAATACCGGGTACTACGACCGGCGGCTGGGCGAGCTCATGGAACGATTGCGCGCGCGTCCGGACGACCGCGACACGCGCTGGGAGCTCGGCCGCACGCAGGCGCTGCTCGGTCAGACGACGGAGGCTGTGCAGGTCTTTACCGAGCTGCTGCGCTATCATCCCAACGATATCGGGGCACTGGTGCAGCTCGGTCTCGCGGAGCGGACGAACGGCGATCTCGACCGCGCACTTGGCTATCTGGAACGCGCGCTCGAACTGGATCGAACGAGCTCCGTCGTCAATTTCTACATCGGCGAGGTGCTCTACAACCGCGGCGTGAACGAAGGCGCACTCGCCGCGCTCCGCTGTGCGGTCGAGCTCAATCCGCACAATCCGGATGCCTTCTATCTCATGGGATTCGTGCTCGGCGACATGGGACTGCACGAGGAGGCGAAGGAGGTCACGCGCCGCGCGATTCAACTCAACCCCGCGCTCTCCCGCGCGCAGGCGAACCTCGCCATCGACCAGCGGCGCCCACGCTCCGCCGAGGAGACGCCGCCGCGAGCGTCCGTGCGCGTGTCGCAAATGGAAGTGCACGGGGAGGGCCAGCTCGCGCAGTTCAATCTTGGCCTCGCATTCCGGCAGAAGGGTTACTACGGGGAAGCGCTCCGCGAATACGTGAAGGCGCTGGATCGCGGCGAGGACCGGCCGCTCGTGCTCCAGGCGATGGCGGAAGTGCACCTGCTGCGTCGCGAGCCGAAGCAGGCGGTCGCGCTCTACGACGAGCTGCTCGCGTTGCAGCCCCAAAGTCCAAAGCTGTGGAACGAACGAGGCGTGGCGCTGCACCAGGACGGACACTTTCCGCAGGCGGAGGAAAGCTACCGTCGCGCCATCGACACCGAGCCGCGGTATGCGCTGGCGCACAACAATCTGGGTGTGGTGCTGTACCACAGCGGCGACACGCCGAGCGCGATCGCGTCGTTCCACTCTGCGCTGGAGGCACAGCCGGGTTTCACGAAGGCGCGTCTCAACCTCGCGTTGCTGCTCAGCAAAGGCAAACGCTTTCAGCACGCGCTCGAGGCGTATCGCGCCGTGCTGCTGGAGGCGCCGGACGACGCGGCGGCGTGGAATGGGGTGGGGCTGGTCTTGTCGGAGCTGCGCAAATTCGAGGACGCTCGCAACGCATTTGCGCGCGCCGTGCAAGCCAAGCCCGACTCTGCCGAAGCCCACTACAATCTCAGCTTCACGCTGTCCAACCTGGGTGACTTCGAGGGTGCGCTGCGCGAGACCAAGCGCGCGCTCGAGCTGGACCCGTACTACGTCGCGCAGAAGTTCGAGCTCGCGATCGATCTCGAGTACGAAGATCCCGACCTGTCCATCAAGCCCGATCTCGGCGCGGAGCAGCGGATCGAGGAGGCCGTCGAGGACTTTGCGTTCGATTCAGGGGTGCTCGATTCGTTGTTCACCGAGTTGTCGCCGAGCACGCCGGAACCGGCGAATGCTCCGGACGCCGCGGGTGCCGAAGCGTACGCGATGGCGGCGGACTATCTCGGCATGGGTCTCGTCGACCGCGCCACCGCGGAGGTGAGCCGTGCGCTCGCTCGTGGAGCGCCGGAGGCGGAGGGATTCACGCTGCTCGGTGACATCTACGCGCGTCAGGGGCTGCACGGCGAAGCGATCGAGCGATACCGCGAGGCACGCCGCGTGGGGCCCGATTCAGCGCGCGCGCAGCGCGGCGAAGCATGGTCGCTGCTGGCGATGTCGCGTGCGCGTGAAGCGCTGCCACTCGCCGAGTCGATCGTTGCGGAGCGGCCGGAGGACGTCGATGCGCTGATGCTGGTGGCGGCGGCGAGGGCGGACGCGGGATCACCCGTGTCCGCCCTCGCCGCGGCCACCAGCATCAGCGAATCGACGTCCTCCGGCCGCTCGGCAACGATCGACTCGGCGAGTGGCAGCGCTTCACGCGCACGCGACATCGCCAGCAGCGACCATGCTTCGCCGCGCTG
>JANMAY010000372.1:0-3360 GCA_031360095.1 Gemmatimonadaceae bacterium
CAAAACGGCACACCGGACTGAGTCCGATGTGCCGTTCATGTTTGGTGCGTGGTTGGTAGTCGTTAGTAGGTAATTACCGTCCTACCGTCCTACGGTCCTACGTTACTTACACGCCGGCTCGCCGTCGCCAGCCGTGCCGACCAGCGGGTTCGTCGTGTTGACGCCGATACCGCAGCTGAAGTTCGCGATCTGCGTGTGCGTCACCGTCGCTGACCAGTAGCCTGCGCCCGGCACGATCGTCGGGTTGTTCACGCCCGTCGACGGCTTGAACTTGAGCTTCGTGGTGTCGTACGTGACGTACTTCGTGGAATCGGCGAAGAAGGACTCTTCGGCCGTCACGAGGTTGCGGAGATCCGACTTCATCGCGGCGATGTACGCCTTCGACTTGGTGTTGGCGAACTTCGGAATCGCGATCGCGGCCAAGATGCCGATGATCACGACCACGATCAGCAGCTCGATCAGGGTGAAGCCACGGCGTGTGGTGTTTTTCATGAGGAGCACGGGAGAGGGGAGCTTCGCCGTTCGTCGGAGCGAGTCGCGGCGCGTGAGAACGTATCCATTCGTTGACTCGCCTCATTGCACCGACAGTGCCATTCTCTGGCTCGCACAGAATCTGCGGGTAAGTCTATAAGTTACAACGTATTACACCGCTCGACGCCGGCGCGGTTTCGCGGTTTGAATGGTCTGTTTTGCCGCAGTCTGCAAGCAATGGTGGGAAGTGCAATATGTTTCCCACACCGTTCAAACCCGCTATCGAGTGCGGAAAGTGTCTGAAAAAGCGGTGTCGCGCGCGACCACCGGTGACGACCACGCTGGCGTCGCGTGTGAGCGAACGCCACTCGCCCAGAGGCGCGCGCGGTCGCGCCCGCTTCGCTTCGCCGCGTAGAGGGCTTCGTCCGCACGCGCACGCAACGCTGCGCCATCCCGCTGCGACATGACCCGCTCGGCAGCAATGCCCACGCTCATCGTCACCACCGGACCCGATCCCACGGTCGCGATTCGCAGTGCGCGCACGCGCGCCAGCAAGCGCTCCGCCATCACGCCTGCATCCTCCGCGTCGGCGTGAGGAAGCAGCACGGCGAATTCTTCTCCGCCCAGACGCGCCACGACGCCTTCGTCGCGCACTGCGTCGGCGAGCAGCGCCGCCACGGCCGAGAGGACCGCGTCGCCCACAATGTGTCCGTGGAGATCGTTGATCGCCTTGAAGTGATCGAGATCCACGGCAAGGAGCGCCATGTCGCGACGCGTTGCGAGCGCGGCGGTGACCGCGCCATCGAGCGCGCGTTCGAATCCGCGACGATTCAGACAACCCGTGGCGGGATCCGACTCGACCATCTGCTCGAGTGCGTTGAGCTGGCGTCGCGTCTGGCGATGCGCGCGCCCCATGGATGCGAGAATCGCAACCTGCAGCAGCGCAATGGTCCCGAGCAGCAGACGCGCCAATCCCGATGCATTCGCGACGAGCCACGACGCCGTCGCGAGCGATACGACGGCGCACGTCATGCCGCCGGCGAGCAGCAATGTCGTGTGGTGTTCGCGCGTGTGTCGCAAACGCTCCAGCAGCGCGGCGGTCCGGCGGGACCTGACGAATGACACGTCGGAAGGGCGACGAGGGGAGTACGACCGATCGCTCCGTCGGCGGCGCGGGTCGGCGTAGCGGCCGAAGCCGCTCACCTACGTTAACGCATTACACGCTTTCGTCAGCAAGGACCTCGCCCGCGCTTCACCGGTGTGTGATCGAGCGCACAAATCTTCGAACTTATTCCAGCGTGTATGCGCTGCCGTCCTCTGCTCGGGGCAGTGCGACTTCCACCACCGTGCCGCGTCCGAGCGCACTTTCGATCGAGAGCCGCCCGCCGTGCGCGGCCGCGGTGCGCCACGCGATCGCGAGCCCCAGCCCCGCGCGCTCCGGCTTTGTTGAATAGAACGGCTCGAAGACGCGATCCAACGCGCCCGTGGGAATGCCGCATCCCGTATCGGTGATAGTGATCAGCGCGTCTTGTGCAATCGTGACATGCACCTCCACACGACCTCCCGCGTCCGTCGCTTGCACGCCATTGAGCAGGAGATTCACGAACAGCTGCTCTAGCGCATCCTGATCGCCGTGTACCCAGACGGGCCCGCGTCCGTGTGGAGGCGAGTCCAGACGCACCGAGCGGTCGAGCGCGTCCGCGGAGACCGTGCGCAGCGCGGCGCGGAGCGGCTGCCACAGATCCAGTCGTCGCGGCGCCAGGCGTCCGCTCCGCGCGAGCCGCAGCGTGTCCTGCAAGGTATTCGACAAGCGGTGCAGCTCGCGCTGTGCGCGCACCAACGGAGGATTGAGCGGCGACTCGGCGTGCACATGCGTCTCGAGCGTGCGAATCGCCGAACGCGCGGCCGCGACCGACGGCGCGAGCTCGCGCGCGAGCTCGGCGGCAAATTCACCGACGGCGGCGTACGCCTGCCGCTGCGACAGCTCGCGCGTGCTGCGTTCCGCGCGCTCGACGAGTGAGCGCACCGCGTGGGCGACCACGGTGCTTTCGTTCGCGTCAGCGTGATTGGCCGCGGACAGTGCGCGACCCGCGAGTGCAGTATCTGCCGCCATGACCGCGCCGCGCAGCGTACGGGCATGGCGTGCCGCCCACCATGCTGCGGCAACGGCGGCGCACCCGATGGTGAGCACAAGAGCGAACGATCCCGACACCCGCGGACTCACCGCGCCGGCGATGGACAGCGCCACGTGCAGGCCCAGCCCGATCAGCGCACCCACCACGCCGCCTGCACCCGTCACGAGGGCCGCGTGTACCGGAAGTGTTTGATGCCACAGCCTCACGACTGTGGGGGTTCGATCACGCGCATGGCTCCCGCCGGCGTGTTTCGCCACGACCCTCGGCGGACGATCGATTCGAAGGCGCCGAACAGATTGGGATCGAACTGGGTGCCGACGTCGCGGCGCATGATTTCCATCGCTTCGTCGTGTGTGAAGGCCTTCTTGTAGCTTCGCTGCGACGTGAGGGCGTCGTAAACGTCGGCGATGCAGAGCACGCGTGCAGTCAGTGGAATGTCCTCACCCGCGAGGCCGTGCGGATAGCCTTTGCCGTCCCAGCGCTCGTGATGACTTTCGACGATTGGTCGAACGTCCCAGGGGAATTCGATGTCCGCTAGCAGCTCGACGCCTGCGGACGGGTGGCGCTGCACGAGTGCCCATTCCTCCTCCGTGAGCTTTCCCGGCTTGTTGAGCACGTCCGCCGGCACCATGAGCTTGCCGACGTCGTGCAGCAGTGCGCCAATGCGAAACCAGAAGAGGGAGGTATCGTCGCCGGCGCCGGCACGCGTCCACAACGCACACGACAGATCGGCGACGCGCACGCAGTGACCCTG
>JANMAY010000374.1:0-10029 GCA_031360095.1 Gemmatimonadaceae bacterium
TCGGGCTGAGCGTCGCCGGCGCGGTCACCAAGGAGATGGTCGCCGAGATGGCGCCGCGGCCAATCATCTTCGCCCTGGCCAATCCCGTTCCGGAAATACTTCCCGACGAAGTGCGGAAGGTGCGCAGCGACGCGATCGTCGCCACGGGCCGCAGCGACTATCCGAATCAGGTCAACAACGTCCTCGGCTTCCCATTCATCTTTCGCGGAGCGCTCGATGTCCGCGCTACGGAAATCAACGAAGAGATGAAGATGGCGGCGACGCGCGCGTTGGCGTTGCTCGCAAAACAGGATGTTCCGGATTCCGTCGCGGCGCTGTACGGCCTTCGGGATGTGCATTTCGGGTCGGAATATCTGATTCCCTTTCCGTTCGATCCACGGGTCCTGTTGTGGGTGGCGCCAGCCGTCGCGTGGGCCGCCGTTGCCAGCGGCGTCGCACGCGAGTTCATCGATCTCGAGAATTATCGGGAGCAACTCGAGGAGCGGCTCGGACGGGCGCGCGGCATCGTGCGGGGATTGATCAATCGCGCGGTGCGCGATCCGCGGCGCATCGTGTTCCCTGAGGGAGAAGAACCCAAGATCATTCGCGCCGCGTCCATTCTCGTCGATGATGGCATCGCCCATCCAATCTTGCTGGGCGACCGCGCGACCATCGAACGCATCGCGGCAGCGCAGCGCACGTCGCTGGACGGCATCACGATCGAGGATCCAGCGACGTCCGAGCGTCGCGATGAGTATGCGCACTTCATGTGGCAGCTGCGGCAGCGCAAGGGACTGTCGCTCGACGAAGCAAAGCGGCAGCTCTTCAACGGCAACTATTTCGGATCGTGCATGGTCGCGCGGGGCGACGCCGACGCGCTGTTGTCGGGCGTCACGATGCACTATCCCGAGACGATCCGCCCCGCGCTCCAAGTCATCGGCGCGCATCCCAACGCGAAGCTCGTGAGCGGGATGTACATGATGGTGACCGAGCGCCACGTGGTGTTCTTCGCCGACACGACGGTCAACATCAACCCCACGGCGGAGCAAGTCGCCCAGATCGGCTTCGCCGCGAGCCGCATTGCGCGCACGATGGGGATCGTACCGCGCATTGCGATGCTGTCCTTCTCGAATTTTGGATCTGTGAAGGACCCGGAAGCCGACAAGATGGCGCAGGCCGCGCGCATCCTGAAGGAGCGGGATCCGTCGCTCGTCGTCGATGGTGAGATGCAGGCGGATACGGCGCTCAACCCGGATCTGCTGCGTCACGACTACCCCTTCAGCGCCCTCAAGGAACAGGCGAACGTCCTGATCTTTCCAAATCTCAGCGCCGGCAACATCGCGTACAAGGTGCTGCACACTCTCGGCGGAGCGACCGCGATCGGGCCGATCCTTGTCGGCATGCGCCGACCGGTGCACGTGCTGGAACGTGGCGCCGACGTGCAGGACATCGTCAACATGGCCGCCGTCGCAGTCGTGGACGCACAGGAGCGAACACAATCGCCGGAGCCGACGGTTGCGAGCGCGGGTCCGCCGGCGGCGATCTACTCGAAGCTCTAATTCGGCGGGCCTCGCGGCATCGCCTGCAACTCATTCAGAGAGACAGCATGGCTTCACAGACACTCCCTCAGCAGGATACAGGATCCCGCCCTCACGGCGATCTGTCCGGACAGGGAATCGCTCCGTCGGGCGAGGTCCATTGGAACTACGTCGCACCACAGCTCATCCAGCACGCCATCCGGCGCAACGAAGGCCAGCTCGCCGATATGGGTCCGTTCGTCGCCGTCACGGCGCCGCACACGGGCCGGTCGCCCAACGACAAATTCGTCGTGCGTGATCCCAGCAGTGAAGGCGACATCGATTGGGGCAAGGTCAATCAGCCGCTTTCGCCGGAGCATTTCGCCACGCTGCGTGAAGACGTGCAGCGCTACCTCAGCGCGCGGGGCGAGTTGTTCGTGCAGGATCTCTATTGCGGTGCCGACAAGAAGTATCAGCTCGCCGTGCGCTTCGTCTCACCCAACGCGTGGCACATGGCGTTCGTGCGCAACATGTTCGTCCGTCCGGAGCTCGCGGAGCTCGTCAGCTTTCAGCCGAACTTTACGGTGCTGCACGCGCCGGAGTGGCAGGCCGACCCGGCGCGCCACGGCACGCGCACGGGCACCTTCATCGTGCTCAATCTCGCGGAGCGCATGATCCTCATCGGCGGAACGCGCTACGCCGGAGAGCTCAAGAAATCCATGTTCACCGTGATGAACTACTACATGCCCAAGCAGGGCGTGCTGTCCATGCACTGTTCGGCGAACATCGGGCCGGCGGGCGACACGGCACTGTTCTTCGGCCTGTCCGGCACCGGCAAGACCACCCTGTCCGCCGATCCCGCCCGCGCATTGATCGGTGACGACGAACATGGTTGGGCGCCCGAAGGCACGTTCAACTACGAGGGCGGCTGCTACGCGAAGGTCATCAACCTCTCCGCTGAGGGAGAACCGGACATCTACCGCACCACGCAGATGTTCGGCACGATTCTCGAGAACGTCGTGCTCGATCCCACGACGCGGAAGGTCAAGTTCGAGGATCAGAGCATCACGGAAAACACCCGCGCGTCGTATCCCCTGTCCTACATCCCGAATTTCGTTCCGAGCGGGCGCGGTGGCCATCCAAAAACCATCATCTTTCTCACCGCCGACGCTTTTGGCGTGCTGCCGCCCGTCGCGAAGCTCACGCGCGATCAGGCGATGTACTACTTCCTCTCGGGCTACACCGCTAAGGTCGCTGGCACCGAACGCGGTGTCACGGAACCGCAGGCCACGTTCTCATCGTGCTTTGGCGGGGTGTTTCTCGTCTGGCACGCCACCAAGTACGCCGAGCTCCTCGGGGGTCTGATCGACAAGCATCAGTCGCACGTGTGGCTCGTGAATACCGGCTGGAGCGGCGGCCCGTACGGCGTCGGCAAGCGCATGAAGCTCGGCTTTACGCGTGCCATGGTGCACGCCGCGCTCGATGGACGACTTGCAAGCACACCGCATCGCACCGATCCCGTATTCGGGCTCGCGGTCCCACAGGCGGTTGCCGGAGTTCCAGCCGACATTCTCGACGCGCGCGGGACGTGGAAAGACGCCGCCGCGTATGACGTTCAGGCGAAGAAGCTCGCCGACATGTTTCGGAAGAACTTCGAGAAGTTCGGAAGCGTCGCCGCGGCGATTCGCGACGCCGGCCCGCGAGGGTAATGCGGTTCGAGATCATCCGGGATCCACTCTGGAACAACATCCGCGTCGAGCCGCTCGCATTGCGGCTCGTCGACACCCGGGCGTTTCAGCGGCTGCGCTACGTACGGCAGCTCGGGTTGGCGTACCTCGTCTACCCCGGCGCGAGCCACTCGCGCTTCGAGCACGCACTTGGCGCGTATCACCTGGCGCGGCGCACGCTGTCCCTCTTCGCGGAGCGCGAGCTCGCGGCGCATCTCGATCCTGAGACGTGTCGCGTGGTGCAGTGCGCGGCGCTGCTGCACGACATCGGGCACTACCCGTTCTCGCACGCGCTCGAGGAGATTGGCGCACTGCATCACGAGGAGGTCGCGCGTCCACTCGTCATGCAGGGCGAAGTGGCGGACGTCCTGCGCGACGAACTCGGCGACGATGCCCCCGCCCGGATCATGGCGCTCATTCGCGGCAAGAGTGATGGTCCGCTTCAGGGGCTCATTTCCGGCTCGCTCGACCTGGACAAGATCGAATACCTCAAGCGCGATGCGTTCATGTGCGGCGTGAATTACGGTGACATCGACGTGGATCGGCTGCTCAATTCGCTCACCATCGTCGATGATCCGGAGCGTGGGAGGCCGATGATCGGCATCTCCGAAAAGGGATTGTCCGCGCTCGAGTCGCTCCTGTTCGCGAAATATCAGATGTATCGCAACGTGTACTGGCATCACGCCGTGCGCAGCGCGACGGCAATGTACAAGCGGCTCGTCGACGGTGCGTTGCGTGCGGGATCGCTCACGGCGGAGACGCTGGCGGCGTTCACCGACGAAGGGTTGCTGCATGCGCTGGCGGAGCGCGCGCCGACTCCGCTGCTCGCGCGGATGCGCGAGCGACGGCTGTACAAACGCGTCTTCGAGTGTCCCGCTGCGGAGCTTCCGCCTGGGCTCGGCGAATGGATTGCCGACGATCGCGCGCTCGTTGTGGCGGTGGAGGACCAACTGGCGCGAGAGCTGCGGCTCGCGCCCGGCGAGCTGCTCCTCGACTACCCGGTGAAGACGCAGATGCTCGGTCTCGACATTCCCGTCCTCCGCCGCGACGGAAGCGTGCGACGGCTCACCGCGGCGGGATGGGAGGGCGCCGTGAATCTGCCGAAACTCTCCGATGAATTGTACGGAAGCGCGCGCTGGCTTCGGGTCTTCGCCGTGGACCGCGTGTCGATTCCACGCGACGCCGTCGTGCGCTTGGCGATGCTGCCGGCGGAGGACGTGCGCGCTCGGCTCGGGCGCGGATCGCTCCTGGTGTCAGCCTAGCGGCGTATCGCGCGTCGGCGAGACCGTCCGCTGCGCCATCGTTTTGGTCCGCCCGTGCGCCTCGGCAAGCTTGCGCGAGATGGCGCGATAGTACGCCGCGTCGTCCGTCTTCCCCTGCTCCGTCAGCGAGAGCGCGGCGAGCTCGATCGCGTACAGAATGTTGCCGAGGTACAACTGAGCGATGGACCCAACGGTTTCGTCATCCAACCGTGCGGATCTCCACCGTCTTGGAGTCGTCGTCGTCCGGTCCCGAGTCCACGGCCTGCACGATGATCGCGGTAATGTTGTCGAGGCCTCCACGCCCGTTCGCCTCGGAGATCAGCGCCTGCACCTTGCGATCAGGTTCCGCCCGGGAGCCGAGCAGTTGGCTGAGGCGGCGGTCGTCGACCATGCCGGTAAGACCGTCGCTCGCGACCAGGAAGAGATCACCATTGCGAACCTCGCCGCGGTAGACATCCGGTTCGACTTCCGGACTCGCGCCCACGCAGCGTGTGATGACGTTGCTGTAGGGATGGTAGCGCGCCTGCTCCGGCGTGAGAAAGCCGGCATCGACCTGCTCCTGCACGTACGAATGATCCTTGGTGAGCTGCGAGAGCGTGCCCTCCCGGAGCAGATACACGCGAGAATCGCCCACCTGGCCGATGAGGTATTTGGTGCCGGACAGCAGGAGGACCGAGGCCGTCGTGCCCATACCCTGCTTGTCCACCTCGCTGAGCGTTCGCGTGTGGATCGCTCGATTCGCCTTGCGCAGAGTCTCCGCGACCAGCTTGACCACGTCTTCACTTCCTATACTGACGACATTCGTCAGCTCGCGCTGCACGATCTGGACAGCCATTTCGCTGGCGACTTCACCGGCGGCATGACCACCCATTCCGTCGGCGACGATGAAGATGCCGCGCGACGGGTTCACGTCGACGGTGTAATTGTCCTCGTTCCCGGACCGGATCATGCCGACGTCCGTCTTCGCTGCATGGAGGAGCTTCACGCGCGTCCTTTCAGCACGAAGAACGCCACTCCGCCAAGCACGAGCACGACCACGATCCAGATCCATGCGGGGATGCCGCCTTTGGGCGCATCGGTCGCGTGCACCGGCGCCGGCACTGACGGGTTCGACTCGGGAGTTGCCTTGAGCGGCGGCAGCGTCGCATGCACGTTCGGCCCAATGGTCACCCGGGCGATGGCTCGAGTCCCCTTTGCGTCGAGGTCGGCCGCGGAACCCGTCCCGAGCGCTGTGAAGCGAAACTTCATGCCGCCGAACCGCACATCCGGTGAGCCATCGAGTCGCCGCTCGCCGATCACGCGCGTTCCACCCACATACGTTCCGTTCGTCGAGTCGATGTCGACCACGTACCACCCATCCTCGCGTCGCTGGACCTTCGCGTGGCTTTCGCTCACGCTTTCATCGGAAAGATGCACGTCGTTGTGCGCGCCGCGTCCCACGTGCGACAGCGGACCACGCAGCTCGAAGCGCGAACCCTTCAGCGGACCTTCGTTCACCGACTCGAGGATGGCCAGCACGGGGCGCGGATCTGGTCGCCCGGGCTCTGCGGTTGGAGTGAGCGGAGCCGCCGCAGCGTGTCCGGCCGGCGGGGAGGATGCCTTTGCGGCGGGCGGGGTCGCGGCGACGGATAGGGAGGCGGGTGATGAAGGACGGGGTGGCGGCGGTGGCAAGGGAGCGCTCACTGGGGCCGGCGGCGGGGCCGCAGCCACCGCGGCCGACGCCGCAGCAGACAGAACGTCGGCGTAAAAGCGGAACTCCTCGCTCCCGATGCGCACGATGTCGGCGCGCGCCAGACGATGCGATCCCTGCACCCGCTCGCCGTTCACGAACACGCCATTGGCGCTCATGTCGCGCACCAGATATCCCTGATCCCCCGGCACGATCTCGGCGTGGCGGCGCGACACTTCCGTTTGCGCGATGACGACCTCGCAGGCCGCATCGCGTCCGAACACCAAGCCAGAGCCAACGACCGGGTACTCCTTGCCGTCGACCAGCGAGACGACTCGTCCCCCCGAGGCAGCCGTCGGTCGGGCGCCACCGGAGCGTTTGACCCCCGCGATCGCCGCGATTTCGCTCGCGCTCACGAACTGTGTCGCGCCCCCCTTGGCATCGTCCGAGAAGTGCAGCTCCACTCCGCCGATCTCGACTTTGTCCCCGTGCATCAGCGGCGTGGGCTCGGCACCCAGCAGCACACCGTTCACGCGCACCTGCGCCGCGGAGTCGGCGCGGCGGATCGTCGGTGCGGCACCCCCCTCGATCAACGCTTGCACGCCAAGCGCGGGATCAGCGGGTACGGCGACGTCCGCGTCGGCCCCCGAGCCGATGCGTGTCATGCCCGCTCGAAGCGGGAACTTCTGATCGTCGAGCTGGAGGACGGGCATGGCGGGGCGAAGCGCGGACGACAACGGCGCGAAGCGCGGAATGGGTCTCGTGTAAGCTGCGCCCGGGACCCGGTAGGGGCTCAAACTACCCGGCGCTCAGGGGGCTGGCAAGCGTTGCGGAGCTCGGTTCCGTCGGAACTGACGCTCCCGCCTGAAGCCTGTACAGCCGATCGTACAATCCCCCGTGCGTGCGCAACCCGATGTGCGTTCCTCGTTCGCGCACCTCGCCATGATGAAGCACGAGGATTTCCTCGGCATGAACGATGGTGCTGAGCCGATGTGCAATCGCAATCGTCGTTCGGCCTCGCATCAGCTCCGCCAGCCCTCGCTGGATTGCCGCTTCCGCCTCACTGTCCACGGCGCTCGTTGCTTCGTCCAGCACCAGCACGGCCGGGTCGGCCGCAATCGCGCGCGCAAACGACAGGAGCTGTCTCTCGCCAACGCTTACGGACGCGCCGCGCTCCGCGAGCACTTGATCGAGTCCGGTTGGAAGTCGGTCGATCACACGATCGGCGCCAACGCGCGACGCCGCGGCCATGATCGCGGCATCATCGAGCGGCGCATCGAGCCGCAGATTCGCCCGAATATCGGCGGCGAAGAGAAAAATGTCCTGCTGCACATACCCGATCAGTCGTCGCCATTCGTCCAGCGGGAGCATTCGGATGTCGACGCCGTTGGCCGTGATGCGGCCGCGTTGCGGCTCGTAAAAGCGCAGCATGAGGTTGACGATGGTGGTCTTCCCCGCGCCAGTGTGGCCCACGAGCGCGATCGTCTCGCCGGCCCGCGCCTCGAAGCTGATGCCGCGCAGGACCCACTCGGGAGTGGTTGCGGACTCGCCATAGTGAAACCACACGTCTTCGAACGCGATCGTGATTGGCGCGTGCACCGATCGGCGTTCGGCCGCGGGATGCGGCGACGTCTTGTCCTGATGTTCTGTGTCCAGCAGCAGGAAAATGCGCTCCGACGCAGCCAACGCCTGTTGGAGCGTGTTGAACTTGTCGGCGAGGTCCTGGAGGGGCTGATAGAATCGGCGCAGGAGTTGAAGGAATGCCGCAACGATTCCCACGGTCAGAGAGTCCGCACCAACCCGCCGAGCGCCGGCGACGAGCAGCACCGCGAGGGCAACGGACGTGAGAAACTCGATCGCGGGGAAATACAGCGCATAGATGGTAATCGAGCGGAGGTTGGCGTCGAGATGCGCCTTGTTCAGCATGGCGAACCGTTCCGCCTCACCGCGCTCGCGTCCGAAGAGCTGCACGATGCGCATCCCCGTGAGTCGCTCTTGCAGATAGGCGTTGATTCGCGCCAATCTCGAGCGAATGTCGCGGTACGCCGAACGCACGCGCGACTGAAACAGGTGTGACGTGAGATAGATGAGCGGAATCACCGCAAATGCCGCGAGCGCAAGGCGCCAGTCGATGGCGATCATCATCACGGCGATGGCAAGCAGCGTAAAGAGATCGCCCAGGCCGGCCACCACGCCGGCGGTGAACAGCTCGTTGAGCGACTCGACGTCGGAGGTCACGCGCGTGACCAGACGACCCACCGGCGTACGATCGTAAAACGCGATGGAGACGCGTTGCACGTGCGCGAAGAGCTGCTGCCTGAGATCGCGCATGACGCGCTGTCCGAGCATCGCGGTCAGCATCGTCTCGCCGTAGGAGCAGACGAATGTCAGCAATAGCGACGCGGCGTAGAGCATCGCTGAGCGCACGGCCATACCGGCATCGCGCGACGGAAGGGCCACGTCGATCACGCGCTGGGTCAGCAGCGGCCCCACGAGTTGGAGTAATCCCTCGATCATCAGCAACACGAGCGCCCCGGATACCAGCAGCCGATAGGGACGCACGTAGACGGCAAGCCGCCGCACCAATCGTCGATCGAAGCGCTTCGCGGAAGCGTCCTCGTCGGTTGCGTGTGGGTTGAGCGTGGCGGCCATGATCCGAAGCTAAGTCCTTGATCGCCTCTATCGAATGCAGCCCCTCAGTCTGTTTTCGCGCGCGTTCGGCTGCGCTTGGTACGGGCGTTGCGATAGGGGGACACGTTGTCCACTTCCATCTTTGGAGGCAGTGCTATGAGTTACCTCGCTTGGATCGTGCTGGGATTGATCGCCGGTGCGATCGCCAAGGCGCTCATGCCCGGAAAGGATCCGGGTGGCATTATCGTCACCATGCTGATCGGCATCGTTGGCGCGTTCATCGGCGGATTCGTCGGCAACACCATTACCGGGTCGGGCCTGAACGGGTTCTCGCTCTGGAGCATCATCCTCGCGGTGGTCGGCGCGATGCTGCTGCTGTGGGTGTATCGCCTTACCACGCGGAATCGTACCGGTACCGCGCTTTAGATGACGGGAGTGCGGCCCCTGCCGCGCTCCGGTTCGTGACACGACCTGCGGCGACCGCCGCGGGTCGTGTCGCATTGTGAGCTCCACATTCCATCGTGCCGGTATTTATTCGGGCCGCCCTCCGCTAGGTTTCACTGCAGCATGAAGGACAAAATCGTCGTCCGCGGCGCGCGGCAGCACAACCTCAAAGGCTTCGACCTCGAGATCCCCCGGCGCACCTTCACGGTGGTCACGGGACCCTCTGGCTCCGGCAAGTCCTCACTCGCGTTCGATACGATCTACGCGGAAGGACAGCGCCGCTATGTCGAGTCGCTGTCCGCGTACGCGCGGCAGTTTCTCGAGCGCATGGAAAAGCCCGACGTCGATCTCATCGACGGGTTGTCCCCCGCCGTGGCGATCGAACAGAAGAATCCCACCAAGACATCGCGCTCCACGGTGGGCACGGCCACGGAGATCTACGATTACCTCCGCCTGCTCTGGGCGCGCATCGGCCACACGATGTGTCCCGTGTGCGGACGCGAGCTGAGACCGGACACCGTGGAGTCGGTCACAGATACCGTCCTCGCGCTACCGGCCGGCGTGCGCTTCTACGTCGCCGCACCGCTGAAGCTGTCGAGCGAGGTGTCGCACGAGGTCGTCGTCGAGAACCTTCGGGCGCAGGGGTTCGTGCGGGTGTGCATCGATGGCGTCGTCCAGCATCTCGACGATCTCGAATCCCAGCCTGTCGACGTGACATTCGCGAAAGAGCTCCTCGTCGTCGTCGACCGCCTCGTGGTCTCCGACGACATGCGCGGCCGCATCGCGGACGCCGTGGCGAC
>JANMAY010000428.1:0-9495 GCA_031360095.1 Gemmatimonadaceae bacterium
GTCTCGGCGCACGCGCCGAGGAATGTAAGGGTGACCGCTGCCAGCAAGGGCAGCATCAGTCGCGAACGTGCCTTCGTCGGCATGATCATTTTCGGGTAGTTCCTCGCGAGCCCAGTAAACCGGCTCATGGTAGGGTAGGACGACTCCTCGCGAGCGCAGCAGTAGGCACACTTGGGGCCGCAATTCGGGCGTAGGGTAGGGCGACACAATGACTTCGGCGCACTGGGTAGGAAGGCGGAACCGGTCGACTCGACCGACGACGAACGGACGAACAGTCCGGTTCGATCCGGCGATCAACTTTGCATCATGCACTGAATTTCGCGGAATGCGAAACGCGCTTGGGAGGACGAACGCCTCAATTTCTGGACGGCCGGGCCGATACTAGGTGCCAGATCCCCATGGAGCCGCCTCGTGTCCGTCTTCAGTCGCCTGTCATCCCTGTTCGACTCGTCAGCGAAGCCTGCGAAGCCGGCCCCCGTGCCGGAGTCGCTGCGTGTGCTCATCGTCGACGACGAATCCGACGTGCGCGACCTGTTGAACCGGCTGCTCACGGCGCGTGGTCACGAAACGGTCGCCGTCGATTCAGGCGCGGCGGCGCTGCCGTTGCTCCGACGACTGCGGTTCGACGTCATGCTCTGCGACGTCAAAATGGAAGAGATGTCCGGCCTGGAACTGTTGCCGCACGCGATGACGATCGATCCCTCACTTGCCGTGGTAATGCTGACCGGCATGAACGACGTCGCGACCGCGACTGCCGCCGTTGCCGGCGGTGCGCTCGACTATCTCGTGAAACCCGTGGAGATGAAGGATCTCGAGCGCGCGATCAAGCGCGCTGCGGACCGGCGGCGTCTCGAAAAGGAGCAACGGCGGCTTCGCACCGGCTGACGCAATCAGGGAAGCTCGCCGCCGAGAATGCGAGCGAGCTTCACCGAGTCGATGTTTCCACCCGAGACGATGCACACCACTTTGCCCGTGCCGGCGCGTCCAGAAAGCGCCGCGGCCACCGACGTCGCTCCGGCGCCTTCAGCGACGACGCGATTTCGCTCGGCGAGTAGACGAACGGCCCGCGCGACGTCCGCAAGCGGCGCGACGATCGAACCGTCGAGTAGCGCGTGCGCGAGCGGCCACATCTCCGACAGCACGCTTCGGCTTCCGATTCCATCCACGAAGGTCGGCGTGTAGTTCACGTGCTGCGGCGTCCCCGCGGACAGCGATGCGGAGAACGGCGCGGCCGTCTCGACTTCGCATGCGAACACCTTCACGGCGGGCTTGATCGCTCGAATGGCTGAGGCAATTCCGCAGGAGAGGCCGCCGCCACCAAAGGGCACCACCACCGCGTCGACATCGGGCAGGTCCTCGAGAATTTCGAGCCCGATCGTGCCGTTTCCCGCCATGACGGCGGGATCGGAGACCGGGTGGATGAAGAAGCCGCGCATGCCGTCGTAGCGATGGTCGATGATGACCTGCCACCACACATCGAACGGCACTTTCACGACGCGCCCGCCCAGCCGCTCGATGGCGTCGAGCTTCGTGGCAGGCGCATGGTCCGGCACGACGACGCTGCACGGAATACCGCGTCGCCGTGCACTCCACGCGACGCCTTGGGCCATGTTGCCGGCGCTCGCGGTGTACACGCCATCCTTCAGGTCGTCGGCGCTCGCGAGTGCCATTGCATTGGCCGCACCCCGCAACTTGAACGATCCGATCGGCTGGAGATTTTCGAGCTTGAGGTAGATCTGCGCCGGCGCATCGCCAATGTTCAGTGGGACGAGCGGAGTCCGCGTGACGATGGGGCGCAATCGCTCGCTCGCCGCCTGGATGTCGCGGAGCGGGATGACCTCACGAGGCAGCATCACGGCGTCCCCCCAGCGTGACGCGTGTGCCTGCGCCGTCAGCCGTCGCGCGCTGGTAGATGTGGTGCGCGGCGACGACGTCTTCCACCGCGATGCCGAGCGATTTGAAGAGCGTGATCTCGTCCGGCGATTGTCGCCCCGGAATGCGCTCCAGGAGCACCTCCCCAAGCTCACCGCGAATATGGCTGTCGGAGATTGCCCCCTCGCGCTTTGGAATGAGAAAATCGCCCGCCTCGTTCAGTGCCGACTCGCGGCAATCGACGAATAGTGTCGCGCCGCGTACCGCGGACGTGTCGAGCTCTCGCGCGTGGGGCGTGCTTGCTCCCACGGCGTTGACATGCGCGCCCCGCGCGATCCATTCGCCACGCAAAATCGGCTCGCTGCTCGCCGTAACGGTGCAGATGATGTCGGCGCCCGCGGCGGCGTCCTCTGCCGTCGGCATTGCGTCGACCGTGATTCCGTGTCGGCGCGCTGCGGCTGTCGCGAACGCGTGCGCGTGATCGGCACTCCGGCTCCAGATTCGCACGCGCTCGATCGGGCGTACGAGCAGCATGGCCGCCAGATGAGTGCGGGCCTGCACACCCGAGCCGAGAATGCAGAGATCGGACGCGCCGGCATTGGCGAGGAGCTGCGTGGCGAGGCCCGAGACCGCCGCTGTGCGGATTGCAGTGATGGAGCTCGCGTCCAGGACGGCGATGAGCGCGCCGTGATCCGGCTCGAACAGCAGGACGGCGCCTTGGTGCGAGTCGAATTCGGTGCCGTGATTGGTGGGAAAGACGGTAATGAGCTTGATTCCAAGGGCACGGGGTGCCTCCACAGAGGCTGGCATCATGCCTAGAATTCCAAGTCCCCGCGGGAGTCGCATCATCGGCCGCAAGGGAAGAACGACCTCGCCGCGCGCGAGCGCGGTGAACGCGTCGGACATCAGCGGGATACACTGCTCCATGGGGAGCAGCCTCTCGACGGTGGGCTGGTCGATGATCAGCACTGTGATCGGTTCGCTCCGTGCATGGGGCGGGAGTATGAACGGCCTGCAATGAGGTGTCAAACCATGACGAGGGGGACGCTCGAATGACCCCGCCGTTTGGAGGAGCAGGAGAAACGGTGATCCGCCACGCCGCACCCGACGACCTCGTGGCGGTGAAGGGTCTGCTCGACCAATGCGAGCTGCCGACCGAAGGGGTGAAGGATCACATCACGGAGTTTCTCGTCGCCGAGACGGACGGGGAGACCGTAGGTGTGATCGGTTTGGAGCAATACGCCGATTCAGCGTTGCTCCGTTCGGCGGCCATCATACCTGAACGTCGAGGGCAGGGGCTGGGACAGACGCTCGTCGAGCGCATTCTCGGTGAAGCGGCGGCTCGCGGCGTCGAGACCGTGTATCTCCTCACCACCACTGCCGAGCAATACTTCCGGCAGTTCGGGTTCGAGAAGGTGAGCCGCCTGCAGGTCCCCGCGTTGCTCAAGCGGTCCGCCGAATTTCAGGGAGCCTGTCCGGCGTCCGCCATCGCGATGAGTCTCTCGCTCTGGGAAGACGAGTAACGTTCCACGTCAGTGGTCGTTCAGCTCGATCTCGCGCGAGGAACTCGCCGCCTCGCCCGACACAGGGGTCAGCGTGAGCGTGATCCGGTAGCGACCAGCCTCGAGGTTCCCGAGATCCAGCGAAACGGCGTGCGGTGCCGCGCGATCCGCTGGGGGACGCGCGTCGGTCCACCGCATGCGCAGCGGCGTGTCGTCCGGAGTAATCCCGAGCCGCTGCCGCGCACTTCGGAACCAGTTGCGGTCGATGCGTTCGACGGCGACGGCGAGATCGACCGTCTCACCCTCGGCGACCAAGCCATAGGTCTCCCAGAACACGCCGATCGGCTTCGCGCGCGAGGCCGAGTCCCCCGGAATCGCGCGTGCGAGCGCCGAGTCGAGCGAGGTCGCTGGCGCCTCTCCCGCTCGATACATGAGGAGGTCGGAGAGCTCGAGTCGAGCGCCGTTCGGCGATTGGGCGTACCCAAACCGCACGCGCGCGAGCGTACGCGTGGTCGTATCCGCGATCTCCACGCCGGCCATCACCGGCAGCCCGGCGAGCATCACACGTGCGCGACCGGTTGTTCCGGTGTCGGGCACGCTGAGCACGGACAGTCCATCCGCCAACGCGGCGCCAACCACCGCGATAGGTGCGCGCAGCGAATCATCGCTGGCACTGAAGGCCGCAACGAGCAGCGTGCTGTCGCCGCGACGGAATCGCGCGAGTTGCGCCGACACGCCCGCAACGCGTTTGACGAGCCGCGGAGCGTAGCGCGCTTCGGCAGCGCGATTTGCGAGATTCCAGGCCTCGGGTGGAAGCGCCCGCTGTTGATCTGCGACAGACTGCGTCGGACCGAACGCGAAGCTCGGGACGGGATCGTGGCCAATGATGTTGGGCTCCGTCACCAGGCCTGGTACTTGGTCCGTGCGACTCCACGCGGTGGGCCATCCAAATCGCATGATCAGCGCCGCCGCATCATTGCCCCACCGCAGGCCCTGTGGCGTCGCCGCGCGCTCGGCGAGCCACGCCAGGACACGTCGCGTATTGAACTCGTTCTTCCAATCATTCGCCGCGCCGCCCAGTTGCGGGCGGCTCAACAGCCAGTAGCGCGCCTCGAGCTCGTGGCGCGCGTCACACGACTGCCGCTCATATGCATCGCGGTCCTCGTCGCGGAGAAGCTCACGAATGTCGCGCCATGCGCATGCTTTGTCCCCCGCCATGGTTTTCACCGCATCCGTGAATGCGGAATCGGCGCGCGAGCTTTCTCCCATGGTGTGGGCGACGTATCCAACTAGCGCGCTGCACAACCATGCGGCCGCTCGGCACTCGCGAGCAGTGCTGTCCGCGGATGCGAAGTTGCGTGCATCGATCCGATAGTGGACCCGCATCGCGGCAAGCCATTCGTCGCCTGGATGTAGCGCCGCGGCGCGATCGAGCGTCGCGAGAAGGTCCGCCCGGTGGCGCCCGATGACTTCGGCTTCCGGCGGCTGCGTCGGCATGGAGTCGTCGTACCACCAGCAGAACCGCCCGACGCGCACCTCACATCGCGTGCTGCTGGAGTATCCGATTGGAAGATTGCTTCGGCGGCTGCGCTCGAACGACGCCTGTGCTCCCCGCGCCTGTTTGAGATCGCGCACAGAGTCAGCGACTGCAGAGACCTGCGGCTGCTGCGGTTCCGCAATGAGCGCGGCTGTCTCGAGTTGGAGCGCGAGCGCGAGCAGCGCGAGATGCATTGTGAACGTCTCCGCTAGCGGAAAAAGTAAAGCAGTGCGCCAAGCTCGATCGTCGCGGCCACGATGCCAAAGATGATCGCTGCGCGCAGATCACGCGCGGTCCGTTGCGGATCTTCAGTCATGGCCCCGCTCGCTGATGTGCCGCATGTCATCAAGGCTAGCGCTGTTGGGGCGCCGCGTCGAGCTTGCAACATTCCGTTTCGCGCGATCACGATCCCCGCCATTGTGCCTCTCTCCTTTTTCCGAACGCGTCCATGGGTGGCCGTGCAGTGCGCCCTCCTCGTGGCTGTCGGCGCCGCGTGCGAGAAGCCGACCGCACCGACGGCGTACGTGTACGCGGACCGCGTCGTGAGCATTCCGGTCACTGCGACAGGTTGGAGGGCGATCACGGTGGGAGGAAGCCACACCTGCGCCATTCGCTTGCTGGGAGAACTCCGGTGCTGGGGCGCGAACGGCAGCGGCCAACTCGGCGTCGGTGTTGCGCGCGGCCGCTGCGGCACGACACGGCCTGCACCCTGTGAAGCGATCCCCACTGCGGTGCAGTCGAGTGCCCGCTTCGCTGCCGTGAGCGCTGGATCGCGACACACCTGTGCGATCACAACGACGGGTGCGCTGTTTTGCTGGGGCGAGAACCTCATGTTTCAAACCGCCAGTCAGGGAGATGCCTTCGTTCGCACGCCAAGAGCGGTTCGTCCCGATCTTCAATTCACCGATGTTGCGGCCGGTGCATCGCATACGTGTGCGGTGCGAACGAACGGCGTCGTGTACTGCTGGGGTGAAGGGCGACTGGGCGCGTTGGGGCGAGGCGACACGCTCTCGAGCGTTCTTCCGGAACCCATTCTGTCGACCGAGCGATTCACGACAGTGCGCACGGGGCTCTGGAACAGCTGCGCAATCGCGCTCGACGGCGTCGCGTGGTGCTGGGGCTCGGAGTGGGAGTCGGCGGAAGGGTTCTTCGACTTCTTTCATGAGCGTAAGACGCCGCATCGCGTTGACGCGCTACCGCTGGTGCGCGACATCTCCGCCAGCAGCAGCTCGATGTGCGCCATTTCCCTCGATGGTGTTGCGTTCTGCTGGCAAGGCAACGCGTTCGCGCAGTTGGGGCGGGGCGATACGAAGGGAATCGAGACGCCTCTCCCCGTGGCAACCGACGAAGTATTCGCGAGCGTGAGCGCGGGAATCATCCAGACCTGCGGACTCGCAACCGACGGCCGCGCGCTGTGCTGGGGTAACGACAGCTTCGGGCAGCTCGGCGTGCCGCGCACCGGCGAGCGCTGTGGGATCTCGGCCCTCGAGTGCAGCTCGCGCCCGATCGAAGTGTTCGGACGCCTCCGATTCGTGAGCGTCGTCACGGGGCTCGGCAACCACACCTGCGGCATTAGCGTGTCCAGTGCGGCGATCTGCTGGGGGCTCGGAAACAACGGGCAACTGGGAGACGGCTATACCCGCGATCGGCAGAGTATTCCTGTGGGAGTCCTGCCGGAGATGCCGTAACGGCGGTGCTGAGCGGTACGAGCCATGATCTGATCGCGTCCGCTATGGTGGTGCGAGTAGACTGCTGCCGATACTCCAACACGCATTCGTCGATACACTCCGCTGGAAGCGCAACGACTGCAAATGACATCACCTCTCACCCAACGATGACCGAGCCCGACTCCCCCTTCGATCGTCCGAGCGATGCATTGCCGACCACCGACGATGCCGCGCTCGAGCGACTCAAGCGCTTTGGCGGCGGGAAGCTGCTCGGCGAGATGATCTCGTTATTCATCAGCGCCGCGCCGGTTCGCATCGGCGCCGCTCGGGCCGGCGTTGACGCGCGCGACGCCACTGCCGCAGAGATGGCGCTGCATTCATTGAAGTCCAGCTCGGCGCAGCTTGGGGCGCTGCGCATGCAGCGGTTGAGCGAGCAGGGAGAAGCGATCGCGCGGAAGGGCGATCTGGAGAGGGTGGATCACGTCGTGCGCGAGCTGGAAGCGGAATTTCCGCACGTTCTTCGCTGGCTCGAACGTGCACGTATACGGGAGAACGCATGAAGACGATCGCCGTGGTCGAAGACAATGCCGACAATCGCCTGCTCCTGCTGGCCATTCTCGACGGCCTGTACGAAGTGGTCGAGTACGAGAACGGAGTGGATGCGCTGGCTGGGTTGAGTGCCACGCTCCCCGATCTCGTGCTGCTCGACATCTCTCTGCCGGGGATGGACGGCAACGAGATCCTCGCGCGGATCCGCGGCGACGATCGTCTGCGCCGGCTACCCGTGATCGCGCTGACCGCCCACGCGATGGCCGGCGACCGCGAGAAGTATCTCGCGGCAGGATTCAACGACTACATCACGAAGCCGATCGTCGACGAAACGATCCTGCTACAGGCGATGGAGCGGTGGCTCGACGCCGCTCGCGACGGGCTGTTGTAGAGCGACTCGGGATCGATTGTCCAACGTGAGGGTAGAGTATGGCAGACGTGACGGGCGGAAAAACCCATCGTCTTTCCATGTGAGCTCGCGGTTCGGCCTCAAGGGCGATCATGCGTCGTCTCATCCCTCCGCCGAACGCGATTTCCCGCCTCTGATGCCCAAACTTTCCCCGGCGCTTCAGCGCCTCGTCCTGGCATTCACGACCGGCTTGTTCCTCGCGTGCGCCGCGCACGTCAGCGGGCAGAGTGGCGGGCTCGCAGACACCATGACACAGAGCGCCGAATAGCGCTCGAGTTGCTGATGCGCCGCCTCACGCCTCGCGCAACGCGGCCATCGGCGTTTCGCGGAACACTTCACGGCCGGTCAACAGCCCGATGCTCACGGCGATGCCGATCATCAGTAGCGCGACGAGAAGCGATGGAATGACCGACGGAACGAACGGCTGCTTGAAGACGAAGTGCATGAGGCCCCACGCTCCGCCGATGCTGAGCAGCACTCCCGCCACGCTGCCGAGTGATCCGAGCAGGAGGTACTCCGCCAGCATGACTCGGCCGACTTGGCGGCGCGTGGCACCAAGCACCTTGAGCAGCACACCTTCGCGCAGCCTCTCGCGTCGCGTCGCGCTCACGGCGCTGAACAGAACGGGAATGCCGAGCGCCAGACTCAGCCCCGCCATGAATCGAATGGCGGTGGTCACGCGGCCAAGCACACGCTCGATCGTCGCCTGGATGAGTGTGAGGTCGAGGCTCGCGACATTGGGGAAGCGTGAGACGACATCGCGCTGGAGGCGCGCCACCGCCGCGTCCCCCTTCACATTCGCGAGAAGGACGTACTGCTTGGGTGCCTTGGCCAGCGCGCGCGACTCGAACACCGCAAAAAAGTTCGGCTCGAACCGCGACCAGTTCACCTCGCGCAGGCTGGTGACGCGTGTCGGCACGCGGATGCCTTGCACGTCCCACGTGATGGTGTCGTGAATGCCGACGCGCAGCGACTTGGCGATTTCGCGGTCGAGTGATACTTCGGGAAGTTTGTCCACCGCGCTGCCACCGGTATGAAAGCGCCCAGTCACGACCTGTTCGGATGCCATGACGGAGTCGCGAAAGGTCGATCGAAACTCGCGGCGCAAAACCCACCGTTCGCGCCGCGCGCCGTTTGATTTCGTACTGTCGCCCTTGAGCAGTTGATCGCCTGAGAGCGAGTTGATGGCCACGATCTTCATCGGCACCAGCGGCGTGCGCTGCGTGATCTCGTGTCCGCTCGCCCGAATGAGTGAATCCAGCGGAAGTGCCTGGTCGTCCTGCACGTCGAAAAAGACGACATTGGCGCGCGACGCATCGAGCTTGACCGTCACGGTGCGGAGTAGGTTGTCCTGCACCTGGTACACGGTGCTCATGAGAAACACACCGAATCCGAGCGCCAGCACGACGGCGCGCGTCTGATTCCCAGGCCGATACAAGCTTGCCACCCCCTGCCGCAGCACGAATGGCCACGACGGGCGCGCAACTCGGCGCGCCGATGCGCTCAGCAGTGCAGCCGCGCCATAGAGCACGAGCACCGCGCCACCGATGGCTGCCGCAAAGCCGAGGCCCTGCTTCGGGTCCTCTGCCCGCGCAACACCGAGTGCGGCGACGCTCGAGACGATGAGCAGCGCGACGAGTACGCGAACGATGTCGAACTTGCGGCCGCGCAGCGCGTCAGCATCCGACTCGCGGCGAAGCGTCTGCAGCGGGCTGACGTTGCGCAGTGCGATGAGCGGCCGCAGCGCGAACACGAGCGCCACCCACGCGCCGACAAGCAATCCCGTGAGCAGCGCATTCGGCTCGATCGTTACGCGGACGTCCACGGGAAGAAAATCGGCGAGGACGTAGGGAAGCCCGAGCTGCAGCCCGATGCCGATGAGCGCACCGAACGCGGCGCCCAGCAGACCCATCGCCACCGCCTGGAGCAGATACACGATGAGCACCTGCCGGCTCGTGG
>JANMAY010000456.1:0-9756 GCA_031360095.1 Gemmatimonadaceae bacterium
GACCGGCATTGGTGCGCTGGAGATGCGAGCTCGTATGGAGCCGTGGCGTTGCAGCCGTTCGATCGCCAGCAGCGCGAGCACGGCGCACACGCCGAGGATCAGCCGCGAGGGTGGAAAATCGAGAAAGAGCAGATGGGCTCGTGCCGCCGCATCGCCCGAGAGGATGGCCACGGTCTGCGTGGGAAGGCCACTCACGAGATGTGTCAGCACATACCACGCGTCGCGCAGCGAGCCCGCGCGAAAGAAGATCCACGCCACCAGCACGAGCGCGAACGTGGCGCACGTTTGCCACACCGCAAGGAGCCGAGGATGCGCGTCCATCCCGAGCGTCCCACGAATCCGCGCGCGTCGCTCGGCGGTGAGCAGCGCAATGATCAGATAGGCGCCGTGCAGCGCACCCCACACGACGAACGTCCATCGCGCGCCATGCCACAGGCCACTGATGAGAAACGTGATGAAGAGATTCACCAACCAGCGCGGCCGGCCGGTGCGGTTGCCACCGAGCGGGATATAGACGTAATCGCGAAACCAGGTGGAGAGCGAGATGTGCCACCGCCGCCAGAACTCGGCGATGCTCCGTGAGAAGTACGGGCGGTCGAAGTTGCGCATGAGCCGAAAGCCCATCACCTGCGCGGCGCCGATGGCGATATCCGAGTAGCCCGAGAAATCGCAGTAGATCTGAAACGCGAACGCCATCGTGCCGATGAGTAATGGCAGGCCTGTGTACGACTGCGGCGCGTCGTACACCTGGTTGACGAGAGACGCGAGCCGGTCGGCGACCACTATTTTCTTGAGAAGGCCCCACGCCATGAGCTGGAGCCCCGAGACGATGCGCGCGTAGTCGAACTCGTGCCGCTCATCGAACTGATGCAGCAGGTTCTGTGGCCGCTCGATGGGGCCGGCGACGAGCTGGGGATAGAACATCACGTACAGCGAGTATTTCCCGAAGTCGTGCTCGGCGCGCTGACGACCGTAATACACCTCGATCACGTAGCTCAGGCTCTGGAAGGTGTGGAACGAGAGCCCCACGGGCAGGATGAGCTTCAGCGATGGAATGGCGTAGGACATGCCCATCTCGCGGGCCGCGAGCGCCGCCGACTCGTTGAAAAAGTCGTAGTACTTGAAGACGAAGAGGACGGCGCACGTCGAGACGATGCTGACGATCAGCCAGGCGCGGCGGCGCGTGCCGGTGGCGGTCTCGATGCGAAGTCCGGCGACGTAGTCGATGAGAATGGTGGCGAACAGCACCGCGATGTACGCCGGAATGAACGCCATGTAGAATACGCAGCTCGCGAGCAGCAGCATCGTCCCTCGTGCACGATGCGGCAGCACGAAGTACAGGATCGTGACGATGGGGAAGAAAATCGCGAACTGGAGCGAGTTGAACAGCACGTCGTATGACGAGTGCGGAATGCGTGGAGCAACCGTGCGCCACCGTGAACCGTGAACAGTGAATCGTGAACCGTAACTGCCGATTGGCGCTCGCGTCGGTCTTCTCTATCCTGCCGATTGTCCCGGCACGGGGGCAGGCGGACACGTCGGGCTCGCCCGTCTCGCTGTTCACCTATCGCGACGTCGGCCTCGCCGGAGCGTTTGCGCTCGGCGCATATCTCGTGCGGCCGCTCGACGACCACTTTGCCGGGCGTTTGCAGGACTCGTCGACCCAGGCCAATGCGAAACTGCACAGACTCTCGCAATTCGTGCGCACGACCGCTGCGCCCGGCTCTTGGATCATCGGGACGACCATGTACGTCTCCGGTCGCGTGTTCAAGGTCGAGCGCCTGGCGGAGCTCGGGCTGCATGGTACCGAAGCGCTCTTGCTCGGCGAGGGCGTTGGTGTCCTGATGAAGGGCACCTTCGGCCGTCAGCGGCCGTATGTTCGCCCACGCAATTCGCACAGCTTCGGTTTCCTTCGCGGCTTCGGCGGAGGTGACCCGTACCGGTCCTTTCCGTCGGGGCATTCGCTCGCCGCTTTTGCTGCGGCCGCGGCTGTGACGAGTGAGACGGCGGGATGGTGGCCGGACTCGCGTTGGATCATTGGTCCCACCATGTACGGCGGGGCGGCGCTGGTGGCCGTCTCGCGGATGTATGACAACCGCCACTGGGCAAGCGACGTCATCGCCGGCGCGGGACTCGGCACGTTCGCAGGTCTGAAAGTCGTGCGATTCAACCGCTCAAATCCGGGGAATCGTTTCGAGGACTGGCTGTTGACCGGCTCCATCACGCCCTCGCCCGATGGCGGGCACGCGCTGCGCTGGCTCATTCTACCCAATGTCGGACTCGGTCGACGATGATCGCGTGAGCGCTCGCACCAAGAGCGGAATCTTCATCATCGCATCGATCGGCGGTGAAATCGGCGAGCGAATTGCCGAGCTACAGCGCACGCACGACCCACTGATTGTGAAGCTCGGCCCACCCCACCTCACCCTCGCCGGCTCGTCTGGCACAGGGCCAATCGCCAGCGACACGAGCGTCGATGAGCTCCGAGACCGTCTCACGCCCATCACGTCGAGCACGGCCCCGATCGAGCTCCGGTTCGCTCGCCCCATGCGGTTCATGCAAACGGAAATCGTCGTCCTTCCAATCGATCCGCACGGTCCGCTGCGCACGCTCCACGAGCGCATCAAGACCAGTGGCCTCCGCATGGCCCGTCCGCGGTTCTTCTTTACCCCGCACGTGACCCTGACCCTCTATCGCCAGGTGCCGCGCGAGGAGCTGGCGGTACTATTGGCCGAACGCTTCGATCAGCCGGTGACGATCGATCGAATCGAGGCGCATCTGACCCGCGATATCGGGGAGTCGAAGCATCTGGTGACACTGCTTTTGAAGGCGTAGGACGGTAGGACCGTAGGACCGTAGGACCGTAGGACCGTAGGCCCGTTTGACGAACCATGCATTTCTGCACAGCATTCCTGTCCGTCCGCAGCCAGCGTTTACCCAAGACAGACACTCCCATGCGCGCCAATTCGATTCTCGACACCATCGGTAACACCCCTCACGTGCGCCTGAACCGTCTGTATTCGGCGATTTCGCCAAAAGCCGAGGTGTGGCTCAAACTCGAGCGAGCCAACCCCGGTGGCAGCATCAAGGACCGCATCGGCCTCGCGATGATCGAGGACGCGGAGAAGCGCGGGCTGCTGAAGAAGGGCAGCGTCATCGTCGAGCCAACCTCGGGGAATACCGGCATCGGGCTCGCGATGGCGTGCGCAGTGAAGGGCTATCGCTGCATCCTCGTGATGCCGGAGACGATGACGGTGGAACGCCGCCGCATTCTCGCCGCATACGGGGCGGAGCTCGTGATTACTCCGAAGGAAGGCGGCATCAAGACCTCGATTGCAAAGGCGGAAGAGATCATCAAGGACACCCCGCAGTCGTGGATGCCGCAGCAGTTCGAGAATCCGGCGAATCTCGACATCCATCGCCGCACGACGGCGCAGGAGATTCTCAAGGATTTTCCGGAAGGAATCGACTACCTGATCACAGGCGTGGGCACGGGTGGACATATCACCGCGGTGAGCGAGGTGCTCAAGAAGACGATGCCCAAGCTCAAGACCTTTGCGGTCGAGCCGGCGAAATCCACTATCCTCAGCGGCGGTACTCACACGCCGCACAAGCTGCAGGGCATCGGCGCAGGGTTCATTCCGGCGAACTTCCATGCGGATGTGGTCGACGGCTACATCCAGGTCACGGAAGAGGATGCATTTTCCTACGCGGTTCGTGCCGCGAAAGAGGAGGCGATCTTCGTCGGGGCGTCGTCAGGCGCTTCGCTCGCGGCGGTAGGCCAAAAATTGAAGGAGATTCCCGAAGGAAGTCGCGTGTTGACGTTCTGCTACGACACCGGCGAGCGCTATCTGTCGATGGAAGGGCTGTTTTAGGCGCGCTTCGGGCCGTTGGCCGAGGCGCATCGCGCCAAAGCGCGCCCGCCAAGCGCTACAGCGCCTTCTTGATTGCCGCCTCGATGTTCTGATCCCCACCGACGCCGGTGTAAACGACCTTCCCCTTCTTGTCGATTACCACCACATGCGACGTCGCCGGCACATTCCATTTGTCGGTGGCGTCGCCCTTGGTGTCGAACAACTGCTCGCCCGGCACACCGTACTTCGCGACATGCAGCTTCACGCGATTCGGGCTCTGGCCCACGCTCACCGCAACTGCGACAAACTTGACCTTGCTACCATAGGTGGCACTGGCCTTCTTCATCGCCGGCAGCAAGTGATCACAGTTCTCGCACCACGTCGCCCAGAACTCGATCACCGCAGGACCCTTCGCGATCTGCGCGAGATTCACCTGCTTTCCGTCGAGCGTCGTGAGCATCGCACTCGGCACCACGGTGCCAATGGGAAGTCCCGAGTCCTGTGCGCGAGCAGCGCTCGGAGCAGATATCAGCAGCGCGCCGGCAAAGAAAGCGGCGGCGAAACGGGTGCGCGAGTGTGTGATCATATCAGCAGCTGTCCCATCTTGACGAGGTAGTACTCGGCGGCGCCGAGCATGACGAGCGCGAACACTTTTTTAACCGTCAACATCCATGCGCCGGCGCGTGGCAGCCGCGCCAACCCTCCGGTCGACAACCCTACGGCGACCAACAGCGCGCACATCCCGAGCGAGAACGTCAACAGATAGACGAATCCGAGCGCCGCGCTGTGCGTCACCGTCACCCACGTGAGCACCGCCGCCATCACCGGAGCGGAGCACGGAGCAGCGACGAGCCCGGACATGGCCCCCATCGCGAACGCACCGGAGAACCTCCCGGCAGTGCCCAGATTCGACGCGCGGGCCATGATACCCGCCGGAACCCGAATTGGTACCACATCGACCATGCTGAGCCCGGCGAGGATCAGCATGTTGGCCATCCCGAAGTACAACCACGGATTGGTGCTCACACTGCCAAACAATGTGCCCGTGAGACCGGCGAAGACGCCGAGCGCGGAGTACACCATCGCCAGACCGGCGACGTACGTCAGCGTGAGCAGCGCTGGCCGCATGCGGGAGGTCGGCACGCCGTCAGCCGATTGGCCGCCCACGATCGCGGCCGTGATAGGGATCATCGGATAGACGCACGGCGTCAAGCTCGTGAGCACGCCGCCGAGAAACAGGGCAGGAAGCGCGAGCAGGGGGTTGCCGCTGAGGAGCTGCTGGGAGACGGAGGGGTCGGGCACAACGAGATGGTTGGAAGTGAACGTTTAATGAAGTCTACGCACGAAACGGGCTGTGAGCTGGAAAGCAGGCCCCCTGGCTTCCGCTGCTCAGTCTGTGAACAGCCGCCTTCCCCAATGTTCGCGCTAGCGGAAGTGGCGGACACATTTGCCGAGTGACGCGCGTCACGACTGTTAACACCAGGGAGGTGTACTCGTCCTTCAAGTAGCACCGTACGTGCTCAGGAGGAGTCCATGACGTATTCAGTCACGCTGTTGCGCATCGCTGGACGCACGCTCGCGATCATCACGCTCGCCATCACCAGCGTCGCCGTACTCGCAGGCGCACGCGCACGCGCGGTCACCCGCGCACCTGCTGCCGCCGCTGCCGACACGACTCATTCGTCGCACGCAGCCCGCGACGTCTCGACGCTGCACATGGAGATGTCGCCGGTGCGCTCGGCCACGTCGGCCGATTCGGCACGCGCATTGGAAGTTGCCGCCACGTTGCGCGGCGTCTTGTCCAGGTATGCCGACACGACTGGAGCCGTCGCCGACGGCTACAAGATGTTCCTTCCGCAGCTGAAGGAGCAGAAGGTCTACCACTTCACCAACAACTGGCGGGCGGTGCAGGAATCCTTTCGGTTCGATCCTGCGAAGCCGACGTCCATTCTATATAAGAAGGCCGCCGACGGCCGATTCGTGCTCGTTGGCGCGATGTACACCGCACCGAAGCGCTTCGGACCTGAGAAGCTGGATTCGCGTGTGCCAACGTCGATTGCGCGCTGGCACAAGCACGTGAACTGGTGCCTGCCCAGGAAGGGCGAGGGGAAGCGCTGGCTCGAGCGGAAGGATGGGCTTCCGCTCTTCGGGCCGGAAAGTGCCGTCGCTACGAAAGCTGAGTGCGATGCCATTGGTGGAAACTTCAACGAGACGCTGTTCGGCTGGATGCTCCACGCCAACGTGGCGGCCACCGATGATCCGGCGTCGATCTGGGGCGACGAGCACGCAGGCCACGACATGCACTCGGGCATGAAGATGGATCCGATGTAGCGCGTCACGTCACCCTGGGCTGCACGGGTCGTTGGCTGTTTTCGCGCACAGCGCTGCGGCGTCGGGCAAGGGCAAGGCAAAGGAGTACGCGAGCGTCACGGGGTCGGAATACTTCAGTGATGCCTCGTGCCTGACGAGTGCGCAGACCTCGCCGGCACGCGCAGGATCGTTCCAGTAGCTCGTACAGCTGTTGAAAACATCTGCGGGCGGCAGTGACGGATCTTGCGCCATCGTCTGCTGCCACCGCGCAACGGACAGATCACCGCGCAAGATGTCGGTGGCGCTCTTGCACCGGTCTGCGGATAGAAACTGTCCCGATCCCACTGTGTCGAAACCCTGGGCCTCGGCGTAGAAGTTGTACGGGTGGTTTGCGCTCAGCACCGGTGTCTTTCGCCCGGGAATGATCTCGGCGATGGCCGGCGTGGGAACGAACTGCCAACTTCCCTTCGTGGGCTTCCCGAGATCGATGTTGTAGAGTTTGGCGAAGATTTGTCGCGGGTGTGCGCCGTACACCACGATTGGTACGGTGTACGCGCTCCCGACCGGATTGAGCAACAATTCGACCTGCGCCTTCTGATACGCGTTGAAATAGTTGATCGGGATCAATCCCCAGGTCGGATCACCGACGGCTTTCCCCTTATACTGCTGCATCGAACCCTGATTGTCCTCGGCGGCAATGGGTGCTCCGTCCACAACAGTGTTGTACAGCGGAAGATCGCCCGCGGGGACGCCGTTGGCCTGAAGGAGCTCGAAGCATCGCGCCGGCACTGGATCCTCGAGATAGTTGCGCGTCTGCTCGAGCAGGCGGATGGGCGGGTAGTGGAAAAACTGCACGGACTTTTGATTGACCATCGCCATGCCGAGCGGCATGAAGAAACGCCAGGGGCGATAGGAGGGCGGTGGATCTGTTGAAATCGGATCCCACTTGCCATCAGCGCGGATCTGGCTGACGGATCCGGCAATCGCATCTCTTCCATTCGCGAGAAACTTCGGGACGCGGTCCGCATACAGTGCGAGCTTCGGCGCGAGCGCGTCGTCCGCATCGAGTGTGAGTGTGTAGTCGTTCGAGGCATTCGCCTCGATCGATGCACGTGCGTCGATGCCGTCGTTGCCGAGTGTCTGCCGAAACCAGTAGAGCATGGTCGCGGCGAGTGTGTCTGAAACCGTTGCTGCGTTGGGAAAGGAGAACAACTGCGTGAGCAGATCGCCCTTCCCTATCTGTATGCGGTATTGGCTCACGCTGCCCTCGAGAACGCTGAGTAGACGAATGCTTCAGATCGCGGAAAATTGGTGTGGCGCAAGTTGTCGGCCGTGCGAGTAGGTTTCGTGATCGCTATGTCCGCGTGTATGGCCTCGCGTGTGTCGCTTTGCAAGGGTCCGCCACTCGTTATCGCAATCGAAACGAAGACTCCCACCGACCGGAACAACATGACGGAATTTGACTATGTCATTGTAGGTGCCGGCTCGGCGGGCTGTGTCGTCGCGGCTCGCCTCTCCGAAAATCCAAATGTGCGGGTACTGCTTCTCGAAGCAGGAGGCGACGATTCGGATCCGCGCGTTGCCGATCCGACTCAGTGGCCCACGCTGTTTTACTGCGAGCTCGATTGGTGCTGGAAAACCGCGCCGCTGAAACACTGCTTTGATCGCGTTGACCACTTCCCCCGCGCCAAGATGCTCGGCGGCTGTCACAGTCACAATGCGAACGCGTGGGTTCGTGGCCACCCGTCCGACTACGACAACTGGGCATATCAGGGCAATCCCGGGTGGGCATGGCGCGATGTGGAGCCGATCTTTCGGCGGATCGAGGATTGGCACGGACCGGCGAGTGCGGCGCGCGGCACCGGCGGACCGATGTACGTCGCGCCGCCCGTTGATCCCAACGTCATCGCCCACGCATTCGTGCAATCCGGTCCGTCGGTTGGGCTTCCCATTGTGGAGGACAACAACGGGCCGAGCATGGAAGGCACCAGCTTCTTCGACCTCACGGTGAAGGATGGCCGGCGCTTCAGCGTCGCCGACGCGTATCTGCGGCCCGCGATGACGCGTGCCAATCTCACCGTGACGACGCGAGCCGACGCTCGCCGACTGATCATGCAGGGGACACGATGCGTCGGCGTGGAGTATCTGCGCGACGGCGAATTGCACGTCGTTCGCGCCACCACGGAGGTCGTCATCTCATCCGGAGTCGTCGGCTCGCCACGGCTGTTGTTGTCGTCCGGAATCGGGGCAGCTGACGAGCTGCGCGCGTTGGGCATCGCCGTCGTGCACGATCTTCCGGGCGTTGGACGCAACCTGCAGGACCACGTGCTCGTCGGCGGCATCAATTACGAGTGCAAAATCCCACTGCCGCCGCCACGGAACAACGGCGCCGAGAGCACGATGTGGTGGAAGTCCGATGCGCGTCTTCCGTCGCCCGACATTCAGCCCGTGTTCATCGAGTTTCCCTTCGCGACCCCGGACCATGCCGGCGCGCTGCCGAACTCGAATTGCTACGCCATTGTCCCGAGCGTCGTTCGTGTTGCGTCGCGCGGCGCCGTGCGGATCACCTCCAGCGATCCGGGCGCGTTGCCGGAGATCGATTCTAATTACCTGGAGTGCGACGCCGACGTTGACGCGCTGCTCCGCGCCATGGAATTGTGCCGCGAGATGGGCGCATCTCCCGCGTTCAACGAGTTCCGCCTGCGCGAGGTGATGCCAGGCCCGCTCTCGCGCGCGGACATGATCACGTTCATCCGCAAAGGGGCCACGACCTATTTTCACCCGGTCGGCACCTGCAAGATGGGCATCGATGCGCAGGCGGTGGTTGGCCCAACGCTGCGGGTCCATGGCATCGAGGGGCTTCGCGTGGCCGACGCCTCGATCATGCCGACGGTGACCTCGGGAAATACGAATGCGCCGAGCGTCATGATCGGAGAACAGGCCGCGCTGGCCATTCAGGCGCGCCCAGCGTGAAGTCCTGACCGTTGCCGGTTGGTTAGATTTGAGGGCCGCACCGCATTTCGCGGGCGGCCCTTTCGTCGTTCCGAGCCTTCGTGTCATCCCGAGCGCAGTCGAGAGGCTCGGTGTCATCCCGAGCGCAGTCGAGGGATCTGCACCTTTCTCAAGGAAAACTCAAGGTGGCTCCTCAGTTCATCTACGTCATGAAGGCCCTGCGGAAAGTCGTTCCGCCGTCGAAGATCATTCTCGACGATATCTGGCTCTCCTTCTATCCCGGCGCCAAGATCGGCGTGCTCGGCGCCAACGGCGCGGGCAAATCGAGCCTCCTCCGCATCATGGCCGGCGTCGACCAGGATTTTCAGGGCGAAGCATGGGCCGCGAAGGGCACCAAGATCGGATTCCTCGCTCAGGAGCCGCAGCTCGACGCGAGCAAGAACGTGCGCGAGAACGTCGAGGTCGCCGTCGCCGATCAGCGTAAGCTGCTCGACCGCTTCAACGAGATCTCGATGGCGTTTGCCGAGCCGATGGACGACGCCGCAATGGAGAAGCTGCTGAACGAGCAGGCGCGCGTGCAGGAGCGCATCGACACGCTCGACCTGTGGAATCTCGACAACAAGATCGAGATCGCGATGGA
>JANMAY010000475.1:0-3561 GCA_031360095.1 Gemmatimonadaceae bacterium
GGCATCGTCGGCGCGTTCGTAGGCGGCTGGCTCTTTCGGCAACTCGGGGTGACGTCCCCGTTCGGCGGACTGGCCGGTACGATATTCGTGGCGTTCATCGGCGCGGTCGTGCTGTTGTTCGTTCTCAAGCTCCTGCGCGGACGAGGACGAACCGTCTAAGCGCGCGCTTTCGCACCCAAGCGCTGGACCGTTTTGATGTTGCGGGACGTCGACTGCTGCCGGAGCATTTTCTCGAACGACACGCCAAACAGCGTCGAGTCGCTCATGCGGCCGTGCGTGTGCCAGTACAACTCACGCCCGCTCACGTGCAGGCGATCGGTCGGCGTTTCGAGCGCCACGAGCGTCGCGACCACGTGAGCGGGCGGTGCGTCTTTCAGGAACGATACAGTCAGCGTGTGACTCGCCTCGATGGTCCCAAAGGGATGCGCCGTCAGCACCGTGTCGAGATCGGCCTGTGCGCGCACAAACGTCGCAACCGCATAGCCGAGTGCCGGCTCGAGATGCCGCTCGATCTTTCGCTCGAGCGCCGACATGTCCTTGGCTCGGGTGTCGAAGAGCACATTCCCGCTGGCGATGACCGTTTCTACGTTCGCGAGGCTCAACGCTTCGAACAGCGCGCGCAGGCGATCCATCTTGACCGTGTGTCCGCCCACGTTGATCGCGCGAAGAAAAGCGACATAGCGGGGCATGCTCAGCGTGGATCGATCTCGACGCTCATTCGATCGCCAACTTCAACAGGCTCGGATCGGCGAGCGGATACCGTAGCCGCAGCTTCGAGAGCCGGTCGGCAATCGTACGAGCGATGAGCCAGTTGCGGACGTCCTTGTCGTCCGCGGGGACGATGTACCATGGCGCGCACTTGGTGCTCGTGTTCGCGAGCACTCCGCGATAGGCCTTCGTGAAGTCGTCCCACAGGGCGCGATCGTCGAGATCGCCCTGGCGGAATTTCCAGTTCTTCTCTGAATCGTCGAGACGTTCCTGCAAGCGCTTCTTCTGCTCCTCGTGCGAGACGTGCAGCATGAACTTGAGCACAACGACGCCGGACTCCGAGAGCATTTGCTCGAAATCGTTGATGTGGTCGTAGCGCGACGTCCACACTTTTTTCTTGATCATCCCGTGCACGCGTGTCACCAGGACGTCCTCGTAGTGCGACCGGTTGAAGATGCCGATCATTCCACGCGGGGGGATCTGCTGATGAATGCGCCAGAGAAAATCGTGGCGCTGCTCGAGCGGCGTGGGTACGCCAAAACTCGAAACGGAGCATCCCTGTGGATTCACCGCGGAGAACACCTTTCGGATCGTGCCGTCCTTTCCTGAGGCATCGCGACCCTGGAGCACGATGAGGAGCGCATATCGTGCGTCGGCGTAGAACACGCGCTGAAGCTCGGAGATGCGCTCGACTTCCTTGGCGGTCGCTGCTTCCAGCTCACCCTCCGACATTCCGAGGTCGATGCGGGCGTCCTCGTCTTCGAGGGCGATGTCGCGTTTGGACGTGACGGGTTGCAGCTTCATTTCACACCAAGTGGCGAGGCGGCACGTATTGCGAGCGGCACGACGGTGGTGCCCCAGTGCAGATGCAGCGTAGCGGAATCGGCGTCGACCATGGGAAGGGTGAACGACAGCGATTCCACGTGGTCTCCCTTGATCGGGCGCGCGCGCACACGCAGCGTCTCGCGGCCTTCGGGATAGCGAAGGTGGAAGGCCGCCGCTTCGCTGTTGAAGATGATCGTCCACTCGGTGGAATCGGGAATGGCCCAGATGCCATACGTTCCTGCCGGCAGCTTCGCGCCGTTCACCACGATGTCAGTGCTGATCGAAAGCCTGGCGGCACTATCCGCGCTCGGCGACCACAGCTTGCCAAACGGAACGAGGGCACCGAACAACACGCGCCCCCGAGCCACCGGCCGGCGGTAGAGAATTTCGAGGCGGGTATCCGCGATCTGTTGGGTCACCGTGGCCAGCTGGCTGCGCCTAATCGTTTGCGCGGGCATACGCGCGGCGCACGCTCCACCGAGTGCCAACACGAATGCCATCCGTGTACGCACCATCATCCGTGGCCGCGCCGCCATTGTGCACCGGCGGCAACGAAGTCGGAGAACAAGTCGCGGGTCCGCGCGTCGTTCTCGGTAAGTGCTTCCGGATGCCACTGGACGGCGACGAGATAGCAGCCATCGTCGCCCTCCACGGCCTCGATGAGGCCATCTGGTGCCTCCGCCGTTACGACCAAGCCACGTCCGAGCGTCCGGATGCCCTGATGATGCATGCTGTTCACCTTGAGCGGCCCCGCACCAACGAGATTGGCGAGGCGCGTTCCTTCGTTGACGCTGACGTCATGTGCGAGGTAGTCGCGGGCGTAGTTGTCGCCGCCAAACGGGAAGTAATCGTGTTTGATCGCACCGGGGAGCTCCGTCGCGAGATCCTGATAGAGCGTACCGCCGGCGGCAACGTTGATCAGCTGCATGCCGCGGCAGACGCCGAGCACGGGTTTCTTTTCCGCGAGTGCCCAGGTGGCGAGCGAGACTTCGACCCGATCGCGCTCGCGATCCGTCTTGTCGCACATCGGATGCGGCTCGGCACCATATGTGTGCGGATCGATGTCGGCGCCACCAGGCAGGAACACCGCATCCAGCTCGTCGTAAATGCCGTGGAGCGAGTCCTCGTCGACGAGCGGGATCATCCATGGGATGGCTCCCGCAGCCGTGAGCGTGAGGATATAGCGCTGGCTCATCACCCACGACGGTGGAATCTTGCTCGACACCCCACCCAGACTCTGCAGCGTCTGCGTGGGAATGCCGACAACTGGACGACGACTGCGGGTTGACACCACGCTACTGAGCTCCTGTCTCGTTAGTGGCCGTCGCGGATTCAGCGCCGGTTGTGGCGCGGTGCGGCGGACCGGTCGCAATGCGGGACGCAAAGGCGCTCGCGATCTCCGGACGCACGCCTTCTGCCGTTTCGGAGACCACGCGATCCACCACACTGCGCAGATCGCCTGTTTGCTCGTACACCGCGAGCTGGCGATCGGCGCTGGTTCCATCGCGCATAATCTGGAAGGCGTACTCCACTTCACGCCGGCTGCCCAGCTCGTCCACGACGTCGTCCACGAACCACTCCAGCATTTCCGTCAGCAGCTCGCGGGCGGGCAATTCCTGTCCACGACCGAAATCTATCAGCTTACCGTCCAACCCGAAGCGCACAGCTCGCCACTTGTTCTCGTCGATCATGGCGGGCGCGTAGAGGCGAAACGTCAGATTGTCGCGCCGGAGCTTCCAGATCTTGGCCACGATTGCTTGAAGAATGGCGGCCAGGCACACCGCTTCCTCCACGCGTGTGCAGACATCACACACGCGGAACTCCAACGTGGGATACGCATGATGCGGGCGCGCGTCCCACCAGATCTTGGAGCCATCCGGCACGCACCCCGTCGCGACGAGCGTTCCCAGTAGTTCCTCGTACTCGGCGTAGGACCGAAGCGTCGGTGGTACGCCCGTGCGCGGAAAGTTGCGGAACACGATGCTTCGGTACGACTTGAGGCCAGTGCGCCGGCCCTGCCAGAACGGC
>JANMAY010000482.1:0-1715 GCA_031360095.1 Gemmatimonadaceae bacterium
CGCTGGCGCGGCGGCAAGCATCCCGTCACCGTCGTCATCGACGAGATCGTCGCCATCTTTCGCGAGCTGGGCTTCACGGTCGCGCTCGGACCGGAGAGCGAATCGGAGTGGTACAACTTCGGGGCGCTGAACTTCCCGCCCAACCACCCCGCGATGGATCTCCACGACACGCTCTACCTCGGCGAGGGTGCGTTGTTGCGCACCCACACGTCGCCGGTCCAGGTCCGCACGCTCCAACGCTATCCGCCGCCCATCCGGATTCTTGCGCCGGGCACCGTCTTTCGCCGCGATCCGTTCGATGCGTCGCACGCACCAGCGTTCGCGCAAGTCGAAGGACTTGCCGTCGACGAAGGCATCTCGTTCGTCGACCTCAAGGCGACGCTGACACACTTCGCGCAGCGATTCTTTGGCGCGACGCGCACGCGCTTTCGTCCGAGCTATTTCCCGTTCACGGAACCGTCAGCCGAAATGGACGTGGAGTGCCAGCTCTGCGGAGGCCGAGGCTGCGCCGCGTGCAAGGGAACCGGGTGGATGGAGATCATGGGATCGGGCATGGTGCATCCGTCGGTGCTCGAAGCCGCGGGCGTCGACAGCGAACGCTATACCGGCTGGGCCTTCGGCATGGGTCCGGCGCGGATCGCGATGCTGCGCTACGGCTTGCCGGACATTCGGCTGCTGTACGACTCGGACGTCCGCTTCCTGGAGCAGGTGTCGGAATGAATGCGTCCGTGGCGTGGCTGAATGCGTTCACCAACGGCACGGAGTCCGCCGTGGAGCTGCGTGACCTGCTCACCGCGCACACCGCGACGGTCGAGGAGGTCGTTGCGCTCCGTGCCGATCTCTCGGCGATCGTGGTCGGCCGCGTCGTCGAGGAGGCGCCGCATCCTGACTCCGATCATCTCCACATCACGAAGGTCGACGCCGGGACTGGTGAACTGCTCGACGTCGTGTGTGGTGCGCCGAATGTCACGGCAGGCAAGCTGTATCCCTTTGCCAAGACCGGGACGGTGCTGCCGGGTGGATTGAAAATCGAAAAGCGGCGCATTCGCGGGTATACGTCGAACGGGATGTTGTGCTCGGCCCGCGAGCTCTTACTCGGTGAGGATCAGGATGGCATCCTCGAGCTCGATCTCGACGTGCCGCCCGGAACGCCCCTTCTCGAGGCGATGCCCGTCGGCGATGCGCGGCTCGTGGTCGACGTTCTGCCGAACAGACCAGACCTGCTCTCGCATCTCGGATTGGCGCGCGAGATCGCCGCGATCACTGGACGCGCGCTGCAGTTGCCGGAGCTCGACATCGCCATGGATGCCGTGCCTGCACCCAAGCGGTTTCGTCGCGCGGGCAATGCCGGTGGCATCGTACTGCATCTCGAAGACGCGACGCTCGCGACGCGCTTCATGGGCGTCGTCATTCGCGGCGTGAAAGTGGGCGCGAGTCCGGCGTGGCTGGTCGACCGGCTGGCTGCGGTCGGTTCGCGTTCGATCAACAACGTCGTCGACGTAACGAACTACGTGTTGCACGAGCTCGGACAACCCACGCACGCGTACGACCTGGCGACGGTCGATCCGGAACCGAAGATGCCCGAGAAGACGCTCGTGGTTCGCTCGGCAAAGCCCGGCGAACGACTCGTGACGCTCGATGGTGTGGAGCGAACGCTCACCGCGGAAATGACCGTCATCGCGGATTCGGTCACCGCGATCGGGCTCGCCGGGGTG
>JANMAY010000520.1:0-11452 GCA_031360095.1 Gemmatimonadaceae bacterium
CGCGTGCTGGCAAGTATCCACGCAACCAGGAGCATCTCGAAGCCGAAGCGTTCTCGGCAAATACGCCGCAGGGCGCGTGTCCGCAGTGTCACGGACTGGGGCGCGTGTACGACGCGACCGAGCAGTCCATGGTGCCCGACCCAGCGCTGACCATTCGCGAGCGCGCCATCGCGGCGTGGCCCACCGCGTGGCACGGCCAGAATCTCCGCGACATCGTCACGACGCTTGGCTACGACGTTGACGTTCCGTGGCGCGACCTGTCGAAGAAGGATCGCAATTGGCTTCTGTTCACCGACGAACAGCCGCAGGTGCCGGTCTACCCCGGATACACGATGGACGAAGTGCGGCGCGCGATCAGGAAGAAGGAGGAGTTCGACTACCAGGGCACGTTCACGAGCGCGAAGAAATACGTGATGCAGACCTTTGCGAACACGACGAGCTCTTCCATCAAGCGTCGCGTCGCGCAGTACCTGATCAGCACCGAGTGTCCAACGTGCGACGGGAAGCGGCTGCGCCGAGAGTCGCTGTCGGTAACGTTTGCCGGCTATGACATCACCGAGATTTCCCGCCTGCCGATCGCGCGACTATCGACGGTGATGGATGCCACCTCGCGGGGCACATCGCCCGACCTGGCAGCGATGGAAAAGGAGCATCCAGAAAAAGCCGTCGTCGCGCAGCGCATCGCCGAGGATCTGTGTTCGCGCATTCGAATTCTGTTGGATCTCGGGCTGGGATATCTCACGCTCGAGCGCAGCACGCCGACGCTGTCACCCGGCGAGCTGCAGCGACTGCGACTCGCGACGCAAGTGCGATCGAATCTGTTCGGTGTGGTCTACGTGCTCGACGAGCCATCCGCCGGACTCCATCCCGTCGACACCGAAGCCCTGCTCGGCGCGCTGGCTCGGCTCAAGGAGTCGGGCAATTCGCTGTTCGTCGTGGAGCACGATCTCGACGTCATTCGCCGCGCCGATTGGATCGTCGACGTGGGACCGGCAGCGGGTGAGCACGGCGGGCAGGTGTTGTACAGCGGCGAACCCGAGGGGCTGCGTGCGATCGAGGCGTCGCACACCCGGCGTTTTCTCTTTGCCGCCGATCGCCCTCCGAAGCACGAGCCGCGTAAAGCGCAAAGTTGGCTGCGTCTCGCGGGCGTTACGCGGAACAACCTGCACAATCTGAGCGTCGCCTTTCCACTTGGCGTGCTCACGACAGTCACCGGCGTGTCGGGATCAGGAAAATCGAGTCTGGTGAGTCAGGCACTTGTGGAGCTGGTCGCGGCGCATCTTGGCCACGAAGTGCCTGCCGTCGACGACGAAGGTGAAGAGTTGGAACGGACGGCGGTAGCGGGCGTCGGCGGGCACATCGTGAGCGGGATGGAGAGTGTGAAGCGGCTCGTGCGGGTGGATCAGAAGCCGATCGGACGAACTCCGCGCTCCAACCTCGCGACGTACACCGGACTGTTCGATCACGTACGCCGCCTCTTTGCGTCAACGAAGGCTGCGCGTGCTCGGCATTACGATGCTGGCCGATTCTCGTTCAACGTCGCGAAAGGTCGCTGCGAGACGTGCGAAGGCGAAGGGTTCGTGTTCGTCGAGCTCTTGTTTTTACCGAGTGTGTACGCGCCGTGTCCAACGTGTCATGGTGCGCGTTACAATGCCAAGACGCTCGAGATCACCTACCGCGATAAGAACATTGCCGAAGTGTTGGGCATGACGGTGGACACCGCGTGGGAGTTTCTCGCTGACGAGCCGCACGTGCACCGTTCGCTCGACGTGCTGCGACAAGTGGGACTCGGTTACATCAGACTCGGGCAGCCCGCAACGGAGCTGTCCGGCGGCGAGGCGCAGCGCATCAAGCTCGCCACCGAGCTGCAGCGCATGTCACGCGGGAACACGCTGTACGTGCTCGATGAGCCGACGACCGGCTTGCATCCGTCCGACGTGGAGAAGCTCGTGGTGCAGCTCGACGGTTTGGTGGAGGGGGGGAATACGGTGATCGTGATCGAGCACGACATGCGCGTCGTGGCGGCGAGCGACTGGGTGATCGACGTTGGTCCTGGCGCTGGGGAGGAGGGCGGTCGGATGGTGGCGTGTGGGACGCCAGCCATGGTATCGCTGGAGAAGAAGAGTCGGACGGCGCCGTATCTCGCTCGCTTTCTTGCCGAGCTTGGCTAGATGACGCGCACGGCAGCGGGCCGAAATTTGCTTGGGGTTGGCGCGGCGCTCACGATCACAAGGAGGGAGACATGGCGAGCAAGAAATCGACGTCTGGCCGAAAGGACACCGCCGGAGGGGAAAAGAACGGCATGCCCGGCGGGCAGGGTGGCAAGGGTCAGTCGGGAACGGACCAGGGTAAGACGGACAGCAGCAAGAAGAAGCAGGGCAAGTACGGCTCAACGGGGGCGAAAGGCTCCGGTGGCACCGGTGCGTCGCAGGGCAGCGGCGGCGGAAGCGGGGGCACGCGCGGGTAGTGTGGTTGTCGGTCGTCTACCGGAGCGGCCACGTCTTGCCATCCATGTCCAGCCACTCGCCGAAGGGCTCGTCCGGTTTTGCCTCCGAGCCCATCCGCAGCACGTTGCCGTCCGGATCCTCGATCTGCATTTCGAGCGCCCACGAATAGTTCGTTGGCGGGTGCCGGACCTTTGCACCGACGGCGACGTACTCGGTGTGCAGCGTCGTCACGTCGCTCACGCCAACCCAGACCCATGCGCCAGGGCGACCTTGGTCCCCGACGGAAAGAAAGATCACGCATTCGTCGCGTGAGACCGACGCGAAGCGGGCCTCGATCTGCCAATCGATTGTGAAGCCGAGCACGCGGACGTAGTAGTCGAGGCTTCGTGCGATCTGCTGCACGCGCAGAATGGGAGCTACGCTTTCGAATTGCATGGATCTCTCCGCCTGTGGTGAAGCTCTATCGCCACACTTCTTCGCCGCTCTGGCGATTGGACTCCATCTGCCGCAGCACCATCTCGTAGTATACGCCGCGCGCCTCCATCAACTCCTCGTGCGCGCCGCGCTCGATGACGCGCCCCTCTTCCATCAGGAGAATCATGTCGGCGCGGCGCACCGTCGAAAGGCGATGCGCGATGACGAATGTCGTGCGGCCGGCGAGCAACGATGCCATCGACGCCTGAATCAGCTGCTCGCTCTCTGTGTCAAGGTTACTCGTCGCTTCGTCGAGAATCAGGATCTGCGGCGACTTGAGAAACGCCCGCGCGATCGCCAACCGCTGCTGCTGTCCGCCCGACAGCTTCACTCCGCGCTCTCCAACGAACGTCTCGTAGCCCGCCGGTAGCTTCTCGATGAATTCGTGCGCATTGGCGCGCCGAGCGGCGTCTTCCACCTCTGCGCTCGTGGCGTCGTGGCGTCCGTAGGCGATGTTGTCGCGCACCGAGCCGTCGAACAGAAAGACTTCCTGCTGCACGATCGCGAGCAAATCGCGGTAGGTGTTGAGACGGAAGTCGCGAATGTCGGAACCGTCGAGCACGATGCGGCCGCGCGTGGGGTCGTGAAACCGCGCAACGAGATCCGTGACGGTGGTCTTTCCTGCGCCGCTGCGCCCAACGAGCGCCACCACCGTTCCGCCCGGCACGACGACGTTGAAGTCGCGCACCACCGGCCGCCCCTCGTTGTACTCGAACTCGACGTTCTCGAACCGGATCTCGTGCACCACGCGCGGCGCATCGCGCGCATCGGCGCGATCGGGCTTGTCGTTCTCCATGCCGAGCACTTCGAACACGCGCTCCATCGCGGCAAGTGAGCGCTGTAGCTCGGAGAACGAGTTGACGATGTTCCACACGGGGTTCATCAGCAGGAACGTGTACCACTGGAAGGCCATGATGTCGCCGATGGACGCGCGGCCCTGAATGTTCAGATACCCGCCGTACCACACGATGATGACGTTGACTCCCGCCATGAGCAGTCCCCACGACGTCCACAGCACGAGCTCGCGCCGATGCGCGAACAGCTCCTTTCGCAGGACCGTGTGCCGCCCGCGCATATAGTCGAGCAGCTCCGCCGCCTCGCGCCGGAACGCGCGCACGACGCGAATTCCCGAGAAGGTTTCTCCTACTCGCCCGTCGATGACCTCCGCGTCCTTGCGAATGACGCGGTAGATCGGCCGCACGCGCCGCGACAGCGTGAAGCTCATGATCATCACACCGGGGATGATCGCGAGCGCGGTCAACGCCAGCCGCCAGTTCAGCGACGTCAGGATCACGACGGCCACGGCCAGTCGAATGATCGAGACGGAGGGTGAGACCACCGCCATCTGGAGCAGCCCGGTCGTCGTTTCGACGTCGCCGGTGAGACGGGAGAGAATGCCGCCCGTCTTCATGTCCCACAGGCGAGGCAGCGGGAGGTGGAGCAGCCGGTTGAAGAGCGCTTCGCGGAGCGAGAGCATCACGCGCACGTTGAGCAGACGCTGGCGGTAGTCCTTGAGAACGTTGATGAGGTTGGAGACGACGATCACCGAGAGGAATACGGCGCCGGCGATGTTCAGTCTCGTGAGCCGTGCCGACGAATCGAGTGCGTTGTTGAGAAGCACGCGGTCGATGATGAACCGCATGAACAGCGGCTCGACCATCTGAAGACCAGCGGTGACGAGCGCGAAGAGAAACACCGCGGCGACGGCGTAGCGATGGGGCTTGAGCCAGCGGAGGTATTCGCGGAGGTATTGTCGCCGCTTGCCTTTGCGTTCGGCTTTGGGTTCGGCCGATTCGAGCGGCTTGGGAGTGTTGGCGGTGTCTGCGACTTCGTCGAGGCGACGGTGCTTGTAGTCGTCGACGAAGGCGTCGTAGCGCTGGCGGGAAGAGCGGAGGTGGTGCTTGTCGGACATGCGCTGATGACGCTGGAATGACGGTCGGCCAGCAAAATAACAACGGAACTACGGGATCTTGATTGGAGAGGTCGCAGAGAGCGCAGAGGACAACGGGAAACCCATGGACGCCGATCCAATCACAGGGTCAATCATTGCGGGCGCCATACGCGTCCACTCGAAATTGGGGCCAGGGATGTTGGAAAGCGCGTATGAGGCGTGTCTCGCGCATGAATGTCGGAAACGCGGACTCAACGTGGTCACACAGCTTCCCGTGGCAATTCACTACGACGGGGTGGAGCTCGACATCGGCTACCGAATCGATCTGCTCATCGCCGACGCCGTCGTTGTGGAACTCAAGACTGTTACGACACTTACTCCACTACACGAGGCGCAACTGCTTTCCTACCTCCGCTTGGGCGGCTACAAGGTGGGCCTTTTGATCAACTTCAACGTTCTCCGGTTAACAGATGGATTGAGGCGAGTCGTGAACAACTGGAATGCCGATTGATGAAGGCAGTTGCAGTTCTCTGCGTTCTCTGCGACCTCTCCGGTCAACAACCCGTAGTTTCGTCATTCAACGAACCGCATACTGCGCCGCCAACCGAACTGCCCCATACGGCGCCCGCTCCACCCGCGTCAACATCCCATTCGCCTCCGCATCATTTATAAACCGCTCCGCCTTCGCATCCCACGTGAGCGGGCGCGCGAGCTTCATCGCAATCCAACTCACGATGCACGCCGTATTGCTTCGATGCGCAATTGGCGCCGGCGCCAACGGCGTCTTTCGCGACTGCACACACTCCAGCCAGTTCCTGTGATGCGACGCGCTGTGCGGCAGCTCGACAGTCAGCCCGCCAGGATTCAGCAAACGCGCATCACTCGCATCGAGTGACTTCAACGGCGTCGGCTTCGACGTCGGATCACTTGCCGTTGCCGACTGCGCATCGCGCGACACGAAAATCCATCCCTCGTCGCCGATGAACTTGATTCCGTTCGGCAGCGTGTCGGACACGGTCATGATCACGTTGCCCGGATACGTGAGCTCGATGTGATAGGCGCCATGCACATTCCAGATCTTGTTCGCCGGAAACTCACCGCGACCCTCGATTCTGCTCGGCCCCGACAGCTCGACGTCCATCCCCCAATGCGCGGTGTCGAAGTGGTGCGCGCCCCACCCGGTGATCATGCCCAGGCAGTACGCGTCGTTGCGTAGCCAGCCGGGGCGTGAGTCGACATCGGGCAGGCCATTCGCGCCGAGTCCCTGCGGATGCACGCGCTGCTCGGTGTAGTAGACCTGGGGGGTCGGTCCGAGCCACATGTCATAATCGAGATTCGACGGAACCGGCTGCGGCGGATCATCGGGCTTGGTCGGGTCCGTCGGCAGCCCGATCTCCACGCGGCGCAGCGTGCCCACGCGTCCGCTCCGAACGAACTCCACTGCGCGCCGAAACTGTTCGTTCGGCCCCCACGAGCGCTGTTGACTGCCGACCTGAAAGATGCGTCCGGTCTTCGCCACCGCATCACGAAGCAGCACACCCTCGGCGTGCGTCATCGTCATCGGTTTCTGGAGATAGACATCCTTACCGGCATGGATCGCGGCGAGCGCGAGCTGCGCATGCCAGTGATCGGGAGTGCTGATCGTGACGGCGTCGATGTCCGAACGCGCCAGGAGCTCGCGATAGTCGCTGTAGACCGCAATCTTCGGCGCGGGAGCATTGCGTGCTGAGAACAGCCGCTCGACACGCGTCTTACCACTGAGTGCGCGGCGTGAATCGAGGTCGCACACGGCCATGACGTCGGCAAGGTCGGAGCTCGCGACGCCGGGCATGTCGTGCCCCTGCGCAATACGCCCAGCCCCGATATGTCCGACGCGCACGCGATTGCTCGGAGCATCGGGCCCAAGGAGGCGTGACGGGATGATCATCGGCGCGGCGACGACCGCAGCGGCGAGAGAGCCTTTCTGGACGAACTCACGGCGCGTAATCGTGTCGGGCTTCAGCGTGGTGTCGGTCATGACATTCTCGGTCTGACGGCGGCGACGGGCGTTGGGAAATTGAATATGGAGTCCGCCGAGCTGGCACGACAGCCTCGCCGCATGCTGAGCGGCGATGCAGTATTGGCAATCCTTGCCTCCAGGCGGATTCATGCGAATCGTATCGGGTGTGCACTACCGCTCGCTCATCGTGGCGGTGCTCGTCGCGGGATGCGCGCAGGCAGTGCTCACGCCAGCACTTCACACACCAGGCGCCCTGCCGGCAAAGGGACTTAAGGATGGTGCGCTCAAGGTCCACATGCGCTCCGGCGAGCTCTACCAGCTTACGTCGTGGTCGCTGGTCGACTCGGCGCGGCTGATCCGCGGAACAGGCACTCGCTACACCATCGATCGGCAGGCAACACCCGCCGAATCCATCTCGGTGTCGCTCGACTCCGTCGCCCTCTTCGAGACCAACAGTCACGACGAGACGTACGCCCTCGGGCTTCAGGGCGTGGGTGCGCTCGCGGTGCTCGGCGGCATCATGTCCGTGGCGTGCATTGCCGACCCCAAGTCGTGCTTCGGATCGTGCCCCACCTTCTATATGGAAGGACCCGACTCGGCGCGCGTGAGGGCCGAAGGATTTTCGGCGAGCGTGGCGAAGGTGCTGGAGTCGCGCGATGTCGACGCACTCGGCCGCGTTGCATCGTCGGGTCGCGAGCTGGCGATTCACATGCGCAACGAGGCGTGGGAGACACACTTCGTGCGCGGCGTCAATATGCTCGCGGTGCCCGTCTCATCCGGTGATCGCATCTTTGCGTCGAGTGATTCGACGTTCGTTCGTGCCACGGATGTCGCGTCGCCTCGCACGTGCAGCGCGCCGGAGGGCGATTGCCTCCCCACCATGTCGCGAAAGGATGACGTCGAGCGATTCTCATCCGCAGACTCGACCGACCTAGCGGTGCGCGAAGTGGTGGAGCTCACCTTCGCGACCGCAGCGGTGGATGCCGGCGTGGTCATCACGGCGCGAAACAGCCTCGTCACGACATTTCTTTTTTATCAGACGATGGCATACGTCGGCTCGCAGTTCGGAGCGACACTCGCGTCCATGGAACGCGGAGACAGGCAATCCGCCGAACACAGCTTCGGCATGGCCAAGCTGCTCGGTGGAATCGACGTGCAGCTTCGCGACGCGCGAGGGGAGTGGCGGACTGTCGGGACGTACCTCGAAGCGGGGCCGATCGCCAGCGACACGAAGGTGATTCGCCTACCCCAGCGCGACGCATCGGAGCACGGGCCGTTGCACGTGCGACTCCGCATGGCGAAAGGCAGTTGGCGTGTCGACCGAGTTGCGCTCGCCGCGCTGGGCGGCGCGGTATCTCCAATTCGCGTGCGTCCGGCGCGCGCCGAGCGTCGCGGGAAGGATGACGCGACCGCGCTCGCGACACTGCGTTCGGGGGTGCAGCATCTGGTGCTGCTGCCCGGCGACGACGTGCGACTGGTGTTCGAACTGCCGCAGCGCGCCGACTCGCTGGAGCTGTTCCTCGAGAGCGAGGGCTACTACTACGAGTGGATGCGCCGAGAGTGGCTGGCGGAGGAGAACTTTGCGATGGCGGCGCTGGTGGTGGCAGATCCGGCGGAAGGTTTGCGGCGTCTCGCTCCCGCCTATCACACGCGCGAGGCGGGGATGGAGAATCTGTTCTGGGCCAGCCGCTTCAACCGGAGAGTGTCCGATGCGACGCGCTAGCCCGGTCATGCTGGTGGTGTTGCTGAGCGCGTCGTGCGTAGCTCCCGGCGCGCAGATCTCTCCGTATGGCAAGACGACGACACTTTATCGCACGACATCCGGGCACGTGACGGGTGAGCTCATCGCCGTGGGCAGCGATTCCATCTGGGTGTTGGCGGACGGACAGCTGCGCGGTTATGCGGCGCGCGACATTTCGAAGCTGAATGTCGAGCGACATCCGTTCGATGGAAAACGGACGTTGACGGTGAATGCGACGACGGGCGCGGTCACGGGGATCGCGCTGATGGTCGCGTGTAATTCGTACAGGGCAAAGGAGGGCGACAGAAATCCGTCGTGCGCTGGGGTCGTCCCGGCGACTGTCGCGGTGTTCACCGTCCTGGGCGGCATCTTCGCGCTCACGAACAATCGGTCCAGCATGTACCATCTCGTGCCGTCGGACACGCTACAGCTGCGTGCGCATGCGCGGTTTCCGCAGGGGCTGCCAGTGACGCTGAAATGACGGCCAATTCACACATTCCTGCGTGAATGCTACCGCAGAGACGCAGAGATCGCGGAGGACGACGAGGACGCAATGGAGACAAATGTTGTCACGGGTCTCGTCGTTGACTCGGCGAGACGTGTTCATTCGAAGCTAGGACCCGGACTTCTCGAAGGAGCATACGAAGCGTGTCTTACGCACGAAATCAGAAAGCGAAACGTGGACGTTGTAACGCAAATGCAACTGCCAATTATCTACGACGGTGTGCGGCTGGACATCGGGTATAGGCTCGATCTACTGGTGGCTCACTCCGTCGTCGTTGAGCTCAAGACAGTCGAGAAACTGAAGCCGATCCACGAGGCGCAACTTCTCTCGTATCTACGATTGAGCGGCCATAAAGTTGGGCTTTTGATAAACTTCCACGTCCCCTCGCTTGCGCGAGGGCATCAAACGAATGGTGAACAACTTCTGAGTGGCTCGGCGATCCCGCCGTCCTCGGCGACCTCCGCGTCTCAGCGGTAAAGTCCCCGTCCTTCTGCGGTTCATGGGATCTCATACGACCTGCTACGTGAATGCTACCGCAGCGACGCAGAACTCGCAGAGGACTACGAGAAAGCAACGGAGATGAAACTTGTCAGGGGTCTTTGGCAATCCCGCAGTCCTCGGCGACCTCTGCGTCTCTGCGGTAGAGTCCCTGTCCGGCTGGAGTATCGCCCGGCCTAGACGCCGTTACTTCTTCCCCTGCGTTGGATCCAGCTCGTGCACGATCCCGAGAATGCCGTCGTTCGTGACGTGCGCCAGCATCGTCAGCTCGCCGGCGTCGAGCCAAACTCCGTGACACTTGGGGCAGACGTCGACCGTGACGCCGCGCAGGTTGCGCTCGTCGAGCTGGCTGTTACAGCGCGGGCAGGTGAGCATCGTGCCCTGCTTCTTTTCACGTGCGGCATCGAGCTCGGCGCGGCGCTGCTTGAGCCATTCCGCATCCTTGCGCGCAAAATACTCGTTCTCGCTCTGGCTTGGCTTATCGGGTTGCCACACAGCGTGCTCCTCAGGGTCGGGTGAGATCGAACATAATCGCCTGCTCAGGATGACGCGTCACCTCGTGAGCGCGTACCACACGACGTACAGCCACGAGAGAAACCCGTGAATGATTGCCCAGATGATGGAGTGATGGAGGCTCCACGAGATGGCAATGGCCAACGCGGAGCCGAAGCTCACGCCCGCCTTTGCGACCTGCACCGAGCGGGCGCGCTGGTTGAATCGCGTCGCGTCGGGATCCATCACGGGTCCACTGTGCGTCAATGCCGTCTCCTTGTTGGCCGCTTGTTGGCCGCTGACGTCGAACTTTCGGCTCGATGTACACGAGCGAAACACCACGATACACCACATGCGCGTGCTCGCGAAAGCCGCAGCTTCTCACCGCGCGAGCCCATGCATTAATCGCGGCACCTCGTCAAGGAGCTCACGCGCAAGAAACCCAACGGTGCCCATGCGCTTCTCCAGCGCTCGGCCGGCGGAGCCGTGGAGGAACACCGCCCACGACGCGGCGAGTGGCGCAGGGGCGCCGCGCGCGGCCAATCCCGCAACGATTCCAGCCAGGGTGTCGCCAGATCCGGATGTCGCCAGACCCACCGTGCCGCCGGAATAGTGATGGAGCGCTCCGTCAGGAGCGGCGATCCAACTCTCCGCCCCCTTGAGCGCGACGACCGCCCCGAATCGCTCGGCGGCAAGACGTGCGACGCCCGCCGCGTCTGTCTCCACGTCGCGCTTGTCGATCTCGAGCAGTGCGGCCATCTCACCAGCGTGCGGAGTGAGTGCCGCGCGACCGCCCAGTGAATGGAGCAGTGAATCTTCATCCTTGAGCGCGAGGATCGCCGCCGCGTCGAGCACGAGCACGGCATCCTCGCGAAGGTGGCGGATGATGGGCGCAAGCAAACCGTTCGCCGAGCGTCCGCTCGACATTCCCGGCCCGACGAGGATGGCGTCCGCCGAGCGCACATACTCGCGCAGCATCGATTCGGCGCGCGCGCCCGCGATCTCACCGGTGCGTGTCTGTGGCAGACCCACGACGAGCGACTCCGGCACGGCGACGCCAAGTGCAATCGATGCGCTGGCAACCGTCGCGAGTTGCAGCTTGCCGGCGCCGGCGCGAAGGGCGGCCACACCGGCAAGCAGCACTGCTCCCGGCACCTTCGCGCTCCCTCCCACGACGAGCACCTGTCCGCGCTGCTCCTTGTCGCCCGTCGCGTTGGGGCGCGGCAGCGGATGGCGCCCGAGCCACGCACGCGTGACCTCGACGGCGCGTGTCACCGAGCGCCGGCGGGCAAATCCCTTTTCGTCGTCACCGGTGCACCGGCGACTTCCAGCGGCGCGACGAAGTTGTACGCGCGCAGCTCGAGCGCGCCCTCCGCTTCGAGTGCGTGATTGAGCTCATACGTCG
>JANMAY010000532.1:0-6258 GCA_031360095.1 Gemmatimonadaceae bacterium
GCGGGCGTGGACGTCGCCGCCCGCGTCGGTGAGATGCACCGAGCCGTTGATCGTTCGGAGATCGAGTTTGCCGGTCACGCCGGTGACGCTGAGACCGCCGTTGCGGGCCTCGAGGGTGAGGTCGAAGCGGCGGGGCACGAAGACGACGTAGCTCACCGACCACGACTCGCGATCATAGCTGCGCGGGCCATCGGCGCGGATTCGGTAGCCGTCGGCAATGAGGAGCACGTCCTTGAGCAGCTTTGCTGCGTCGTCGTGGTTGCGAGCCTGCGTCTGGATACGAGCCGTCACGCGCACGCTGTCCCCGTCCCACGCGACGACGCGAATCCCCCCGTTCTCTCGGCCGTCGATGTCGAGCTTCCGTGAGGAGAGCTTCACGGGCACGGCGCGAACCTCACAGGCACGACCGCGATCGTCGTCGCCGTTCCAGCCGTCTCGGCAGTTGGTGAGCCAGCGGCCGTCGTCGAGGTCGGAGTAGCGCTGGGCGGCGACTGGCGACGCGATCGCCATCATCGCCAGCGATAGGATCGTGCGGGTTGAACGGCGCATGGAACTCTCCCTCGGTGGGCGAACTGGCTGACCTGTGTGACTGTGGGACAGCGCGAGCTCACGAAGGGTTGGAGGGTGCTAAAACGCGTTGCTGCCGAAGTGCGCCCAGACGAAGACGGCATGCGGTGCGTCGCGCATGACGGTCGCCCCAGTGGCCAGTGGTTCGGGCAGTCCAATGATTTGTTGCTGTGCCAACAAGTAACGCGAGTCGCGCATACTCAGCTTTCCACCGGGAAGCGTGTCGAATACGCCGGACAGGGGAAAGCGCTGGGAAGACATCGAATGAATCGTCCCATCGAACTTGAAGCGAACGACTACGACAATGGCATCGTCTCGTGGCGCGTATGCGGATGGCATGGAGGTTCGCACGAGTGAGTCGACGCGTCGACTGAACTGGAACTGTGGTGGGACGACAGGCGGATCCAAAGCGCGATCCCGCTCCTCGCTCGACGCGCCTCTTTGGAGGACTGTTCGGCGAGCTTCATCCAGCTGCGCAAGCAGAGACGTACGCTCGCTGTCGGACATCGCGTGTTCGCGAGCGGGCGTCGGGCGAAGCTCCGGTACCGCGTCAGGAGCACCAGTACCAAGTTTGGTTGCGAGCTGTGCGCGCTCCTGCGTCGGGACGGACCGAACGACTGAATCGGAGCTGAGCAAGGCGTTCAACTCGCGCACCAACTCCCGGGCGCGGATCTGCGGTGCAATCTGAGTTCGAGGGGCGACGCATCCCAACAAAAGCATCACGACGCCGGCCACCGCGAGAGCCGTCGAGTGTCGGCGTGGACTTGGACGCGCCGTCATTGCCTCCACGCGCCGCTCGAGCAGCGTGGACGGCTCGGCGAGTGCCGCAATGGGAGCAACACCTGCCAGCGTCCGCTCTCCCACGTCCAAAAGAAGCGTGCAGTAGGCGTGCGCATCCGTCTGGTCGCGGAGCACTCGCGCATCACAGTCCATTTCGATCGCGTGCTTCACGTGCCGCAGCGCAAACCACGACGCAAAATTCCACGGCAGCAGTACCGCGAGCAGCGTGGCGCCCCACAGCAACAACGGATCACCGGCGCGCACGTGCTCGCGCTCGTGCGTGAGAACCAAGCGTTGCTCGGCAGGCGATAACGATTCGACCCAAGACGGAATGACGACGCCGTGATGCACCAACCCGATGATCGCCGGCCCGACGTCGTGTGACACCAACACCGGAACGCCAGCGACAACCGCGGGCCGCCATTCACGCCGCATGCGCGCGATGCGCCATGCAGAGCCAGCCAAAACGGCTGCACACAGTGTCGATGCAATGGCCCACAGCAAGAGGAGCAGCAAATCTGTAGACGCGTTGCCGTGCGACGACGCCGGCGCCTGGTTGACGGGCGAGATCAGATTGACACGAGCGAGCGCCATCTTTGAGGGCGTCGTGGAGAGACGTCCGTTCGATGCAGCTACGCTCGACGATACTTCTTGCGGCTTCGCGCCCGTCGAAGAGGAGGTGACACTGCCGATCACGCGACCGCCGACTCCCGCGAGCGGCGCAATGGTAATGAACAGCATCGACAGAAGGGCGCCGACCCAGAGCCACCGAGTGGGATATCCGCGCATGCGTCCCGCGCGCTCGAGTAGCAGCGAACCGAGCGCGATCGCAGCGCTCGCGATGGTCGAGAAAATCATGAGGGCGAGCATTAGCGACCTCCCCTGTCATTGCGCAACCGCTCGTCGAGCATTGCGCGCATGGCAGTGAGCCGTTTTCGCGAGATCCGCTTGTCACTCACGAGGTGCGTGAGCATCGCCTCAGCAGAGCCGTCGAACACCTTGTCGAGCAGGCGCCGCACTGCACTGTGGCCCGCCTCCTCTCGCTCGACCGTGGGGAAATAGCGATGCGCCTTTCCCTCGCCTTCGTGTCGAACGTATCCCTTTGTCTCGAGCGTGCGCAGCACCGTAAGGACGGTGTTGTACGCGAGCGTATCGTCGAGTCGTTCACGGACTTCGCTCACGGTGCCCGATCCAAGGGTCCAAAGGACGCTCATGACGTCGAGCTCGCGGTCGGTGAAGCGTGGCATGAGATCTCCCATCAACTAAAGGTCTAGGAGATCATATTACGCCAGCGTCCGTGTGTCAACTAGTGATCTAGTTGCAAGCGCGGGCGCGTCGGCGAGGATTTGCGGCCAGGACGCACCTCGCAGGAGAAGAACAGTAAATCATCACGGATTGACCATCACTCAAAAAGCCCGGATACTGCGAGGTCTTCGCGCAGTATCCGGGAGTTTGTGTTTTCAAATCCGTGATGAAATTGCTCTTGAAACGCGAGACAACTACTGGCGCAACACGAACACCACGCTCGGATCCACCGGATATCGCCCAAAGTGCGCGCCGTAAATGGCGAGTCCGCCTGGCAGTGCATCACTCACTTCCATGCGCACGGTCACGAATCCCGTTCGCGCTCCTTCATCGAGTGCAGCGGACGGCACCGTGACGCGCAGGAGCTCTCCATAGGATCCGGCTTCGCGCAAAAACTTGTCGCGCTTCTGCGCATGCCAGGAGAGAATGCCGCGATGATCGGCGGGATCGTCGCCGAGCTCGTAACGTCCCGCCGACTGGCCGTTGATGCGCACAGCTACCGCGCTCGGATATGGCGTCGTTCCCGTCATCGGATACGAGTTGCGATTCAAACTCGGATCCTGCAACCCGCCACCACGCATGTAGTCGCTGTTGTCCTTCGCCGTCGTGTCGCGATCCTTTCCGTTCAGCCGCTTCGCCGACGCTTCGACAAGAAACGTCGCTTCATCCACATCGGCGCGCGCCAAGCCGGCTGGCCACGGAATGCGATACTCGAAGAACCCCGAGCCAGCGCCGTTGACCTTGAGCCCGTCGAGCACATTCCATGTTTTCGCTGACCAATGGCTGGCTGCAACTTCGGACGCCGCCACGCGTGACACGCGAGCGCGACGGCCATTCGCGAGCGTGACGCTCGATGCCGGAGATCCGTCCACGACGAACGTGTTGAAATTGCGATGCAGCACCGTGCGCGAATCATCCTCGAGCCGAACCGCGAGCACGACGACCGCCGGCTCGCCGGGCATCGTCACCCCCACCGGCGCAAGCGCCTCCGACATGAATGGCCGAAACTGCACTCGGCGCGACGACACGGAGTAGCGCTGCTTCTCACCCAGCGCATTCCAACCGTACAGCTCCGTGTACAACGTGAGCGAATCGCCCCACGCGCGATCCTCGGCAAGAAATGACGCCCAGAGCGGTACCTGTATCGTTTGGCCAGGCTGCGCGCTCCGACTCAGCTCCGGACCCATCGCGACGTAATACGGAGAATGGAAGTCGCGCACGGACATTCCGTCGACGAGCTCCCCAACTCCCGTCTCCTTGTTGGAGCGATCAAAGCGCCAATACCCATTCCACTCGTTGATGACGTCGTGATGCTCGGTGTACAACCAGCCTGCCAGCACCGGATGGCGACGAAACGCATCCACCGCCATGTGATAGTCCCAGCTCCAATCGACGTCGCCGGTGCTGCCCTGATAGCCCCACACGTTGCCGAACTCGGAGTTCATCATCGGCTGGCGAGCCTGCACGTAGCCGCGCTCGAAGTTCCACTGTGATCCAGGCGACGTGCTGTCACTGATCCCCTTGAGCACGCCCTCCCACTGCCAGCCACCGAGATAGTTGTGCCAGGAGTTGATGTCGGTGACGGTGTGTTTGTGTCCGCAACAGGGTGAGTTGTCCTCGACGAGCCGAGTCGGGTCGAGCGACTTCGCGAGCCGCACGACATCGACGACGCGCTGCTGCGTTACCGGCAGGTATTGATTCTTGCCGCTCACTTTCGTCGTCAGTCCCCACGTTTCATTGAACGCGATCCACGAAAAAACGGCGGGATGGTTGTAGTCACGCTCGATCATCGCGCGCATCGCATGTTCGTGCTCGCGAAACGCGGTGTCGGTGGGCGGGCCCCACCAGTTGGGGACGTCGGCCATGATCAGAATGCCGAGCTTGTCTGCCCAGTACAGTTTGCGCGGCGTCTCGATCTTGATGTGCTCGCGCAGACCGTTCAACCCGATCTGCCGCGCCTTCAGGATCTCCATTCGCGTAAAGGAATCGCTCGGGAAGGTGTAGAATCCCGTGGGATGATACGCTTGGTCCAGCGCGAGCTGGAGATACACCGGCTTTCCGTTGATCGCGACATATGGATAGGTCGTTCCCGGCAAGTCGACGACGGAAATCTGCCGCATACCGAAGTAGGTCTGCAGGGAGTCGGTGATCATGCCCTCGCCGCTCACGGATGCCGAGATTTCGTGCAGGAAGGGATCGTCGAGCGACCAGCGCCTCGCGTTGGGCAACGGAATGTCGAAGCGCACCTCACGCTCGCCACGCGCGATGCGCCGGCTGTTCATCGGAACGCCGCTGACGTTGGTGAAGGCAAGGCGCAGCGTGAGATCTTTCGGCGCCGCGTCAGCGAGCCGCGCGCGAACGTTCACGACGCTCCTGTCGATGTCGGGAGTGAAGTGCAGCAGCTCCACCGGGTCCGTTCCGCGCGCCTCGAGATACGCGGTCTGCCACATGCCGCGCGCCTTTCCGTAGCCCTGCTTTCCCTCGAGCTTGAACGGGTGCGGAGAGTCGTCGACGCGAATGGTCAGCCGCTGTGCAGTGCCGAGCTTCATATGCGGCGTGATCTCCATCGAAAACGGCGTGTAGCCCCCTTGGTGCTCGCCGAGCGGTGCGCCGTCGAGCCAGGCGGAGGTGCGCCAGTCGGATGCGCCGACGACGAGATACACGCGCCGGCCGCTCCACTGTCGCGGCACTTCGAGGGTGCGCTCGTACCAACCGATGTCGGCGCCATCCGGCACTCCCGACGCTGGCGCGCCCCACGAGAAGGGCACCGTAATGGGCCGCGGTCCTGAGAGTGGTCGGCGAAACCATCCGTCGCTCATACCGGCATTCGCGCTGTCGAAGCGAAAACGCCAGGTCCCGTTGAGATTCTGCCACTCCGGGCGCATGAAGTCGGGACGCGGATGCTCGGGTAGAGGAATCCGCTCGAGGGCCGGTGGTCGCGCTGGTGTCTGCGCGGCTAGAGAGGCGCTCAAGACGCCGACGAGTGTGAGCGAGCGAACAACGATGTGTGGCATCGGTCTCGAGAGGGTGAGAAGATGGTCAAAATAGAGTGCATTCCCACCCCGGGCGACAGACGGTGGGCATCCGCCCTTCCCCCAATTCTGTTTCCATAGTTCCGAAGTCAGCGGAATCCGAGTAACATCGGGCCCATGCATCCCTACCTGCGCACGTCCTTGTTCGCGGCCGTCACCTCCCTCGCGCTCACTGGCTGCGCGAAGCGCGACGCCGCCACGTATGTCGTCGGCTTCTCGCAGATGGAGAGCGACAATCCCTGGCGCCTCGCTGAGACGAAGAGCATCAAGGACGAAGCGGCGAAGCGAAACATCCAGCTCGTCATCACCGATGCGCAGGGCCAGACGGCGAAGCAGTTGTCGGACGTCGAGGATCTCATTGCGCGGAAGGTGAACGTCATTCTCCTTGCGCCGCGCGAATATCAGGGACTCGCTCCGGCGCTCCAGGCGGCGAAGGCGGCAAAAATTCCGGTGATCCTCGTGGATCGCGAAGCGGCGGGAACAGCGGGGGTCGACTACGTGACACTCCTTGCGTCGAACTTCGTGGAGCAAGGCCGGCGCGCGGCGGAGTGGCTCGCCAAGGAGAGCGGCGGTA
>JANMAY010000001.1:0-2595 GCA_031360095.1 Gemmatimonadaceae bacterium
CGGCGACCGCCTCCGCGTACCGGTGCGCAGCAGTCAATGCCTCGCCGCGCACATATGCCGAGTGCAGACCACCAAGATAAAAATGACTGAAGTTCAGGCCGTTCACCGCCAGCTCATAGGGCAGAGCCATTTGCAGACGGGCCACGCTGTCTGCGGGCTTCCCGCCTTCCAGTTCAGATAACGCGCGAAGAACCGGTACATAGGTAAATTTGGCGAACGTATCCTCCGGAAAGCGCTTGTCCAGATCCTCGGCGAGCGATTGCGACTGAGAGGAGCTTCCCGAAAGAGCCATGGCAAGGCCGGCGGCGTATTCGACATCCCGGCCACGGGAAAGCTCCAGGGCCGCCATGGCGTTCTTTTTCGCTTCGGCAGCATTCCCGCAAACGGCTTCCCACACCGCTCGTGCGGCCTGGTAACTCGCCGCCACCTCGAGTCCCCCTTCCTGCCGGACCAGATCGATGGCGCGGCTCGATGACTGCTGCGCCAGTTTGAGACGGCCAGAGCGAGCAAGAGCGAGAGCCTCCGCGTGCGCCACCGGGTGTTCCGATCCAGGTCTGCCCTTTGCCAGTGCCACTATTCGATCCATCTCGTCCTTGTCATCCTTTAAGACCGCGATGGTGTATCGAATGAGCAGGAGAGAAGGATCCTCGAGCTTGCGTTCGGTGGCACGTTGAAGCGCACTCTCGGCGTCTTCGAAACGGTCCACGAAAAAATAGCCGGATGCTAGTGTCCTGTCCCAGTAGAAGATGAAACAAGTAGCGTGGCCCCGTCGTACTGCTCTACAAGGAGGCGAGCAGTATGCGAACGGGACGCCCCAAGCGTGCGGTGATCTTGACGGACGAGGAGCGACGCCAACTGGAATCGCTCGCGCATCGCTCGCGATCGGCGCCGCTGGTCGCCCGGCGTGCGCGGATCATCCTGGCGTGCGCTGAGGGCGGCGACGGCAAGCAGGTGGCCCGCCGCCTGCACTTCGCGCCGGGGACGGTGTGTAAATGGCGCGCCCGCTTTCAGCAGCAGCGCGTCGACGGGTTGTACGACGAGCCGCGACCGGGCGCGATCCGCACGATCACCGACGAGCAAGTCGAGGCCGTCATCGTGCGGACACTGGAAACGACGCCGCACGGCGCCACCCATTGGAGTACGCGCGAGATGGCCAGGACGATGGGCATGAGTCGCATGGCCATCAGCCGCATTTGGCACGCGTTCGGGTTGCAACCGCATCGCTGCGAGACGTTCAAGCTGTCGAATGATCCGCGGCTCGTGGAGAAAGTCCGCGACATTGTCGGGTTGTATCTGAACCCTCCGGCCCACGCCGCGGTCTTCTGCGTCGACGAAAAGCCGCAGATTCAGGCACTCGATCGGACGCAACCGTTGTTGCCGATGCGACCGGGCCAAGTCGAACGTCGGACGTTCGATTACAAACGCCATGGCACAACGACGCTGTTCGCGGCGCTGAACGCGAAGACCAGTGACGTCATCACACCATTTCATCAACGTCACCGCGCGACCGAGTTTCGCGCGTTTCTTGATCTGATCGACGCCCAGGTCCCGCGAGCGCTCGACGTGCACATCATCATGGACAATTACACGACGCACAAAACGCCACTCATTCGCAACTGGTTCAGCAAGCGTCCGCGGTTCCACGTGCATTTCACGCCGACCTATACCTCGTGGATCAGTCTCGTCGAGCGGTGGTTTGCGGAGCTCACCAATAAACAATTGCGCCGCGGCGTGTACGGCAGTGTGGCGCAGCTCCGCGCCGGCATCCAAGAGTTTATCGATGCCCATCACGCGCACCGGACACCGTTCGTCTGGACGAAGAGCGCCGACGAGATTCTGGCGAACATCGCTCGATTCGCGCAGCGCACCGCCGACGCGCAGGCCGCGCAAACTATTTCGCGAACCACTGGGACAGGACACTAGTTGGGATGGGTCGACATTGGACCACAGGTTCGACTCGTGTTGATTGTGTGCGCGGCACCGAAGCTGAAGGTTTGCCGCCGACGTCGCCCCGCCATCGGCGAACGGGATGACGTGATGGAACTCGAGGAATGCCCGCTCCTTGCAGCGGCTGTGCGTGCCGACGAACGCGCATCGGCCTCCGTCGCGGCGCCAGACCTCGCGCCTGACTGCCGTGGAAATGTGCCGTGAGTGCTTCTTCGTCCGTCGCGAAGCCGGCGGCCGCGCAAGTGTTCCAAATTTCTTCTTTTCCAAATCTTCCACCAGCAGTGAAAGCCCGCGCTCGAAGATCGCTGCGGGGTCTCCGTTTGGGATAGTGTGTCGCAATAGATCTTGCGCGCGGCGGAGCTGCTCATATCCGTGTCGCGAGAGCGTGAATTGCACCTTGTAGGTTTCGGCCGCGAGTGGCCTGACCTCGGCCGGGCGAACAAGAGGTGGAGCGGTAAAGGAGATCGACATCGGCTCCGCAGACTGTCCCTCGTCAGACGGCGCGTGAGTCGCGATCGTGGGTGACGGCGCTTTCCGAACGACGGTCGCCACACTCGGTTTCGGACGCATCTCGGCGACGAGATGCTCCACTTCGCGCTTGCTTTTGTGCCGAGCGCGCCTCAGCAGAACGCTCGCGTTGCGGGACGT
>JANMAY010000008.1:0-2192 GCA_031360095.1 Gemmatimonadaceae bacterium
AGGAAAGAGTTGTCCCATCCACGGGCCGCACGCGAAGACGATTTTGTCGCCGGTGACGGTGTTCCCATTCGAGAGGACGATTCCCGGCATTCGTGCCCCTGTCGGCGCAGCTGGCCTCGCCGACGCGCGAACGTACTCGCCCCCCTCGCGCACGAACGCGTCGCGCACGAACTCGCACGCCACGCGCGCGGAGAGAAATCCGGCGTCCGGCTCGACAAACACTGTGCGTACGTCATCGAAGCCCATCTGCGGGAAGCGACGGGCCGCATCCGCGCGCGTGAGTTCCTCCAGCGCGAGGCCCACGGATTTCATCGGTGCGACCGACTTACGCGCGTAGTCATCGCTCCCCGCGAACATCCACAGCGCTCCCGTACGAGTCAGCAACGGTCGCTTCCACTTCCGCTCCGCTTCGCGCCAGAGCACCATCGCGCGCGCCGCCATCTCGCTGTAGAGCGCGACCCCGTTGTACACCGCGCGAATGACCCGCGTCTCACCGCCGGACGACGCACGCGAATTGCCCGCGCCCCATGCGTCGACGAGCGTCACACGCATCCCCGCGCGCAACAGCGCGAGCGCGCTCCAGCCGCCGAACGCGCCCGCGCCAACAACTATCACGTGCTCCTTCGCACGATCTCGTATCCCGACGCGCAACGCCAACGGAGCCGCTGCCACCGCACCGAGGAATTCGCGCCGTCTCATCTCAATAGTGGAACGTCATCGACACACCGGCCGTCCGCGGCTGGTTGGTGAGATAGCCGACGCGCGCACGCAGCCCGCGCTCGCGATCCAGCGCGAGCAACGCCCGCTCGTCCGTGACGTTGTTGACGAACAGCGCGGCATCCCATGAGGCATACGCGACCCCCGTGCGAATATTCGCCAGCGTGTATGCCGGAAGCTCGGGGTTGAAGGTGAAGCTCGCCTGCGTGAGCGGCTTGCCAATGGTGTTCGCACCGAACGAGTTGAGATTCACCGTGCCGGTTCCCGGCGCGAGGTCGTCGATCTGCGTGTAGTGCGTACCCACATAATGGACGGTTCCCGTGACGAACGCCTGTGCGCCCGTCCGCATCGGACGACGACCCGTCGCCGACACCGTGCCCTGCACCTGCGGCACGCTCGGCAGCCGGTTGCCCGACTGGATTCCCGCCACGACGCTGCTCTTCCCCGCGGCGTCCACCGACGTGAGCGTCGATTTCAGCTTCGAGTCGGTGAGCGTGGCGGCAGCCGAGAAGTCGAAGTACTGATTCGGCGACGCCGCTAGCTCGATCTCGGCGCCTCGGCTCTGTGCCTTGGGCACGTTGAAGACGAGCCGGGACGAGCACGAGCCCGCCGTCACGATGAGCTGTAGATCGCTGATGTCCATTTGGAACGCGGCGATGTTGAGCGAGGCGCGTCCATTCATCAGCCTCGACTTGGCGCCAACCTCGTAGTTCCACGCCGTCTCGTCGCGCCACGAGTCGCGTCCGCTGAACGTGACTTTGTCCGCCGCCGTGCAGAGCGGAATGTTGAGCGGGTCGTTGATGCCGCCGAGCCGGAATCCGCGCGCGGCTTGCGCGTTGAATGTGAGGTCGTCCGTCGCCTTGAAGCTGGCGATGAACCGCGGCGCGAAGCCGTTGGCGCTCGTTGTGCCCGGTGTCGACACCAACTTCTTCCCGTTGTCGTCGTTGCCGAAGAGACCGTCGAAGACCTGATCGCGCTTCTCGTTGAAATCGTACCAGCGAAGTCCGGCGGTGAAGGCGAGCCGGTCGGTCGCGTTGAGCGTGCCTTCACCGAAGATCGCCGTCTGCCGCAGATCGTACGCGAGATCAGAGTAGAACAGCACGTCCACCGGCGCGCGAAGCCCTCTCGTTGGAATGCCCGACGCCGCCTCGAACCCGGAGACGAGCAGCCGCTGGTTGTAGTTGCGGATGTTCTTGCTGAAGAACCCACCAACCAGCCATTTCGCGCGCCCCTCCTCGCCCGCGGCCCGAAGCTCCTGCGTGAACACTTTCGAGTTCGTCGCGTCGTTCAGCGGCGAATTGAGCGTGTATATCTTCTCCGCGAGTCCGATGCTGCCGCCCGTGATGCTCGACGTCAGCGCTCCCGCGTCGCGCACGACGAGCAGATCGCGGAACGCGTACGAGCTGACCGACGTCAGGTTTACTTTGCCCAGATCGTAGTGCGCATTGATGTCGCCGAGCACGAAGTCATCGGAG
>JANMAY010000049.1:0-2992 GCA_031360095.1 Gemmatimonadaceae bacterium
CGTCTTCCGATTCGTACCGGATCCGGCCACTCGTGTGCTCTCCCTGCGCGCAAACAACGTTGACGTCGTCGCAGAGTTTCCGCGAGAGGTGCGCGATCCGCGCGTCGTGCGCTCGGCGGTGAGTGGCTACGAGGTGTTGTACGTCTCCCTCAATGGCAACGCGCCCTATGACATCGGACGCGAGCTCGCCGTGCGTCGCGCTGTCGCTTTTGCGATTAATCGCGCGCACATCGCTCGCGACGTCTGGTTCGGCGCTGCCGAACCCACCCCCTCAGTCGTTCCCGCGGCGGCGCTCGGCGCATCTGCATCGCGCATTCGGGGCACCGATCACAATCCGGCGGCGGCGCGAGCGATCCTCGATTCGGCGGGATGGAGAGTCGGACCCGACGGAATTCGCGCGCGGCGCGGTCGGCGGCTCGCGCTCACACTCGTTGTCGGCTTTCCAAATCCGCAAATCCACCGTCCGATGCCGGAGTTGGTGCAGAGCGCCCTGCGCGATATCGGCATCGACCTTCGCATCGCGCAGGTACCGGACGACGCTGTGTGGCAGCAACGGATCAACACCGGCACAGGGGACCTCTGGGCTGAGGCCGGAGGCCAAAACGACGCGAACCCCTGCTTCCTGGCGCAGCTCCTCTTCTATTCCGGTCCGCGATTGCGACCGTCCGGCTACGCGCGCCTCTTTGCGCCGGGAGCCTCGGTCGATCGGTTCATCGATGCATGTCGCAACGCAGAAGCGCGCGTCGACGTAGAACAGAATGCGGCCGACGCCGAGCGCGTGCTGGTGGACGAGGTGTTCGTCGTCATCCCGCTCGCAGCGACGCGCCGAGTGTGGGGCGTGAGTGAGCGAGTACAAGGGTTCGTGCCTCACCCTTCGAGCCTGAGCCAGCGTTGGGACAAGGTGTCGCTGCCGTAAGTCACAGCGTCAGTGCGTTCCCTCCGGCAAGTCCGCAGACCATTTTGGAAGTAGCATTCTGCCCCTCCCTGCTCGATCGCCGCCCCACACACGCATGATCTTCTCTCCCGCGCGCCCGCGCATCCTCGCCGCCGTGTTCATCGCTGCTGTCGCGTGCGAGCGTGCGGCACCCAAGGCGTTCGTCCCACCTCCCGCACAAGTCGGCGTGGTGAGTGTCGCCCCGACCAGCATCGCCGAGTCATACGAGTTCGTCGGCCAGGTGGCGCCCTTTCGCCGAGTTGAAGTGCGATCGCGCGTCGAGGGCATCGTCGTGGATCGCCCGTTCATCGAAGGCAGCGTCGTGCAAAAGGGTCAGACGCTCTACCGGCTGGACCAGGTGAAGTACGACGCAGCACACCGGAGCGCACTCGCTCGGCTGAACAATGCCAAGCGCACGCTCGCGCGGCTCGAGCCTCTCGTTCCGAAGCACGCGGTAGCGCAGCAGGATGTCGACAACGCGCGCTCGGAGCTCGAGTCGGCGCAGGCACTGCTCGACAACGCGAAGAAGGATCTGGACGACACCGTCATCCGCGCCGAGATGGCCGGGCAGGTAGGGCGCGCGCGGTTGGATCTTGGCGCTCGCGTCACGGGACCAGCCGATCTCTTGGCGACGATCGATGCACTCGACCCTGTGTATGTCGGGTTTCATCCCTCGTCGCAGCAGTTGTTGGCGTGGCAGCAGGACCGGCAGGCGCGCCTGCTGATGCAACTCGGCGCCGGCGGCGTCGCCGTACGCGTCGTGCTACCTGACGGCGCGCTGCTCCCGCGCGTTGGACGCATCAACTTCATGGCGCCCTCGCTCGATTCGGCCAGTGGCACGCAGGAGTTCCGAGCAAAGTTCGACAATGCCGACCATCGGCTGGTACCGGGCCAGTTCGTGCGGGTGCGGCTCGAGGGGTTCGCCCGCGCGAGCGCAATTGCCGTCCCGCAGCGCGCCGTGCAGCAAGGGCTGGGACGACAATTCGTGTACGTCGTCGGCGTTGGTGATACGGTGACGGCTCGCGATGTGAAGCCCGGCCCGTGGAGCGGGAGCCTGTGGATCATCGACTCCGGATTGCAGTCGGGCGAGCGCGTGGTGGTGGATGGCATTCAGAAGGTGGCGCCAGGACGTGTCGTCAAGCCGGTAGCGGTGGTAGACAGTGCGGGAGCGGCGCGGTGAGTCACGAAGTGCCCGCAGTACCGAAACCCGTGCAGCCCGACGTCCGCTACTTCTTCATTCGCCGGCCCGTGCTTGCGGCGGTCATCTCGATCGTGATCACACTGCTCGGACTGTTCGCGATTCAGCTGCTTCCAATCGCGCGCTATCCGCAGATCACGCCGCCCTCCGTGCGCATCACGGCGAACTATCCGGGTGCGTCGTCGGAAGACGCGGCGCAGGCAGTGGCGGCGCCGATCGAGCAGCAGCTCACCGGCCTTCAGGGCATGCTGTACTACTCGTCGTCCAACTCGAGCGACGGAACAACGAACATCTCCGTCACGTTCGACGTCTCGCGCAACCAGGATCTGGCAGCGGTGGACGTACAGAACGCCGTGAAACTTGCGGAGCCGCAGCTTCCCGAGGCCGTGCGGACCAATGGCGTAACGATCACCAAGGCGAACACCGACATACTCGGCGCGATCGCGCTCCGGTCTGACGATCCGCGCTACGACGCGACGTATCTCGCGAATTATCTGAAGCTGTACGTGATCGATGAGATCAAGCGCGTACCGGGCATTGGCGATGCCACGCCGTTTCCCGCGCGCGACTTCTCGATGCTGATCCAGCTCGATCCGGAAAAGATGGCCCAGCTCGCGATCACCGTGACCGACGTGGCGAACGCGGTGCGCGAGCAGAATGCCACGAACCCCGCCGGCCGCCTGGGTGCCGAGCCGTCTCCCCCCGGCACCCAGCTCACACTGCCGATCACGACACTCGGACGTCTGCAAACTCCGGAGGAGTTCAACGCCATCGTCGTTCGCGCGCGCCCCGACGGATCGGTGGTGCGCGTGTCCGACATCGGGTCGGCCGCGCTGGGTGCGCGCAGCTACGATCTCAAG
>JANMAY010000058.1:0-3255 GCA_031360095.1 Gemmatimonadaceae bacterium
AGGCATATCCAGCTTCCGCCGAGAAAAGTTCGCTCCCCTGGGCGGGCCCGATGGCGGCGACGGGGGGAAAGGAGGAGACGTGATCATTCGCGCCGACAGCAACCTCGCCACGCTCCTCGACTACAGCTACCGCGATCAATGGGAAGCGGAGCGCGGCGAGCATGGCAGCGGGTCGAACAAGACGGGGCGGTCGGGAGAGGACGTCGTGCTCCCCGTTCCACCCGGCACCGTCGTACGCAACCACGACACCAACGACATCGTGGCAGAAGTGCTCCAGGACGGCGATACCGTCGTGATCGCGAAGGGCGGGCGCGGGGGGAAAGGCAACTCGTGGTTTGCAACGTCGGTGCATCGAAGCCCACGCGAATGGCAGCCCGGTGAAGAGGGCGAGCTGTTCACGCTGGAGCTCGAGCTCAAGCTCATCGCCGACATCGGCCTCGTGGGGCAGCCAAACGCGGGAAAGTCCACACTGCTCTCCGTCATCAGCGCCGCCCGCCCAAAAATCGCCGACTACCCCTTCACGACGCTCGCGCCCAACCTCGGCGTCGTTCAAATGAGCGACAACCGCACCTTCGTCGTCGCCGACATTCCCGGCATCATCGAAGGAGCGCACGAAGGAAAAGGGCTCGGACTCCAGTTCCTGCGCCACATCGAGCGCACTCGCCTGCTCGCCTTTCTCATCCCCGTCGATTCACTCGACTGGCAAGCGGAATACGATCAGCTGCGCCACGAAATTGCGCAGTACTCAGCGGAGCTGGCAGACAAGCCACACTGCGTGGTGTTCACCAAGATGGATCTTCTTGGCGACGACGAGCCGCCACCCATGGAGGCCCCCGACGCATTTGGCGTATTCGCACTGTCCGCGGCGGGGCGCACCGGGCTCGAGGAAATCAAGCTCGCGTGGTGGAAGCGTCTGCTCGATATGCGTAAGGCACTGCTTCGTCCGGGGAAGGACGTGATGCTCCCGTGACGCTCGCACGATTCGTCGCATGACGTCGCGGGCGAACGAGGCGATCACGCTTCACGACGCCCGATACCCGGCGGCGCTGCGCGATCTCTCCGACCCGCCGGATCCGCTGTGGTTCCGGGGTGATCTCGCGCTCCTTAACGGGCCATGCGTGGCGATCGTCGGCACTCGGCGCGCAACGGCATACGCGGAGCGCGTTGCGCACGAGCTGGGACGCTCGCTCGCGCGCGCTGGGGCATGCGTCATCAGCGGCCTCGCGCGCGGCGTCGACGCCTGCGCCCATCGCGGCGCACTCGACGTCCAAGGCGCAACATGCGCCGTACTCGGCACCGGGCTCGATGTCACGTATCCCAAAGGGCACGCGTCGCTCCAGCACACCATTGGAGAATTGGGCATCGTACTTTCCGAGCTCGAACCCGCAAATGCGGCGCATGGCGGATCGTTTCCCCGCCGCAACCGCATCATCGCCGCACTCGCCACGGTCACCATCGTCGTCGAGGCGGGGTTCAAGAGCGGCGCCTTGATCACGGCGGAATTCGCATTGGATCTGGGCCGAACGGTCGCCGTGGTGCCGGGACCCATCGACATCCCGCAAGCACACGGAAGCAACGAGCTGCTGCGCGACGGCGCGACGGCAATCACCAGCATGGCGGACGCTGTCGCGCTGATGGGGCTCACCGCGCCAGTCCGGTTGCGTGAACTGCCAAATGACGGCGGCGAGCGCCGTCTCTGGGACGCGCTCGAACTCGGCAACGCGGACATCGACACCCTCTGCACCAGGTCTGCGCTGCCGGCGCACGAAGGGATCGCCGCGCTGAGCGCACTCGAGATCCGTGGGCTGGTGGAGTGCGCGCTGTCGGGAGAGGTGCGGCGGCTCTAGCGCGCGGTGCGTTCTCTACTGGCGTCCCCATCCAGAAACCGGCAGATTCGCGACTCGTACCGTAGTCTCACGTTGGACTGGAGGCCCCCGTGCCGATGTCCCCGAAAGACCTCAGCAATCGCCGAGCGTTTCTCACTCGCCTCGCCACTGGATCTGCGGCGCTCGCCGCGGGCGGAGTCGCGCTCCAGCTCGGAGCGGCGGAGGCGGAAGGCGCATCAAGCGCAGCGGAACTTTCACCGATGTCCGACGCGTGGCTCACCAAGCTCACCGGCAAGCACAAGCAATACTTCGACACGTCGCAGATCAACGACGGATTTGCACTTGGCTTCGCGATGAATTTCCTGAACCTGAACAACCAGGCGTACAATCTTCCCGACAGCAACCTCTCGGCCGTGGTTGGGCTCCGGCACTTCGCGCTTCCCATGGCGTTCACGGACGACATCTGGGCACGCTACAAGCTCGGCGAGACATTCAAGATCATGGATCCGGCCACGAAGGCGCCGGCTGTGCGCAACTTTTTCTATCACCCGCAAGATGGCGATCTCATGTTCCCCGGAATGGCGATCGACAAGTTGCTGGCCCGCGGCGTGACCTTCACGGTGTGCAACGTGGCGCTTGGTGTGCTCAGCGGAAAGACGTCGAAGAATGCCGGCGTGACACCCGAAGTGGCGAAGGCGCAATGGACCGCCGGTGTCATTCCGGGAATGGTGCTCGTGCCTGCCGGCGTGCTGGCCGTGAATCGTGCGCAGGAAAAGGGCTGCACATATTGTTTGGGCGGCTGACGCTGTTGCTGGTGGAGACCACACGCATTGCGCGACCGCGCTCCCGCAGGCGGCCGCGCCGTGTGTCGATGGCGACGTGGATGGCGTGTGGAGTGTTGCTCGCGGCCTGCGGGCAGGATGATCGCTCTCTGCAAACTTCCGAGACGCCCCCGGCAGCGGCGGCCAACGCGCCACTGGACTACACGCCGCCCCCCGACTCCGCGATTCCGAACGACCAGCTCGGCGCGTCCATCAGGCGCGGGCTCGCGCTGATCCTGCACACCACCGACAGTCTTCCGAAATACGTCGCGGGAGGAGTGCAGTGCGCGAGCTGCCATCTCGACGCCGGCCGCCGCCGCGACGACGCGGCGCTGATCGGTGTGGTAGCCCGCTATCCACGCTATCTCGAGCGCACCGGCGCGGTCGTGCCCATCGAGGATCGCATCAATTACTGCGTCACCCGCAGCCTCGCGGGCTCGAAGCTGCCGAACGACAGTCGCGAGATGCAGGACATCGTCTCCTATCTCGCGTTTCTGTCGACTGGGGTGCCGTGGGGAGCGCACGTGAAGGGCGAGGGTATGCCAAAGATGCCCAAGCTCACCGGCGACACCACGCGAGGCGCGACACTGTTCGCGTCCACGTGCATA
>JANMAY010000062.1:0-2989 GCA_031360095.1 Gemmatimonadaceae bacterium
GATACCGCTGCGCCCAGGATTCAAGAAGGACATCACGGATTGCAAAACCAAAATGCCCGGATACCACACATGCTCTGCCGTGGCACTATCCGGGCTTCTTCCAGGTCAATCCGTGATGAAAAGCGCTGTGGGAATGTTCGAGTAAAGCAAAAAAAGACATCACGGATTGCAAAACCAAAATGCCCGGATACCACACATGCTCTGCCGTTGCACTATCCGGGCTTCTTCCGGGTGAATCCGTGATGAAAAGCGCTCGTCGATGTCATCGCTATTACGGTTGGGGCGGCCCGGCCGTGATCGCGTCCGCAACCCGCTCGCGCTGATGCTCGTTCCGGCTGAACAACAATGCCAACATGTTGTCATTCACGATCGCCGTCGCCTCTCCCTGCATGCCCACCGCCTTACCCGGCGGAATGAACTTGGTCGTGTCGAGTGTCGCTGCGGCGCGACTCCGCGCTGCGCTGTCGGGGAACAGATACACCGCAAGCGCGGCGCTGCCGACGTGATATGACGTCGGAGTTCCCGGCAGCGTGGGGAGGTTTTTCAACGGTTCGGACGCCACCGCCGGCGCTAACCCCGACTGCTCGAGGCGTAGCTTGACCTGACAGTCCGTCCAGTGACCGGTCTTGGGGCACGCTGATGCCGGCCCCCGAGACGAAGCAGCCGAGCGCGCGCCTTCCCTCGCGGCGGAGTCGCCCCTGCGAGCACCGTCGCGCCCGCAGCCGAGGAGCATGACGCCCCCCACGCACGACCACGCGAACACGCGCCTCAGGACCATTTCATCCGGTCGCGCAACGCCGTCACGTGCGCAACGTGATGCGGACCGTGCCAGGCATAGACGCTGAGAAGGGCATCGACCGTCATCGGTCCATTCTCCGGATGAGTGAGCGTCAGCGCGAACGATTCGGGGGGCTGATTTCGCAAGAGCGTGACCAGTCGCTCATGCAATGCGTCGAGAAGGGTGAGCGAAACGTCGATCGGCAGGGTGCGCGCATCCTGCAGCTCGGCCCACTTCGCTTCTTCGTAGGGCTTGATCGTCGGGTTCGGCTCGGTAAACGCGAGCCGAAAGCGCGTGTACGCATTGATGTGGCTGTCGGCCACGTGGTGCACCAGTTGGCGGACGGTCCATCCGCCGGGTCGATAGGCGGTGTCGAGCTGGGCGTCCGAGAGGCCGCGAACGGCAGCACGCAGCGACTTCGGCGTGTTGGCTACGGAGTCGATGGCGGCTCGGCGTTCGTCGGCGGACATGGCTGGCTTGCGCTGGACTTTGCCGACGGGATAACGCAGGTCCGGCTCGGTGCTCGAAGGAGAGGACATGGCGGATTGGCGGGATGATGGTTCGCGAAAATCACGCTGTTGCGGCGCACACCGGAAGCTATTCGGCCGCGCAGCCGTCGCGCGAGCGCACATCGCGTGGCGGTGGGCGGTTCTGCGGGGCTCCCGCGCTGCGGGAGGGCCGGATACGTTTCTGAGGTTCACACGCGGACGATGATGGTATGACTGAGAAAAAGCGTCGCCCCGCGAAGAAGCGAGGCGCTCCGGCCGCTGGCCACAGATCGCCCTACTTTCTCCAGCCGGGAAAGCAGGGTGCCGTCACGGTGCTGCGCCGGCCGGCCGGCAATCGCATCGACGCCAAGCTGTGCGGCACGATGTCCAGCCGCACCATGGCGCTGGCGCTCGTCAAGCAGCTCGAGAAGGCGGAGTCCGTGGTGAAGGACCTGTTTCTCGAAGCGACCGATGATGGTATCGAAGCACTCGAGGCGGTGTTGGAGGCCTGTCGGCAATCGGTAATCCGGCGCGGCGATGCGAACGCGGTGAATCCGTCTCAGGGCGCGCCGGGAGCGGGCTCCCGCAAGCGCGGCAGAAACCGCCGGCGCGGAGCCGGTCCGCGTCCCGCTGGCAGCCCGCCGCCGAGCGTGGGCGGGGCCGAAGACACGAGCGCCGCCTGACCGAACTTCAACTTTCCCGCGCCTACACTGCGCGGGACGGCGCACCAGTCATTCGTGCGGTGGATTCGGCCATCTTCTCGAGCCGCTACTTCGGGCATTGCCTGAGCTGCGGCTTTTGCGCCGACGCGTGCTGCGAGTACGGCGTCGACGTCTCGGTGATGGAGCGCGATCGGATCCTCGCGCACGCGCCCGCGCTCGCGATGCACGTGCCGGCGGACCCTTCGACTTGGTTCGTTGGTCCAACCGAACCAGACCAGGACTTTCCCGGCGGTGCCTCCACGCGAACCGGCGTCAGCGAGGGACGTTGCGTTTTTCTTCGCCGCGCCGGCCGTGGGTGCCTCCTGCACGCGGTGTCCCTCGAGCTGGCGATCGACTACCACGTGCTCAAGCCGATGGTGAGCGCGCTCTTTCCCCTCACATTTCACAGCGGCGTTCTCTTGTGCTCCGACGAAGTAGAGGAAGGCACTCTGGTTTGCGCGGGCGATGGGCCCACGGTCTTCGCAATGGCTCGGCCCGAGCTGGCGTACTACTTCGGCGACGAGTTGGTGCAGGAGCTGGATCGACTCGCGGCGATGTAGCCATACGGGCGGGACGAACCGGAACGGAGCCACAGCCTTCGACGGCGGCGACTCCGTTCCGTCCGGACTAATTCGCCGGCTTCTGCCCCGTGCTCACCCAGCCCGCCAGCGACTGAAACGCGTCCACCATCTGCGGAGTGCTGAACGCGCAGTGACCAAAGCCGTCTACGCTCCGCTGCACGAGCCGGTTGCTGCTCTGCTGTTGCGCGACCTTCTGCGCAAAGAGGCCTTCGTGGAAGTAGGGCACGAGGGGATCACGCGTCGTGTGCAGCGTCACGGTTGGGACGGAGAGCTGGCCGTCCGGGATGTAGTACTTGTCGAGATACTGCAGCGCTGACGGCGACGCGGTGAAGCGACCTGCGGCTGCATTGACCATCGTCAACACCTGCGGCGGAAGCAGGCCGGGAAAGATGGCGTCATACGTCGTCGCCGAATTGTCGAACATCGACTTCCCGTTGGTGC
>JANMAY010000084.1:0-2175 GCA_031360095.1 Gemmatimonadaceae bacterium
CGAGCCCGAGGCCGAGCACGACATCATCCGACGCACGAGTGTCGTACCGGGCGATCTCGGTGCGGCCTGACGCCAGGACGTCGGGGGCGCGGACGACGATGTCGGCCTCGAGGCAGCCGCCGCTCACGGCACCGATGGTCTCGCCGTTGGACAGGACGATCATGCGGGCGCCGGCCCCGCGATAGACGGAGCCTTCCACGCCGAGGACGGTGACGAGCAGAACGCGCTCGCCGCGTGAAGCGGCGTGAGTCAGGGTATGGCGGATCCGGTCGAGCTCGCGCATCAGGCCGTGAGCGTACGCCGACGGAAGCGCGCGGTCAAGCGACGACCGCTACAGCGGAGTTACGAGTGCAGGCCGGCAGCGCCAACCATCAACGCGAGCATACCGGCGAGTGCTACCAGCCACTTGTTGAATCGCATGATCTCACCCAGAGCAGAAGGGGAAGCGAAGAGCGGGTCGGGCGCAGGAGGGGGGCGCCGTCCCATCTCAGTTTCGACATAGCAATGACGATTCTCGAGTCCGCTGGTAATCCCGTGTGTCGCCGGTCACAGTCCCATGGGACAAATCGACCGCTCGGTTAGATTGCACATTCCCCATGCCCCCAGTTCCGCATGCCCGACGACAACGGAAACGTTCTCACCGACATCACCCCTGGCTCCATTCGGCGTATCCATCTCGTGGGGGTTGGTGGAACCGGAATGGGCTCGTTCGCGGGCATGCTGAAGGCCGCCGGCTATGACGTGACCGGAAGCGACGAGAGCGTGTACCCTCCGATGAGCGACATGCTTGCCGCGTGGGGGGTGGATGTGATGACGCCATACGCGCCCGGCAACATCGCCGCAGCGCGCCCGGACTTGATCATCATTGGCAATGTGATCCGCCGCGTGAACGTCGAGGCGACGGCGGCGCGCGAGAGCGGCATTCCGCAGATGAGCTTTCCGGCGGCGTTCGGATCGCTCGTGCTCGCGGGCAAGCACAGCGTGGTGATCGTCGGAACGCACGGGAAGACGACGACGTCGGCGTTGATGTCCCACGTGCTCGTGTCGGCGGGTACGGATCCGACGTTTCTCGTGGGCGGCGTGACGGCGAACTACTCCGGCAACTTTCGAAATGGCGGCGGTCCATTCGTGGTGGTCGAGGGGGACGAGTACGACACAGCCTACTTCGACAAGGGCCCGAAGTTCATGCACTACCGCGCCAAGACGGCGATGCTGACGAGCGTGGAGTTCGATCACGCCGACATCTACCGCGACATGGCGCACTACGAGTCGGCGTACGACAAATTTGCCGCGACGCTTCCGGAGGACGGGTTTCTCGCGGTTGCCGCGTCGTATCCCAACGCGGTCGCCATCGCGCAGCGGTCGTCGCGCGCGTACGTGGCAACCTATGCCGCGCATGGAGCTGCCGACTACGCGACGCACGATCTTCGCTTCGGACCGGACGGCGCGCGGTTCGTGATCAAGGAGCCGCGCGGCGATGCTGGCGAGTTTCTCCTGCCGATGTCGGGACACCACAATGTCGAAAATGCGCTCGGTGTGTATGCCCTCTCGCGCAGTCTCGGCCTGAGCGCCGATCAGATTCGCGAGGGGTTCGCGTCGTTCACCGGTGTGAAGCGGCGACAGGAGATTCGCGGCGAGATCGGCGGCGTGCTCGTGATCGATGACTTCGCGCATCATCCCACGGCGGTACGCGAGACGATCACGGCGATTCGGCTGCGTTATCCCGAGCGACGTTTGTGGGCGGTGTTCGAGCCGCGCTCGAACACGAGCCGCCGCAATATTCATCAGAGCGAGTACGCCAGTGCATTTGCCGGCGCGGCGCGCGCATCGATCCGGATTCCCGAGCCGCACGACAAGGTACCGATCGATGAGCAGCTCGACATCGAGAAGGTGAACACGGCGCTGCGTGCGCAGAGCATCGATGCGAATGCCTCCCGCGATACTGACGTCCTGATCAACGGCGTGATTGCGGAGTCGAAGCCGGGCGATGTGATACTCGTGATGAGCAATGGCGCGTTCGGCGGCTTCATTCCTACGCTACTCGAGGGGCTGCGCACGAGATTTCTGTAGGTGTCCACACTACAACCGTGGGTATGACGCGATGAGACTTCCCCTCGTACTGCTTCCGCTCGTGCTCTACGCGACGCTCGCCCCCGCCCAGAAGCCGCGCGCGCG
>JANMAY010000089.1:0-6594 GCA_031360095.1 Gemmatimonadaceae bacterium
CTGCGGTTGCACGCACGACAGCGTGAGCGTTGCGGCGCCGAATGCTGCACGCGCGAGGAATTCCCGTCGATCAATCGTGTTGGACATGGACACTCTCTTCGATGTCGCCCGTGCGGTTCGTCGTACGGGGCGCTGCGTTGCGAAACTCCGCATGGTGGCGAATCGCACGCAGCATCGCGCGTCGAATGAGACCACTCCCGGGACGGACGGCGAGCCAGTACAGCCGGAACTTCCATCGGGCGTCCGCCGAGCACCAGACCCGAGTTTCCGTGCGCAACTCGCTCGAACCATCCGGCCGTGCCAAGACGGTGAAATTCCACCCTGCGAGCACCATCCCCACCGGTGGACCGGCGCGGAACGTATCGGTCGTGACCTCGGCGCACAGGTCGCCGCGCGGCGTCCAGAAGCGGCCGAGCAGCCCGATGACCAACTCGTCCGGCGCGCGTTCGGCCACGATGTGAAAGCCCGCGCGCTCGAAGTCGCGGAGACGAACAACGCGTTGTTGCGCTGAAGCCCGAGCGTTGTGCTCGGTCCACGCGGCGCGCGGCGACCGTGCGATGGCGAGAAGCGCGGCGGGAGCCGCGCGCAGAGCGAGGAGCGCGCGTGTGATCCGGCCGCCCGCGAGGTCGGCTTCACGGATCGCGTCGAACACGATGTTTGGCGACGCACGGATGAGAGTCCGGTGCCGCTCCACGACGTCGTACTGAGGCATGAGGTCGTCGAGAAGCATGGAACTCTCCGGATCTTTCGCGCCGTCTAACCCAGTCGTCAAGTTTTCGGGCGCGAGTGCTCGCCAGTAGTCGATTCCTGATGCGCGGGCGGTGGCGAGTCGGTGTTGAAGATATCCGCAACGATGCGCCACGTCCCGTCCGGGTCGCGTCGCCAGACGGAAACCCACTTGCCCCGCTCCATCGTCGGCTTGCCGTCGGGCGCGGTCATCGCCGTCTCGTAGGTGCCCTGCGTGTAGGCCATGTCCCTGCCCTTGGCGACCTTCACGTTCGTAATCCGAGCTCGGTTCACAAAACCCGGAATTCCGAAGACCTTTGCCCACTCCCGCTCGATGGCCTCGCGTCCCGTGACGATCGGTTCGGCGACGGGGAGAAGTGTTGCATCGGCGGCGTAGAACGAAGCGGTGCGGCCGGCGTCCTTTACCACGATCGCCGCTTGGAGAGCTGAGTCCACCGCACGCATCGCCGTCTCGGCCGCGGCGCGGTCTGCCGCTGATTCGGCGACTGGCTCGGGCGATTTGTCGCGCCTGCAACCGGAGAGAGCGGTCGCGGCGGTTACAGCGAGGGCCATCAGGAGCGTCGCGCGCTGGAGGTGTCGTGTCATGTTTGGCTTCACGAGTGTTTGATCTGGAACTGCGAATGGGTCAACGCTGCACATCGCACGCGTTCACCACAACAAAGTCAGCGGGCTGACCGGACAGAACTGTGGGGACTCGTCGAGAATATTGCGCAGTGGCGGCACGTGGCTTGACCCAACCACCACGAGAACCCGACGCGTGTCCGAAAGGAGCCCGCGCGTGAGATTGTGCGCCATGTAGAAATTGCGCTCGTACCAGCGGGCGAGCAATCGTGGACCGCCCAGATTCGTTCCCTCGCCGGCCGCTAGCCAACTGCCAAACATCGAGCCCGAGTTTCCGGCGTGCAGCGCCGGAGTTTCGTTAGCCTGTCGAAGGCGAGCCACAATTGACAGTGTTGCGCTCGCGCGTTCGCCGGAGTCGCTTTCCGTGCGAAGCGCCGCGACTATGCTGTCGGCGCGCCGCTGGAGGTCTGGTCTCCGCGCCAACAGCGCACCGAGCGAGTCGTTGCCGATCGGCATCTGATAGTCGATGGGATACACCGTCGAGTGGCCTAACCGGCGGGCGAGACGGAAGCCGATCTGAACGACCTCGTTCTGACTTGTCGATTTCCCGCCCGCCGCGACATAGCGCGCGAAGAGCGCAGATGTCGAGTCGGCGAAACTCAGGGGCCACTCGACCGCGATCTGCTCGGGCTTCCAGCGCGCAAGACGCGCGATGAGATCGTCGAGCTCGGCCTGACGAGCGTGATTGCTATAGTCCTGCGGCCCACCGGATACGGCGTCACGTTGGGAGCCCTCGAAGTGATACACACCCAACAGCATGACTTCCACTTCACCAGGTTCACAGACGGTCGGGAATCCGGGGGGCGCAGCGTCGAGGGGCTGGGACGCGATGCGGTCAGCGACCCCCGCAGTGGATTGAACGCCTCGACTGGAACACGCCGCGAGGAGCATTAACGCGCACGTCTGGAGCGCGAGGCGCGCAGCGAATGTATGGCGGTCCATGTCGCTCCTGGATGTTCGTGTGGCGAACGAACGGTCGAGTGAACTGCAAGCGGATCAGCACAATACGAGCGAAGAGCGCCTCGTTCGTTGGCGTTGGGGAACGACGTGACACTTCGCGAAGATGTATCTCACTTCGCACGAACGCTTCCTGAGAAATAGAGCCGCGCGATGCCGCGGGCGATCTCCGCAGGCTGCGCATCGTCCGCGTTCGTCAGCACGATCACCGTCACACTGTCGTTCGGGAAGCGCTCGATCTCCGCGCGAAATCCGGGCAGCGAGCCACCGTGGCCCACACGCCAATGTCCGTCGAGTGAGTCGAGCTGCCAGCCGAAGCCGTAAGAGGATACGCCGCCTCCGGTGAGACGCATCGGCGTCCACATCGCCTCGTGGCTCGCCGCCGTGAGCAAGTGATTGCCGTACAGTGCAGCATCCCACTTGGCCAGGTCCACTGCCGTCGACAGAAACGCGCCGCTCGGCCGCAGCGCGACATATTCGGGTGCGTTGACATAGCCGCTGTCACGCCACGTGTAACCGCGCGCACGGTGCGGGATCAGTTTCGTCACCGTCGTCGTCCGCGTTGCCGTCATACCCAAGGGGCGAAACACGCGGTCCGTGAAGAACACATCCCACGGCTTCCCGGAGACGCGTGCAATGATGTCGGCGAGTGTGAAGTAACAGACGTTGCAGTACTGATACTTGGATCCCGTTGGGAACTCGAGCGGCCGAGTGAACGCGGAGCGGACTATCACGCTGTCTGGTTGCTCTTTCAACGGGTCGAACGCGGGCCCCTCGCGCAACACGCCTGAGGTGTGCGTGAGGAAGTGGCGCAGGGTGATGCCGCGCCACGAGTCCGGCGCATCAGCGTAGTACCTGGAGATCGAATCGTCGATGGACAGCAGGCCGTCCTGCGCGAGCACCATGATTCCTGCGGCAAGGAACTGCTTGCTCAACGACCCGATCTTGAAGACGGTCTGCGGCGTAACGGGAATCTCGTGCTCGAGATCGGCAATGCCGTATCCTTGCGCTCTGATGACCTTTCCTGCGCGCACAACGGCAACCGACACGCCGGGAATATGCTTGCGTGCCATTTCAGCGGCGACGAAGCGGTCGAAAGTATCGCGTACCTTCGCAGCAGGGCCGCTGCTTTGCGCATGGAGTGGAGCCGCTTGACTGGCGACGGCGACGATGAACGCGATGATGCAATGCGACATTCGATTTCCTTCGACATGAATGACCAACGTCACACCGGTTTTGGCGGCGCGATGAAACGACGGGACACCTTCTCGTACGAATGTGCCAGTGCCAGCAACTGCATGTCACTCCCGGGCAGTCCGACGAACGAGATGTTCCCCGCCGGCATGCCATCCGACCCAAGCCCTGTCGGCACCGACACCTCCGGCAACCCGAGCCAGTTGCCGTAGCCGAGCGTCGTGCGGATGTCGGGCCATGGGTCGACAGCGCGAGGAGCTGGGAACGGCATCGTTGGGTAGATCATCGCGTCCAGACGCTGCGCTCGAAATGTCCCGGCAAGCTGCGCAACGACCTCCGCTCGTGAGCGCGCGAACGAGACGCTGGCAGGATCGCGCTCGTATGGTTGCACGATGAGCTTTGACATCTCCTCCCACTCCTTCGGCAGCACGTCGTAGAACGCGCGGAACGCCGCCAGTCCACGTTCAACGTCGCGCCGCGCATCGCCGCCGTGCCGAGCGAAGTATCTGAGAAGCGCGTTCGCCGTTGCTGGCGGCGAGTTGTGATTCGGCGCAACGTCGCCGCGTGCCTTCGCCGCTTGTGCGAACAGGTCGCGCACGTTCGCGCGGGTCACGGTCGGAGCGCTGGGCTCGACGATCGCGCCTGCGGACGTGAGATCCGCAACCGCGCGATCGAACACCGACAGGGACTCTGCACTCATCTGCGCGCGCGGCACATGCGCTTCAACCAGCCCGAGTCGCGCGTTGACGAGCGCGTCGTCCCGCAACTTGGCGAGTCTTCCGCGCTTCCACGGAGTGGCGAGCGCGAGTCCATCCGATGCGTCGGGTCCGGCGATCGCGTCGAGCAGCAGCGCGGCATCGGCGACGGTGCGTGCGAGCGGGCCGTGTGTGTCGAGATACGGCCACGTCGGAATCACGCCGGTGCGCGGCACGAGCCCGAACGTCGGCTTCATTCCCACGACGCCGCAAAACTGCGCCGGAATGCGATTGGACCCTCCGTCGTCGGTGCCGATCGCGGCGAACGCAATGCCGCAGGCGACCGCAACCGCGGAACCGGCGCTCGAGCCGCCCGGCGTCTTCACACCCGTGGGATCGTACGGGTTGCGAACCTGTCCGGTGAGCGAGCTCGTCCCGTTGCCGTGATACGCAAAGTCATCAGCGGCCGTCTTGCCAAGTACGACGGCGCCAGCCGCTCGCATGCGCTCGACCTCAATCGCGTCACGTCGAACGGCGTCGGGAAACAGTCGCGCCCACTCGGCGCTGGATGCGGTCGTGGGATAACCGCGCATGTCGTAGATCGATTTCGCGAACACGGGAACGCCGTCGAGCGGTCCACGGAGCGCGCGACGACGAGCTCGCGCGTCGGACGCGCGAGCTTCGTCCATCGCGGTGCGGGAGAACATGTCGATCGCGTGTAGTGTGCCGTCCGATGCGTGCGCGCGATCGAGCGCCTGCCTCGTGATCTGCGCGGCCGTCCACTCGCGGCGCGCGCGACCGCCCTGATACTCAGCGATCGTACCGGCGAGCGGGTCGGCGAGAAGTGCGGGCCATTCAATGAAGGGAATGGCGAACAGTGCGCTCAGTTCGCGCAGAGCTTCGCGCCGAGAGATGCTCATGGATTGCGACTTTCGGGTTGCGCCGCAACGACGACGCTCTCGCTGCCATATCGGTCGAGCGCTGAAACCATCACGCGCGGCGCGCGCACCTCACCGCGGCCCGCGACAACCAGCCGAGTTTGACTCCCCGGCAACACCCAGCTCTTCCAGCCGGACGCCGTGCGCACGCGCACCGTCCACCAAGCGACCCGGCTTTTGGCGGCGGGCGTTAAGCGAACGGCATAGTCTCCCGTCGCGGTATCGAGTGTGATCGTTGCCGAGGGGCGCGTCGGGCGCGTGCTCGACATCCATGGTGACGCGGGCACCAACGCCGGCTCGGCGTAGAGCTCCGCGCGAAGACGATCGGCGAGTGCCGCTGCCGACGCCTCCCGCGGCGGCTGCGTCGCCACACCAACCAGCACCGAGTCGCGCCTGACGGTTGTTGCCGGCATGAGCGCACGCATGCTGAAATGAATGTCGCCCGTTGCGCCGGATGCCCGCGTGGCACGGACTTGCGCGTTCAATTCGTCGGGCGCCCACACGCTCCCCGCGGCTCGGCTCGCATTATGTCCCGGCCACATATGTCGCTTCTTCACATTCTCGCGTAGCCACCAGTCCAGCAGCACCGGATAGCTCTGCGGCACCTGCGCGATCGGCCAGTAGAGTTGGGGCGTGAAGTAGTCGAGCCACCCTTCGCGCAGCCATTTTCGGGAGTCGGCGTACAGCTTCTCATAGGCATCGAATCCCTTGATCTGCTCCGGGTTTCCAGGACGCCAGATGCCGAAGGGCGAGATGCCGACTTTCACCCACGGCTTGATCTTCCTCGTGCGTTCGAACACCTGCTGCATGAGCGTATCGACGTTGTGCCGGCGCCAGTCATCGCGCTCGAGGTGTCCACCATGCGACCTGTACGCAGCGTAGCTCGCCGAGTCGGGAAACGGGATGACGATGCTGTCTTTGCCGATCTCCGGATACGGATAGAAGTAGTCATCGATGTGGATGCCGTCCACATCGTATCGCTTGACGACATCGAGCATGACCTTCAATGTCTGCGCGACGACGGCGGGTTCTCCCGGATCCATCCACAGATAGCGGCCGTAGCTGCGTACCAGATTCGGTTGGGTGACGCTGATATGTGTCCCCGCGGCAACGCTCTTCGCGCTCGCATGCCGCGCACGATACGGATTGAACCACGCATGCAGTTCCAGCCCCCGCGCGTGCGCCTCGCGCACGGCGAACTCCAGCGGATCGTAGTACGGTTCCGGAGCCCTGCCCTCGACTCCCGTGAGGTACTCCGACCACGGCTCGTACGGCGAGTTATAGAGTGCGTCTGCCGCAGGACGCACCTGGAGTATCACGGCGTTCAGATTGAGCGCGACCGAGCGATCGAGAATCGCGATCAGCTCCGACTGCTGCTGCCATGCGGTCAATCCCGGGCGCGAGGGCCAGTCGATATTTGCGACGCTCGCGACCCATACCCC
>JANMAY010000125.1:0-5071 GCA_031360095.1 Gemmatimonadaceae bacterium
TGTTCGACGACATCCCCGAGAATTACCGCAATCAGACCGCCGACAACGAGGAAGAGGGCTGGCGCTACACTCAGGGCGACAAGAACGCGCGCCGTCCCCCCGAATTGCTCACGCGCGACCACGTCGCGCGCGCCATCATGAAGGAAGTGCGGGAAGGACGCGGAAGCCCGCACGGCGGCGTGTTCCTCGACATATCATGGATCAAGTCCAGGCTCCCGAACGCCGAGCAGCACATCAAGAAGAAGCTTCCCAGCATGTACCATCAGTTCATGCAGCTCGCGGGCATCGACATCACGAAGGAGCCGATGGAGATCGGGCCCACCACCCATTACGTGATGGGTGGTATTCGCGTCGACGGCGACACGCAGATGTCCACCGTGCCGGGTCTGTTTGCCTGCGGTGAATGCGCCGCAGGACTGCACGGTGCGAATCGGCTCGGCGGTAACTCTCTGTCCGATCTGCTCGTGTTTGGAAAGCGCGCCGGCCAGTACGCAGCGGAGTACGCGCGCGGGAAGGGAGCTCCGACAATCGATGCCGGCGAGGTCGACGACGCCGCGCGGCTTGCACTGGCACCGTTCGAACGCGGCTCCGCGGGCGAAGGACCGTATCAAGTGCAGGAATCGCTTCAGAAGACGATGCAGAACTATGTTGGCATTGTGCGCGTGCAGGGAGAAATGGAGCGCGCGCTTGCCGAGCTCGAGGTGCTCAACGAGCGGGCGGAGCGTGTGGGCGTGCCGGGGAACCGCGAGTACAACCCCGGCTGGCACACCGCGCTCGACCTGCGGCATCTGCTCATCGTCGCCGAGGCCATCACCACGTCTGCGTTGGAGCGCAAGGAGAGCCGCGGCGGGCATTTCCGCGACGACTATCCCGACAAGGACGCGACGTTCGGCACTTTCAACCATGTGATCACCCGCGGCAGCGACGGACGCATGCAGCTCGCGCGCGAGACGATTCCGCCGCGGCCCGCGGAGCTCGAGGCGATCATCCAGGAGATGCAATCGTGACCGCTCCCCTGTCGAACGACTCGACGCCGGCCCGCGCCGTCGATGCGTATACGGCCGCCCAAACCGCGCAGGACGCCGCGGTCGGACACGAATCGCGAAGCTTCCGGATCTGGCGCGGCGCCGACGGAACCGGTGCGTTCCACGACTACACGACGCAGACGAACGACGGCATGGTGGTGCTCGACGCCATCCATCAGATCCAGGCCGATCAGGCGAACGACCTCGCGGTGCGCTGGAACTGCAAAGCAGGGAAGTGCGGTTCGTGCTCGGCCGAGATCAACGGCAAGCCGAAGCTGATGTGCATGACTCGGTTGGACGAGCTGCCTGCGGACGAGCCGGTCACCGTGGAGCCGATGCGGGCGTTTCCGCACGTCAGGGATCTCGTCACCGACGTCTCCTGGAACTTCCGCGTCAAGCCCAAGATCCAGCGCTTCACCCCTCGGCCGCCCGATGCGCCGGATGGCACGTGGCGCATCGATCAGCGCGACGTCGATCGCGTGCAGGAATACCGGAAGTGCATCGAGTGCTTCCTGTGTCAGGACGTCTGCCACGTGCTGCGAGATCACCACAAGCACGAAGAGTTCATCGGTCCGCGGTATCTTGTCTACGTTGCCGCCCTCGAGATGCATCCCCTCGATACCGCCGATCGGGTGACCGCGCTGAAGGACGAATTCGGGATTGGCTATTGCAACATCACCAAGTGCTGCACGAAGGTGTGTCCCGAGCACATTACCATCACCGACAACGCCATCATCCCGCTCAAGGAGCGCGTCGTCGATCAGCATTTCGATCCGCTGAAGGCACTCGTACGGTTGGTGCGCGGATCGCGGAAAGCGTGAGGTTCGCGTATGCAGAAGACTACTGTTGAGCTGAAGAAGATTTCGCCGGAGGCCATTCCGCTCGCCATCGAGAAGGCCGAGCGGTATCGGTTGCTGAATCAGTCGTGGGCGACGGAGAGTATTTGCCTCGACATCCTCGAAGTCGATCCGCGGAACCCGACGGTGCTGGTGCTCATGCTGTTGTCGGTCACCGATCAATTCGGCGCGGAGCCTGGTGCGCTCGTCATTCGGGCGCGCGGCGTGCTGGAGAGAATTGCCGATGCCTACGAGCGACAGTATTACGACGGGATCATTCAGGAGCGGCTGGGACGTGCGCAACTCGCGCATCCGGTGATGCACGGCGAGGCCATGGCATACGCGTCGCTTCGGGCGGCGATGGATGCCTTCGAGCGCGCGGAGCGGTTGCGGCCGCCGGGCAACGACGACGCGATCCTGCGCTGGAATACGTGTGCGCGAACGCTCGAGCATTTACGACTTCAGGATGAGACGGAGGGAGAGTATGCGCCAGTATTCGGGGAGTAGTACAGTGCGCCGTCTGTGTGTGGCGCTGCTCGGGTTGGGTCTGTTGGCTGCGTCCGTGACGGCGCAGACGTCGGCGAAGGCGAAGACGGGGAACGTGGAGCAGACGCTGTTCAAGCTCGAGGATGATTTCGCCCGCGCGGTCGTGCGGCGTGATGCCGGCGCAATTGGCCGGCTCGTCGCACCACGCTGGGTCTATTCCGACGAGAGCGGTGTGATGGACCGCGCCGCGGGTATCAAGGCGTTCACGTCCGGAACGGATACGGTGAAGGAGGCATCGAACGCCAACATGCGCGCGATGGTCTACTCCAACTCGGCAATCGTCATCGGGATTCTGCGACTGAAGGGGCGAGGGCGAGAGGGGCCGTTCGATCGACGATATCGATACACGGACAGTTGGGTGCTGCTCGACGGCCGCTGGCAATGCGTGGCCTCGCAGGACTATTTGATGCCGAAGTAGCCGCTGTCATCCCGAGCGCGCAACGTGAATCGAGGGACCTGCACCTAGAGAGGCACGCATGGTCAGCAGCAGCGCAAAGACAGTCGACGCCTACCTCGCCTCCCTCACGCCGGAGCGCCGCGAAGTCATCAGCGCCATGCGCTCGCTCGTTCTGAAGAACCTGCCCAAGGGATATTTCGAAGGCATGGACTACGGCATGATCTCCTACTCCGTTCCGCTGTCGCGATTCCCTGAGACATATAACGGACACGCGCTCATGTACGCGTCTCTCGCCGCGCAAAAGAAATTCAACTCCATCTATCTGATGGGGGTGTACGGCGACGAAGCGCGCGCGAAACGATTCAAGCACGGTTTCGCCAAGGCGGGCAAGAAGCTCGATGCGGGAAAGTCCTGCATCCGCTTCAAGACGATCGACGATCTCGCCCTCGACGCCATCGCGGAGTCGATCGCGTCCATGCCAGTGGACGACTACATCGCACTGTACGAGCGCTCGCGGCTTCGGACAAAAGCAGGCGAGAAGAAAGCCACAGTGAAAAAGGCCTCATCGAAATGACACGCGCCAAGTTGGTCATCGGCATGCTCGCCGGCGCAGCCTTCGTCGGCTGCACGCGAGACGACGCGGCATCCACACGCGGGGATTCTACGACGGCAGCAAACATCACCGTCGCGGGAACGCGCATTGCCGCGCCACACGGCGGGCAGCCTGGTGAATGGACGCACCAGGCCGCCGACTATGCATCGTCGCGGTTCAGCGAGCTCGATCAGATTACTCTGGCGAACGCGAAGAACCTGCGCGCCGCGTGGACGTTCTCAACCGGCGTGCTCCGCGGCCATGAAGGCTCGCCGCTCGTCGTCGCCAACACGATGTATCTCGTGACGCCGTTTCCGAACGTGTCGTACGCGCTCGACCTCGCCACGGAAGGGCAACCGCTCAAGTGGAAAGTGCGGCCGGAGAATGCACAGACCGCCGTGGGACTCGCCTGCTGCGACGTCGTGAACCGTGGGGCCGCGTTCGCCGATGGCCGCATCTTCTATAACCTGCTCGACGGACACACCGTGGCGGTCGATGCCGCGACGGGCAAGCTGCTGTGGCGCACGCAGATGGGAAACCTCGCCAAAGGCGAAACGATGACCATGGCGCCCATCGTCGTGAAGGGCAAAGTCATCGTGGGCTCGAGCGGTGGTGAGATGGGTGTGCGCGGATGGATCGCCGCCATTGATGCGGTGTCGGGCAAGGAAGTGTGGCGCGCCTACAATATCGGGCCCGACGCTGACATCAAAGTCGGCCCGCGGTTCAAGCCGTTCTACAACACCGATAAAAGCGCCAATCAGGGCGCCACGAGTTGGCCCGGCAACACATGGCAGCAGGGTGGCGCGACGGTGTGGGGATGGCTTTCGTACGATCCCGAGCTCAACCTCGTCTACCACGGCACGTCGAACCCCGGACCGTGGAACGGCAAGCAGCGGCCCGGCGACAACAAGTGGAGCGCGGCGATCATCGCGCGCGACGCCGATACAGGCGACATGATCTGGGCGTTTCAACCGACGCCGCACGACGTCTGGGACTACGACGCCGTCAACGAGAACATCCTCGTGGACCTCCCCATCGCGGGAAAAACACGGAAGGCGCTCGTCCACTTCGATCGCAATGGTTTCGCGTACACGATGGATCGCGCCACCGGGGAGGTGATTCTCGCGAAGCCATTCGTACCGATGAATTGGAGCACGGGGGTCGATCTCAAGACAGGTCGCCCGCAAATCAATCCCGAGAAGGAACCGTATCAGGGTAAGAAAGTGCTCGACATCTGCCCGAGCCTCGAGGGCGGAAAAAATCAGCAACCCGCAGCGTTCTCACCCGTGACGGGACTGTTCTACGTTCCGACGAACAACCTGTGCATGGACTTCGAGGCGCGCGAAGTCAGCTACATCCCTGGCACACCGTACATTGGCGGGATCGCTCCGGAGAAGGCTGGACCGGGCGGGCATCGGGGAGAGTTCATCGCCTGGGACGCGACGACGGGGCGCAAAGTCTGGGGTATCAAGGAACCGTATCCGGTCTGGGGCGGTGCGCTTGCCACGAAGGGTGACGTTGTCTTCTACGGCACGCTCGACGGATGGTTCAAGGCGGTGAATGGGCGGACGGGGGCGCTGCTGTGGAAGTTCAAGGTCGGCTCCGGCGTCGTGGGCAATCCCATTACCTACCTCGGCCCCGATGGCAAGCAATACGTGGCGATCTACTCCGGTAT
>JANMAY010000487.1:0-1838 GCA_031360095.1 Gemmatimonadaceae bacterium
GTCGACACGCCACTACCTTCGAGTCGCACCGCCGTCTACCATTCATGTGAATTCTTTCACATGGGGGAACGACGGTGAAAATTGCCGTCTGCATCAAGCGCACTCCGGATTCCGAGTCGCGCTTCAGGATCGCCGCCGCCGGCGCCGCGATCGATGAGACTGGACTCAAATTCGACATGGACGACTTCGCCGGCTATGCCGTTGAAGCCGCACTGCAGATCAACGAGAAAGCCGGCGGCGGCGAGACGGTCATCTACGCGCTCGGTCCCGATACCGTGCAGGAGTCTCTGCGCAAAGCCATGAGCATGGGCGCCGACCGCGCCGTGCATCTCAAGACGGACACCGTGCCTGCCGACGGAATCGCCGTCGCAAAAGCATTGGCCGCCGAGCTGAACGCAGGCGGCTACGATCTCGTGCTCTTCGGCAAGCACGCGTTCGACACCTCAGCCGGCGTGGTGGGAACTGCAACCGCCGAGTTGCTTGGGATTCCGTGCGTGACCGCGGTGTCCGAGTTGAAAATCGAGAACGGAAAAGGCACCGCCCGACGCGAGCTCGAAGGGACCGCGGAGCTGGTCAGCTTTCCGCTCCCGGCAGTCGTCACCATCGACGAGGGCGTCGCGCGCCCGCGCTACCCGTCGCTCAAAGGCATCATGGCGGCAAAGAAGAAGCCGCTCGAGTCGAAGCCCGCGCAGCTCGGACCCGTGCGCGTCACCGTGCAGAAGATGGAGCTCCCTCCGGAGCGCCCCGCTGGACGCATCATTGGTGAAGGCGCCGCCGCGGTGCCGGAGCTCGTGACGCTCCTCCAAAACGAAGCGAAGGTCCTGTAATGGCAAACGTGCTCGTATTCGCGGAATCGCGTGGTGGAGAGCTGCGCAAGGTGTCTCTCGAGGCAGTGACCGCGGCGCGCGCGCTTGCGGACAACACTGGGGGCGGGGAAGTGCACGCGTTTCTCGCCGGGGCGCCTGGCATCGCTGCCAAGGCAGCGCAACTCGGCCAGTTCGGAGCCGACGTCGTCGTCGTGGCTGAGAGCGCGGAGTTCGCGAGATTCGCACGCGAGTCGCTCGCCGCAACGATCGTCGAGCGGGTCAAGAGCGGCAGCTATCGCGCCGTGATCCTTGGTTTCTCCGCGCAAGGCCGCGATCTCGGCCCGCGCATCGCCGCGAAGCTGGATGCGCCCATTGCGAGCGACGTCGTCGAGATTGCCGCCAGCGGAGACACCATCACGGTCAAGCATCCTGGATACGCCAACAAAGTCATCATGACGCTGGCGCTGAGCGGGTTGCCCGTGGTCATCAGTGTCCGCCCCAGCGCGTTCACGGTGAAGGAATCGCCCAAGACCGCGCGAACGGAAGCCGTTCAGGCAGTCGCCGCGACTGGCCCTATCGTCACCGTCGTCGAAATCAAGGAAGGCTCGAAGGGCCGGCCGGATCTCGGCGAGGCCTCGATCATCGTTGCCGGTGGCCGCGGCCTGAAGGCCGCTGAGAATTTCAAGCTCGTGGAAGATCTCGCCGATGCGTTCGGAAACGCTGCGGTTGGCGCAACACGCGCGGTGACGGACGACGGATGGCGCCCGCACAGCGATCAGATCGGACAGACGGGTCGGCAAGTGAGCCCGCAGCTCTACATCGCCGTGGGCATCAGTGGCGCCATCCAGCATCTCGCGGGAATGCGGACCTCGAAAACGATCGTCGCGATCAACAAGGACAAGGAAGCGCCGATCTTCAAGGTGGCCGACTATGGGATCGTCGGCGACGTGCTCGAGATTCTCCCGGTACTGACCGCGGCCGTGAAGGCGGCGAAGACGGGGCACTAATCTGGCTGGTGCGTACTGCGGCGCG
>JANMAY010000188.1:0-2033 GCA_031360095.1 Gemmatimonadaceae bacterium
CAAGCACAACGGCTTCAAGGTCACCAAGGTGATGCTCAACCAGTATTTGCATCCGGACGATCGCGTCTACGTGCGCGCGTCCGCCGGCATTTACGAAATGATGTACGGCGGCGCCGGCGGGCAGGTGCTGTATCACCCGGAGACCGAGCGCTGGGCGGTGGATTTCTCGGCGGATTGGGTGCGCCAGCGCGATTTCACCGGCTTCTTCGGTTTCCAGGATTACCAGACCGTCACCGCGCTGGCGGCTTTTCACTACCGGTTGCCGTTCTACGGACTGACGACCACGGTGCGCGCCGGACGCTTTCTCGCGCGCGACGACGGCGTGCGCGTCGAGATCAAGCGGCGATTTGAATCCGGTTTCGAGCTCGGCGCATGGTACACGGTGACAAACGGCCACGACATCACCAGCCCGTGATCGCCGGACAAGCCGTACAACGAAAAGGGCATCTACGGATCGATCCCGCTGACCGCGATGCTCACGCGCGATACCCAGGTGACCAGCGCCTTCTCGCTGTCGCCGTGGACGCGCGACGTCGGCCAGATGGTGCAGTCGCCCGGCGACCTCTACGAGTTGGTCGAGCGGCCGCTGGCCAACAAGAACGATCAGGACGGGCTGGTCGATTTCGGCGACCAGAACGACGATCCCTACCATCCCGCTCCGCCCAACGCGCTGCAGCGCAGCGTCAACTGGGATGCGTTCCAGTATTACCTCGGTAATCTCGGTCCGACGTTGATCTCGGATGAAGCGCTGCTCGGCGCAATCGCCGGCGTGGCGGCAGTGGCACTCTCATACAAGCTGGACGACAAGGTGGACAATTGGGCGAAGAGCCACAAGGACGATCGCGCCAATCGCGGGGCCGGCGACCTGGGCAAGTTTGCAACGCTGGGAGTGCTTGGCGCAACCGCATTGGCGGCGATGGATCGCGACGATCCGCGGCTGTCGCAAACCGCTGTGAGTTCATTGCAGGCGAGCGCCATCGGACTGGGCATTTCGCTCGGCAGCAAATATGCGATCGGCCGCGCACGGCCGGACCTGGATCTCGGCAAGAAGGATTTCTCCCGCGGGCGCGACCGCGGCGATTCCTCGTTCCCATCGGACCTGACGACGGTCGCCTGGGCGGCGGTCACGCCTTACGCCAAAGAGTACGACGCGCCGTGGTTGTATGGCGTCGCCGCGCTGGCCAACATCGGCCGCGTCGCGGAGCGCCGGCACTGGTTCTCCGACACCGTTGCAGGCTCCTTTATCGGCTACGGCGTCGGCTCGCTGATGTGGTCGCTGAATCGGGAAAAGGCGAAAGGCGAACCGAAAGTGACCGTGCGCCCGGACGGGGTGGAAGTGGCGTGGGACTTTCGGTGATGCGAAAGTGAGCCGAAAGGTTAAAGGTAAAAGTAAGTGCGGCGCTTCGCAAAGGCGAGGACCGAGTACGATCTTAGGGCACTGAAGGTTTATTGCTTTTACTCGGCCCTCGGCCCTGGTTATTGTTTCCCACTTTCACCTTTTACCTTTAACCTTTCCTCTAACGTTTCGACGAGTCGCGTCGCCGTCTCAGCCGAAACGTGCAGCCCCAACTTCGATCGCCGCCAGAGAATGTCTTCCGCCGTTTGCGCCCATTCCTGACTTGTCAGGTAGTCGATTTCCGCTTCGTATAATCCGCCGCCGTAATCTTGGCCGAGTTGCGTCAGGCTGCTTGCGCCGGCCAGGAGCCGATCGACGCGGGTGCCGTAGGCGCGTGCGTAGCGATGCGCGAGCGCTTCGGGCAGCCACGGCGCCGAGCGGCGGAAGTCGGCGAGAAATCCTTCGAAGTCCGCGTTCGGGATGTCGCCCCCGGGCAGCGGCGCGCCCGCCGTCCAGGCGCTTTTCAATTCCGGCAGGCTCTGCGCGAGGAGATCGAGCGCTTCTTCCGCGAGGCGCCGGTAAGTCGTGATCTTGCCGCCGAACACGGAAACGAGCGGCGCACGCTCGGACGTGGCGTCGCACTCCAGCACATAGTCGCGGGTGACGGCGGAAAGATTGGCTGCGCCGTCGGCCAGCA
>JANMAY010000208.1:0-14358 GCA_031360095.1 Gemmatimonadaceae bacterium
GTGACGAGACCCGCCGTGCCACCAAATTCGTCGCTCACGATGGCGATGTGGGTGCGACTCGCCTTGAAGTCGCGCAACTGGGCGTCGATGGGCTTCGACGTTGGGATAAAGGACGCCGATCGCACGAGCGTCTGCCAGCCGAGCATCGGCTCGTCGTCGTCGATGACGAATGGGAGCAGATCCTTCGCGTAGAGAATGCCGAGCACGTTGTCGAGCGTCTCGTCGTACACGGGGAAGCGCGCGTGCTCGCTGCTGCGCACGCGATCCACGACTTCACTCCAGTGCGTCGTATTGTCGATCCCCACAATGTCGACGCGCGGCACCATCACCTCGCGCACCGCGGTGTCACCGAGTGAAAATACGCCGTGAATGAGCGCTTGCTCGTCGCGAGACACGTCTGCTTCCGCCGCCACGACCTGCCGGAACTGCTCGGTTGCCTCCTCTCGTTGCTCCGCGCGCTCTTCGATCGTGGGCGCCGGCATCAGTCGCTCGAAGAGAGAGTCCAGTGCCACCCCCGCCTTCAGCACCGGAGCGAGGAGGATCTCGGTCAAGCGAATGAACCGCGCGAAGACGATGGCCAGTCGCGGTGCCGTCGTGAAGCCGAGCGAGCGGCCGACTCCTTCGACGACAACCACCACGCCGAGGGCAAGGCCCAGCGAAACGATGGCCGCAACCAGGCCGTCCCCGCGCTGGATGCCCACGGCGCGCGCGAGTGCGGCACCTGTGACGAGGTGGGCCAACACACGGAGCAGTGAGAGTGCTCGGTGGGCACGTTCGCCCAGTCGCAGGGCGCCGACGACCGCGGGCGCTGGTTCCGGTTCGGGATCGCTCCCGAGCAGTGCGCCGTCCGCGGCAGCGGCGATGGTCGCGATGGCGATCGCGCCGGCCGCGACGGCAATGGCGGCGAGGTTCATCCGACACCAAGCGCAGCGTGGAGCAGCCGTTCCTGCCGGCGCCACATCGGCGAGCGAACGCGCGAGTCGTCGTCGGGATGCGCGTACCCGATCACGTGCAGCACGCCGTGCACGACGAGCCGCAGCAGCTCCTCGCGCACACCCGAGCCATGTGCGGCCGCATTCCGCCGCGCCACCGCCGGCGCGACATACACGTCGCCCACGAGCTCCCCTCCGGGCGTCATCGGCGAGAGCGCAAAGGAGATGACATCGGTGGGACCGCGATGCTTCAAGTGCTGCCAGTTCAGGGCGGCGATCTTCTGATCAGTCACGAAGGTGATGGAGATGAGCGCGTGGCGCACCCGTTCGGCGCGCAGAACCCGATCGGCGACACGCTGCACCCGATCGCGCGCGACCGGAATGCGCACTGCGTCGGTGGCTACGTGCACGACTCTGGGCACGACGCTAGTCCCCGTCCTCCGCATACGCTTTGATGATGTCACGCACTAGCCGGTGGCGCACCACGTCGACGTCGGTGAAGTAGTGAAAGGCGATGCCGTCGATACCGGGCAGGATGCGCTCGACCTGCATCAATCCCGACTCTTCGCGCTTCGGCAAATCGATTTGCGTTTTGTCGCCGGTGATGACGATCTGCGAGTTCACGCCAAGCCGGGTGAGAAACATCTTCATCTGCATGGTCGTCGCGTTCTGTGCCTCGTCGAGAATCACGAATGCGTCGCTCAACGTGCGGCCCCGCATGAACGCCAACGGCGCGATCTCGATCACGCGCGTCTCGAGCGCCTTCTGCACGCGCTCCTGCGGCATCATCTCGTCGAGCGCGTCGTACAGCGGACGCAGGTACGGATCGACTTTGGCCTGCATGTCGCCCGGCAGGAAGCCCAGACTCTCCCCCGCTTCCACCGCCGGCCGCGCGAGAATGATGCGACGCACCTTCTTTCGCGTGAGCGCATCCACCGCGGCGGCCATGGCGAGAAAGGTCTTTCCCGTCCCTGCCGGCCCGATGCCCACGACGATGTCGTTCTCCGTGATCTTCGTGAGATACTCGGCCTGTCCGCTCGTCTTCGCCTGAATGAGCTTTCGCACCCCCGGCAGCGCGATGCGTCCGTCGCCTGCTCCGGGGCCGGTTCCATTCCCGTCACCATTGACGCCGCCATCGTCTTCACTGAGGCGCAGCACGTCGTCTGGTGTCAGCTCCATCCGTTGCCGCGCTCTGTCGACCATGCGACGTCCGATGTCGCTCGCCCGTTCCACCAACTCGGCCGGACCGGAGATCGACATCGCATCCCCGCGCAGCGCGACGCGCACGCCGCACAGGCGTGAAAGCTCCACGAGATTGCCGTCGTTCACCCCGGCCAGGGTGAGCATGTCCGCTCCTTCCGTCGACACCTTCTGTGTGACTGACCCGTCGCTCACGCGCGCTCCGACTCCAGTTTGATGTGAAGGTCCCGCAGATCGTTTGCTGGGACCACTGTCGGCGCGCCTTCGAATAGTGCGCGCGCCGCCGTGGTTTTGGGAAAGGCAATGACGTCGCGCAGCGAGTGCGCGCCGGCCAGCAGCATCGTGATGCGATCGAAGCCGAAGGCAATCCCACCATGCGGCGGCGCGCCGGAGCGCAGGCCCTCGAGCAGAAATCCAAAGCGCTCTTGCGCCGCCACTGCGTCAATGCCGAGGAGTCCGAAGATCTTTTCCTGGACGCCAGGGTCGTTGATCCGAATGCTTCCACCGCCGAGCTCCGTACCGTTCAGCACCAGGTCGTACGCCAGCGCGCGCGCCTCGTGCGGTGCGGAATCGAGCAGCGAGACGTCATCGGGGTGTGGCGACGTAAAGGGATGATGCACCGCCGCGAGCCCTCCGTTCGGGTCGCGCTCGAACATCGGAAAGTCGCTGATCCACACGAACTCGTTCACGTCCGACCGTGCGAGGCCCTGCCGCTCCGCGACGGCCTGACGCACCCGGTCGAGCGCGGGACTCGAGATCTGGTCTCGCGCGGCGACGTAAAGTCCAAGCTCACCCTCCGCAAGCCGAAGCGCCTCCGCTGCGCCGTCGCCGAGGAATTTCGCGGCTGGGCCTTCCAACGCTCCATTGACACGTTTGAGACGGAGCAGCCCCATCGCCCCGGCACTCTTCGCGAGCACCTCGAGCTCGTCGACTTGCTTGCGGCTGAAGGCCGCGCCGCCCGGCACCCGAATGCCGCGCACCCGCCCGCCCGCATCCAGCGCCGTGCGTGTCACGATGAACTCGGATCCGCGAAACACGTCGCTCGCATCTTCGATTTCCAGACCATAGCGAAGGTCCGGACGATCGATCCCGAACCGCTCCAACGCGTCGGCGTACGACATGCGCCGAACGCGACCGGCCGGAAAGGCACTCGCCCCTTCCATCCACAGTGCGCGGATGAGCTCTTCGGCGAAGTCCAACACGTCGTCCTGTCCAACGAACGACGCTTCAATGTCGATCTGCGTGAACTCCGGTTGCCGGTCGGCTCGGAGCTCTTCGTCGCGAAAGCACCGCGCGATTTGGAAATACCTGTCGTAGCCGGCCATCATCAAGAGCTGCTTGTAGATCTGCGGCGATTGAGGCAGCGCGTAGAACTCCCCTGGGTGCACGCGGCTTGGCACCAGATAGTCGCGCGCGCCCGCCGGCGTCGGCTTGGTGAGGATCGGCGTTTCTACTTCGAAGAATCCGGCATCCGTGAGAAAGCGGCGCGTGCGCTGCAACAACCGGTGTCGCAGCATCAGGTTGCGTTGGAGCTCTTCGCGTCGCAGGTCGAGATACCGGTGGCGAAGCCGAAGTTCTTCTGCCGGGAGCTGCTCCCCTTTTCCGCGCGCCACCGGAATGGCAGGTGTCGCCGCGGGCCCGACGATCCGGAGCGATGTCGCTCGCACTTCGACCGCGCCAGTGCTCATGTCGGCGTTGCGCATCGCAACGGGACGCTCGGCGACGACACCCTCGACAAGCACGACGGACTCGGCACCGAGCGATGCTGCCAGTGCACAGAGATCCGCGCCCGCGTTCTCCGGATTGAAGGAGATCTGCACGAGCCCCGCCCGGTCGCGAAGATCGATGAACACCAGACCACCGAGATCCCGGGCACGATGCACCCAGCCACCGAGTCGGACCGTCTGGTCAACATGATCCGCGCGCAGCGCGCCGCATAGGTGCGTGCGAAGACTCGTGGCGAGCGTCGTGTCAGACATTACGTGCGAGGTGATCGAAGCTGGAGGTGTGCGCTGGGGCCGCGTTGCGTTGGGGCGCGTCGGCACCCTCGGATCCGGGCGGCACATCGCGTGGCGCAGCGGCCCTCGAAAACGAGGGCCGCAAGGCAAGCTCGGGCATCAACGCGTGTGCACAGTGCGCATTCAATGAAACAACCTAGCGTCTCCGGGTGAGCGAGGGTAGCGCCACAGTTGCCAGCGTTCCTGTCGGCGGGTAAGCTCAACTTCATGTGCCGCAAGACGTTCGCCGCCATTGCGGCTGTTGTAGCGCTCAGCCCGCTGCATGCTCAGGAAGTGCCCGGCCGAGATCTCTTTCTCTTCCCGTTGGGAACGCTCGCGGAGGCGCCCGCGCTCGCGACGGCGGCGGGGGGAGGCTTCTGGAATCCGGCCACGATCATCATGCGCGGTACCGCGCACATGCTCGCGTCGGCATCGGCGCTTACCTCGCCAGTCGATCAAGGCGTCAGTGCGCAGCTGGGGACCGTTGCGCTTCGCGTGCATGACGGCGTCACCGCCGGAATCGCGCTGGCGCACTCGTCGGTCGCGGACATTCTACGCACCGATACGGACCCATTGTCGATCGGAGACCCAATTTCTTATCGCTCCACCATCGTCTCCGGGATCGTCGCCGGAAGGCGCGGACCGGTGACGCTAGGTGTGGCAGTGCGCAGCCGGTCCGGGGTCATCGACGACTCGCGCGGGCAGGCCACGTCATTCGACGTCGGCGCCACGATCGAGCGTCCTGCCGGCCTCCCATTTCGTGCTGCCGTCGCGAGCTTCTTGCTGTCGCCGTCCGGCAGCGCGGAGCGAGCCAGTGCCGTTGCCGCGGTCGAGGGGTATATCCCGGTATCAGGAACCGACCTGCGCTCCGGGCTGTCGTATCAGCGCGATGCGGCCGCCGGCAGCGAGAGCTTCCTGTACCTCTCCGGACGGACGGCATTGCTTGACCTCCGCGGCGGCATCGCGAGGCATTCGTCGTTTGGATCCACGACCACCCGGCTGCGCCTGGGGCTCGACGTGCGCTACTCGCGCTACCTCGTGGGCATTGCCCGCGAGGACGGCACGGCAGACCTCGGCGCCACGTATCAATTCATGTTGACCACGATATTTCCGTGACCTCTGAACGCGAGAACCTGCTGAACCTCACCATCGATGACGCCGAGGTACGCCTCGCCGCGGCGATGACGGAGTTGGGGGAGCCCGCGTATCGCGTCGGTCAGGTGGTGCGCCGATTGTGGCACACACCGGCTGCGTCCTTCGCCGACATGACGGAGCTGCCGGCCGCGTTGCGCGCGGCGCTCGACGAACGGTTCGTGCTTCCGCGACTCTCGCTGTCGGTGCGCCAGTCGTCATCGGACGGCACGCAGAAATTTCTTTTCCGGCTGCACGATGGCGAAGCCATCGAAACCGTGTCGATTCCCGACGGAAACCGTGTCACGCTTTGCATCTCGTCGCAGGCGGGATGTGCGCTGCAATGTGCATTTTGCGCGACGGGCGCGATGGGTTTCTCGCGGAATCTCGAGGTGCACGAAATCGCCGGCCAGGTTCGCGAAATGCGCCTGCTCGATCCGCCCATCGGCATCACGAACATCGTGTTCATGGGGATGGGCGAGCCGCTCATGAACTGGAAAGCGGTGGATCCCACGCTCACGCTGTTGAACGATCCACGCGCCCTCGGCATTGGAGCACGGCACATCACCATCTCCACCGTCGGCGTGCTGCCGGGCATCGTCGCACTCGGTGAACGACCGGAGCAGTTCCGACTCGCCATCTCGATTCACGCCCCGTCGGACGAGCTGCGCAAGCAGCTCATGCCGATCAACACGAAGTACCCGCTGGCGGACGTCATCGAAGCGGCCAAGGTATTCGACCGTCGCGTCACGTTCGAATACGTGATGCTCGGCGGGGTGAACGATGCCGTGGAACACGCCCGGCAACTGGCCTCCCTCGCTCGTGACTGTCGTGCGTTCGTCAATCTCATTCCCCTGCATCCCGGCGGCTCGCAGGGGTTCGTCCCCACGAGCGCAAATGAGATCTCTCGCTTTGCTCGGCTTCTGCGCGATCGCGGAGTAGAGGTCGCGGTGCGAAAGAGCCGAGGAATGGACATCGCCGCGGCGTGCGGACAGCTACGGGTCGAGCGGCTCGGCAAGCGGCCGCCAGGAGCGACCCAGCAGCACGGTGACGTCCAGGTAGCGTGAGCTGTCGGGTCGCGCCTCGGTGCGCGCCGCCGGACCGAGCACTTTGGCGACTGCGCTCGCCCACGCGGGATGCCCAGACCGGTCGAGCACGAGTGTGGTGTCGAGCAGCGGTCCCCCTGTGCCAACTTCCACGACGTCGAATCCCTGATCGCGAAGCGCACGCGTCGCGCGCCGAGCGAGTCCGCGCGTTCTCGTCGTATTGATCACCTGCACCCGAATACGCACGCCAGCGGGCGCCGACGAACGAGCGCTCCGGACGGCCAGGGGCGGCGAGTCGGGAACGCCACGGCGCGCGCGCACGGCCCAGGTCGCGCCAGCAAGAACGAGGAACAGCAGCAGCCCTCCGAGCAGCAGGAGTGGCCCTCGCTTCATTGCAGCGTATTCCACAGCTCCACCGTCTCCGGAAAGAGCTGGTTCCCCTCGTGCAACGACCATTCGAGGCGCGCGCGGACCACCTGGCGGAACGTGCCGTCGAAATCGCGTGGCACCTGTGCCGCGAGAAAGGCACGATCGACGCGGGAGAACTTCCGGCCCGGCTCGAGGTAGTCGGCCATGTAGAGCGCCTGGCCCAACCGGCCCCAGCTCGGCGATCCTACCGTGTGCAGGCGAACGGCTTCGAGCAGCTCAACGCGGGTCTCGCCGTCGCGCCGGAGCCGCTCGGCAGCCGCCGGTCCGTGCAGCATGCCAACGCTGAAGCCGGGAATCTCGCCAACGAGGCGGCGCAGTGCCGGCTCGTCGGCGTCGCGCAGCGCATCATGCAGCAGACCGGCGTCGCGCCACGCTCGTGCGTCGTCCGCCTTCAGCTTCAGCTTTCCGGCCCACTCCTCGAGCAGCGCCGTCACGCGCGCAATGTGCGCCCGACGCTTCTCCGTCACGCAGGCCCAAGCCGGCAGCTCGATCACGGCCGCCATCAGACGTCTCCAGCGGCTCGGTCGAGTTCGGCGATCTCGCGCTGCCAAAACCGACGGTGTGAAATTCCCGGATGCGGAATTTCGAGTTCGGGAGCCGTCACGCGACGCGTGCCGAATCGAACGATGTCGAGATCGAGTGTACGCGGACTCCATCGAACGCCGCGCACCCGCCCGAAGCGTCGTTCGATTCGATGCAGTTGGTGGAGCAGTGCAAGCGGCTCCAAGGCACTCCGCAGCGCGATCATCTGGTTGAGATAGGGGCTCTGCGCGATGCTCCCGAGCGGTGCCGTTTCCTCCACTCGCGTGGCCGCATGCAGGCGACAGTAGGGAAGGCTCGCCAGAGCTACTCGCGCGCCGGCGAGATACGCAGCGCGGTCGCCGAGGTTGGAGCCGAGCGCGATGTATGCGATCTCACTCATGTGTGCGCTCGATGGCGACCTGCGCATGGGCGAGCGGACCGCCGAGTGCCACATGGGGCTTTCTGATCGCGACGCGACACCACACGACGTCGTCCATGGACAACACCTCGCGGGCGATCGCTTCAGCCAGTGGCTCGAGGTAGGTCAACGGGCCGTGCGCAACGTGCAGGCGCACCGCGTCGTACAACCCGCGATAGTCGAGCGGCGCCGCGCGACTCGCGCGATGATGCGCTGTGACGTCGATCTCGAGGGGCTGCGCGAGCTCCTGCTCGTGCGGCAGAATGCCGACGCGGACGTGAAAGCGCATTCCCACGAGGGCGACTTCCACGAGTGCAGTCGCCGTCATGCGACGTTGGTGATGCGCCGGGTCAGCTCGCCAAGGTAAGTGGCCACGTTGCGGAGCTCCTGCGTCGCGCCCTCGAGCTCGCGGAGCGCGACGGCTTGCTCGCGCGCGCTCGCCGTCACCTGCTCCGCGCCGTCGCGGTTGCGACCGGCGATGCTCGCGATGCGGCGCACTCGCTCGCTCAACTTCGCAAACGCCAACTCCTGCTCGCGCGACGTCAGCGCGATGCGCTGCGCGCCCACCGACGAGCTCGCGGTGGCTTCCACAATCTGGTCCAGTGCCTGCCGCGCTTCTTCGGAGAGCGTGCCGACGTCCTGCACGATGGTTTCGCCGCGCGACATCTGAAAGGCGACGCGGCGCATCTGCTCCTCGAATGCGCTCACGATTTCACCCGCCTGATCCGACGCGCGTGCGCTTTGTTCGGCAAGCTTGCGCACTTCGTCGGCGACGACGGCGAATCCCTTGCCCTGCGCACCGGCGCGCGCCGCTTCGATCGCGGCATTCAACGCGAGCAGGTTCGTCTGGTCGGCGAGCTCGCGAATGACGGCAATGAACTCCGTGATGCGGCGGACGCTCGACGCGAGGCCCTGAATTTGTGAGCCGCTTTCGCCGACGAACGCCTTCGCCCCGACCAGTCGTTCGATGGCGGTGGCGATGGTGTGCCGATGCTGCGTCGCGATTTCCGTTGCACGCTGGCTCGCTTCCGCGGCGGCGCTTCCGTCGCGCACGACGTCCTGCGTGGCGGAATGCAGCGCTTGCGTCACCTCGAGCGAGCGTCCCACCTGCTCTCCCTCTTCCGCGATGCCACGGGTGATCTCGCCAATCGTGCGGGCCACCGATTCGCCGCCGGCCCGCAGCGCGCGCGCCGAACCCGTGAGGGTTTCGAGCTGGCTGCTCACGCGCATCATTGCCTCGAGGAGCGGCCGGCGCAGATCATAGATGTGCAGCGTCGTCGCCAGCTGATTGGCGAACCGGCGGATCAGCGCGACTTCCTTGTCGCTGTACGCATCGGGCTTGTGGTGTTCGAGCTCGAGCAGTCCAACGGTCCGGTCGCCGAATTTGAGCGGGATCACGATGATGCTGCGCGCCGGTGATCGACCGGGCAGCACGCGTTCGTCGCGGAGTGCATCGCCGACGCGAATCACTTCGCCGGTACGCAGGCTTTCCTCGCGCAGTGCGGCGAGATTGTTGTCCGGTTCGCGCGGAGTCTCGAGATATCCCTCCGTTCCGCGCCACACGTGGAGCAACACGCCGTTCTCGAGCCGCCCGATGCGGAACTCGCGCCAATCCACGAGCCGGTGGGCGAGCTGCTCGATGCGCCGGAACGCATCTCCGATGTCGACGTCGGACGAGACGATCTGCTCCATCGCCAGAATCTTGTTCAACTCTTCGGCGGCGATGGACTCTTCGAGAATGCGCTTGACGAGCAGCCCCGCGCCGGCAAGCACGATTCCGACCAGCCCCCAGCCCACCGGGCTCAGGTTGCCGAAGGCGAGCAGGATGATCGCAACGGCGATAGTCCCGGCACCGAACGCGATGACTTCGTAGCGGAGAATGAGCGAGCGCTCCTCGTCGAGGAGCTTGTCGCGCAAGAGCAACGTGAAATACAGCAGCAGTCGGCTGGCGAGGAAATACGTGAACACCAGCAGCGAGAGTGCAGGGAGGGTATCGGCGTTCAGCCGCGTCAGCTCCGCTCCGGTCGACACCAGCGCCCACGCGAACACGCCGAACGCGGCCAGCAGCGCGACGACCTCGCGTCCCGCGTTGATCCACGCGATCTGCACGCCCTTGTTCAGCAGGAGGCCGTCGGCGATTAACACCCCGGCGTAGACGGACACGGCGCTGGTCGGGGCTCCTGCCACGAGCGCCCCCGCGACGACCGGCATCGACAGCAGGTTCAGCGCACCGTACTTCGTGAGCGGAATCTGCTGCAACCGCATTAAGACTACGGTGACGGTGAGCAGCACGATCGCGACGGGCTGTCCAATCCACCGCTGATCGACGAGCAGCGCAGCGACCAGCAGTGCCGAGCCGAGGGTACCGACGAACCGCGCGTAGGTCGTGAGGAAGGCGCGCATCAGCGTTGATCGATGCCGCGCCGCAGCGACGCGGCCAGCGCAATTGCCGCATCGACGCTGTCGTTCGCCGCGCGAACGATCGCACTCCCCACCACCACGCCATCCGCGAGCACGGCGGCGGCGCGCGCCTGGGCAGGCGTGGCAATGCCGAAGCCGATGCACACCGGCAGCGAGGTGGCCGATCGCAATCGCGCCGCGGTCGCTGGCAGATCGGAGGCCAACGCGGCCTGCTCTCCCGTCACGCCCAAGCGACTGATCAGATACACGAATCCTCGCCCAGTCGCTGCGATCTGCTGCATGCGCGCGAGTGGAGTCGTCGGCGCAACGAGGCGGATGAAATCGAGCGGACCCGCGGCGAACCACGCTTCGCGTTGCTCGTCAGCGCCCAAGGGCAGGTCGGTGACCAGTACGCCGTGTGCACCGGCATCAGCAGCACGCTCTAGTGCGTCGAGACCGCCGGCCATCAACGGGTTGAGATAGCTGAACAAGACGACGGGAATGGTGAGTCGCGCGCGCGAGATGATGTCGAGCACCTGATCGAACCGCACGCCGTGTTCGAGCGCCTGCTGCGAGCTCGCCTGAATGACCGCCCCGTCGGCGAGAGGGTCGGAGAAGGGAACGCCAACTTCGACGATGTCCGCTCCCGCACCCTCGAGCCCTTGCAGAAGCGCAATGGATCGTTCGGGGTCCGGGTGGCCCGCCGTGACGTAGGGAATGAACGCCGTGCGGGACGCGTCGCGAAGCGCCCCGAACCGGTGCGCAATCGCGTCAGATGAAATAGTCGCCAACCCTGATGCCATACCGCTCGGGATTCTCCGTCTTGATGATCGTGCGCAGATAGACGCCCTCTCCCCCCTGCTCCGCAAGATCGACCAGGGTACCCGGATGCTGCAGATTCCCCTGATGATCGCTGATGATTCGCACGATCGGCCGGGAGAGCATCTCGGGAATTTGATTGACGGCGTGCACGATGCCGAGCTCGAAGGTATCCAGGATGACGAGTGTGCCCACCGGATAGATGCCGGTGAGATTGATGAACGCCTTGACGACGACCGGATCCATCCCGCGACGCGTATTGTCGCGCATCTCCATCATCACCTGCGCCGGAGTGAGCGGCTCGGTTTGATAGGATCGTCGCGACGTCGCCGCATCGAATCCATCGGCGACCGCCACGATCTTGCTGAACATGCTCAGCGATCGGTCCCGAATCGGGCGCGGATATCCGGTGAGATCGATCTTCATGTGGTGCTCGTGCGCCACGATCATCGCCCGATACGGAAGCTCCTGCTGGCCGCGCAGCTGAAACAGTGCGAGCGCGCCCAGCCAAGGATGCGCGGCAATGAGACGCCACTCGTCATCCGTGAGCCCACCCACTTTGTTGATCACCTCGGCCGGCACGCGCGACTTCCCGATGTCGTGGAAGAGCGCGGCCATGCCAAGGTCATACAGCTGAAGCTTGCTGAACCCGAGTCGCTTGCCGAGCGCCACGGAAAAAATGCACACGTTGACGCTGTGGGTGAACGTGTACTCATCGTAGTCGCGGATGGTCGTCAATCCGATCAGCGAGGTTTCCTCGTTGAGGATCTGATCGACGATCCCCTGCACCACGCGCTTGATCTTCTTGATGTTCGCGCTGCGGCCCATGCGTACGGACGTCATCAAATCCTTCGTGACCGCCACCGACTGCGCGTACGTCTTCTTCGCGACCTCCTTGGACCGCTCGCGATTCTGTTCATCGTCCGGCTGCGACATCGGCTCGCCGATCTCGAAGATTCCGAGGTCCTGCTGTTGGAGTTTTCCGGCAAGCTGCGCAAACCGCGACGCCGGCGGATCGCTGGAGGGGACGAGAAGCAGCGCGAGAAACCGCTGCCAGTCCTTGAGGGTCGGCGTCCGATGCAGGTGCAGCGACCCGATCCCCGAAGACCGGAAGATCGAAAGCAGGTTGCTGAAGCTCGCGTAGTTGTCGAGATCGAGGCGGAGCCGGATGGTGTTGATGAACACGAACTCGCCGGACACGCGCATCTCGAGCTCTTTCTCCCGCTCGAGCAGCTCGCCGGTGAGCGCCGCCAGCTCCTGCGCTGCGTTCTGCACCGCCGCATTTTCGAGCGGATACATGCGAATCGCGCGCAACGCCGCATGGAACGCGAGAATGAGCCCCTTGCCGGCGCGGCGGATGTACGCGTCATCGCCCGCCACCTTCACGCTCCCGGTGGCCGGCGTGGGACGGGTCCCCGCCGCTGCCGGCTTCGCATACGAGCCCGAATCGCGGGGGCCGGTCATTCCTGCTTCCCGCGCAGCGCGCGGCTCACGGCGTTCCGCACGACGACGTCCTTTTCCGTCGCGGCTTTCCGGAGCGCGCTCTGCGCCGCCGCCGTGTTCACCTTGCCGAGGGCGACGGCGGCGCACGCCCGCAACTCCGAATCCTCGCGGCGGCCGAACATCGACTTGCCATTGAGCATCGCGTCGAGCGACGCGACGCCGCCCTCTCCGCACAACGTTCCGTACGCTTCGAACACTGCCATTTTTTCGGTGAGGTCCGCGTCGCGCACCGCCTTGCCTTTCACCATCGTCTCGAGTCGCGGCAGCATCGCGCGATACGCACGCGACTGCAGCGCGCGCACAGCCGCCACGCGCACGTCACGCTCCGTGTCCTCCACGGCGCGCTCCAACGCCTGGAGCGCGCCCGGTGACCCGATCTCATTCAGCGCCTGCACTGCCGCGAGGCGCAGATCCGATGTGCCCTCCAAGAGTATCTTTGCGATCGGCGCCACCGCGGCCGGTGTCTGCAGCGCACCCGCGCGACGAATCGCCTCGAGCGACACGTGATGTGTTGTCGACGCGATCAGCTTCACCAGTTCCGCCGTGTTCTGCGAGCCGAGCTTCTGCGCGGCTTGCTCGAGCATCGGCCGCAGCCGCGGACTCTGAATTCTGCCGAGCCAGTCGAGCACCGTGCCGAGCGCTGTTCCACGGAGCTGGTCGAACAGCTCCAGCACGTCCTCCTGCGCCGGAACATCCACGGCTTCGTCGAGCGATTCGATGAGCTGCGTCAACGCTTCGGGAGCGCTCAGGCGATTCGGTAGCAGGGACAGCTGCTCGCGCTGTTCCGCCACCAAGTCGAACGCACGCTGCGACGCAATGAGCGATTCGCGCACCAGAAACGCGACGTTGTGGAACTGCCCCGCCGACAACATGTGCAGCATCAGGTTGTCGAGTATCTCGATGATTTCCGTGCGAATCGCCGGCTCCGCCTGCTGTTCGAAAATGTCGAGCAGCACCGCGAGCACATTCTGCCGGAGGTCGACCTGATACTCCCGCCGGACTTCCGTCTGGAGATATTCGATCTCCTTCTCGTCCAAGAAGTAGAGCGTACCGTCGAAGTCGGCCATGTTGATGACCCCTGACCGGGCCGGCGACTCCTCTTCCTCCACACTCTTCCGTGGATCTTCGTGCGACTCGGCGAGCGCTTCGCCGCCGTCCGCCAGCGGGGCCGACGCTTCGACCGACAGGTCGACGTAGCGGTAGCGAAGGTTGACGAAGTCTCCCTGCCAGAGCAGCGTGAGCAGATCGTCTTCGTCGGGTGAGGCTTTCCGCACGCGCTGCAAAATGCCGAGCAGCTTGTCCACCTCCTCCACCTCGAAGCCCCGCAGCAGGCGGATCTCCCGCACGCCGTCCTTGTAGAAGATCCACGGCAGGCTGTCACTCCCCTTCGACTGCTCCTCGAGGACCGTATCGCCCTCCCACTTCACCTCGGACTCGGTGAAGCTGAGCGTCAACTCGACCGCTTCCTCGAAGATCGGCGCAAAGCCCGCCCGCAGCGCGTCGTGGGCGGCCTTGTAGACAGGATTGTTGGGGAGATACAGCTGGTGCGCTCGCGTCGCCTTTCCGAAGAGACGCAGCAACTCTTCGACGCGCTCGCGCTCGAACGGCGCAGGAATCCGCTCCATCTCCTTCGTCGTGAGGTGGGGCGAGGGGGTGCTCACACTCCCAAGATACCCATTTCCATCACCTGCGCCACATCTTTGTCCCCACGACCCGAGACGCACAGCAGCACGGCATCACTCGGCTTCCATCGTCCGCGCGCGCTCGTGATCCAGCTCACCGCATGCGCCGTCTCGAGCGCCGGGATGATTCCCTCGAGTCGACTGAGCGCTTGAAAGCCCTCCAAGGCCTCATCGTCGCGCACCGAGACGTACGTCGCGCGACCGCTGTCCTTGAGGAACGAGTGCTCGGGACCCACTCCGGGATAGTCGAGACCCGCTGAAATCGAGTGTGCCGGATGC
>JANMAY010000256.1:0-22346 GCA_031360095.1 Gemmatimonadaceae bacterium
GACCGCTTCGTGTTCCGACAGCGCCGTCACCTGCGTGCGCTTGCCGTCGCGCACGACCCAGCTCAGCGTCGTGTAGTAGTCGAGCACACCTTCCAGCGAATACACGATCTGGTAGTTCAGCGGATACTCGGGATTCTGTGGAAGGCCACCGACGTAGATCCGCACGGAGTCCACCGCATCGAGCTGTTCGATGCCATGCTGCGCGAGGATGTTGACCATGCCCGGCGCAACGCCGCAGTCGGGCACCACGGTGATCCCCTTCTCAACGGCGCGAGGCGCGAGCTCCTTCTGCTGGAACACGATCTCCGTGTTGCCGCCAAGGTCGCAGAAGTGCACCCCGGACTCCACCGCCCATTCCGCGAGCTGAAGATTGAAGTAGTACGGGATGGCGCTCATCACGGCGTCGCTCTCGCGCATGAGGGCGAGCACAGCCTCGCGATCACGCACGTCGAGCGTCGTGGGCAGCAGCCTCGGCCCCGACAACGGCTTGAGAAACGGAGGGAGGTGATCGAGCCGGACGTCGGCGAGGCGAACCTGGCTGACCTCCGAATTTTGCAGCAGATCATAGGCGCACGCCGAGCCTTGCAGCCCGGCGCCAAGAACGAGCATTCGCATCAGAGAATCTCCAAGACGTTCATCCAGCGTGCAGCCAAGCAATCTAACCGGAATCAGCGCATGCGGGCCATTGGCGGAGTGCGCTCGCACGATCCTCGCAATCGTCTCGCGCATGACGACGTCTGACTTTGCTCCCGAGACTGGCGCCGACTGGCGCACGCACCTCCTCGATGACACCGCCGGCATCGCGCGCCTGCTCCGCCGGACGCGCCGCATCGCCGTGCTCGGCATCAAGACGCCCGAGTCGCGACAGCCCGCGTACTATGTGCCGGAATATGCGCAGCGCGCCGGCTTCGAGATCGTCCCGGTCCCGGTCTATTATCCCGATGTCGCCGACATCCTCGGACAGCCGGTGTTTCGCTCGGTGTCCGCGATTCCGGGAGCTGTCGATATGGTCAATGTCTTTCGGCGGCCGGCAGACATCGATGCCCACGTCGACGACATCCTGGCGAAGAAGCCGAAGTCAGTCTGGTTTCAGCAGGGCATCAGAAATGACGCGGCGGCGGAACGGTTTGCGCGAGCCGGAATCGACGTCGTGCAAGACCGGTGTCTACTCGTGGAGCTGAACAGTATTGGCCTGTGATACTCACGACTCACGACTCACGACTCACGACTCACGACTCACGACTCACGACTCACGACTCACGACTCAGCGCACCACCAATATCCCATGCAGCAAATCCAGCTGCCACCACGTGGGAGCCAGACTCCGCAGCGCATCGGCCAACAGCGTCGCCCTCCGATCTCCCAACAGTACCAGCACGCCACTCGGCGTCCGCAGCACCTGATACCGCCGTCCCGCTGCCGATAGCGCCGAGCGTGGGTTGGCGTGCAGCGTGAGCGTACTGTCGCGGGAATCGAACGATGGCACGAGCCCTTCCAGCACTTCGACACCGATGGGCCGTGATCGTGCGTTGACGCTGTCCAATCCGATCGTCCGATCGACGATGTCATGCCACTCGATTTCGCTCACACTGTGCGGGTCGATGAACGACAGACCCGTCTCTCGCGCACGGGAAAGCGGAAGCTGGAAGAGTGCGTCCGCGTTCGACGCCGTGCGCACGACGACGATCGTGTCGCGCTCGAGTTCCGTCGCCGCACGCCGCCAGTCGAGAATGTCCCGCAGTGGCGCGATGAGCGCGTTGCCAACCGCCGAGTCGAGCCCGAACCTCATCGCCTCTTCGATCAACACCATACCGGGCCGCACCGCACCCTTCATCGCGAGAAAGCGGCCGAGTGCGGCTCGGGCGACCGGGTCGCGCGGAGCTCGGCGTGATTGGGAGTAGTACACGGCTTCCGCTTCCGTCCACCGCCCGTCGTCCAGCAGCGAGTCCGCGCGAGTCATTCGCAGCGATGGCGCCCCTTGTGCCTGCGCGATCAACGGGGCGCACAACAACGCCGCAATCACAGCGCTGCGCCTGAAACTCATAGCCGCGTGATCCGCGCGAGCAGCTGCTCGTCGGGATCGACGATGATCGATCGCGGACGCGACGGATAGCGCGCGGGCAGCGTGATCGTCTCCTCGTCGCGGCGAGCGACGTTTACAGTAAGGCGGGTAGCGACTCCGGCCGCATCGGTAATCACGATCGGCAGAGGAAGTTCGTAGTTCGCATCGCCACCCTGAAGAACGCGAAGCGAGATCGTTTCCTTCGAGGCGTCGTATGCCCATCCGATCGCCGGTTCCGCCACTCCAGGGCGGCGAAGCCAGTCGTCGAAGAAGTATTTCAGCGACTGCTTTGATGCTTTTTCCATCTCCGCGCGCAGGTCATCCGTGAGGGCGGTGCCGTGACGGTAGCTGGCGTAATACGACCGCAGCGCGCCGAAGAATGCGCTGTCCCCGACCTTCTGGTGCAGCATGTACAGAACGTACCCACCCTTCTGGTAGCTGTTCGTGTTGAGCAGCGCCATGAGATCCGTCTGCGTGCTGTCGATGACGGGACGCCGGAACACGACGCTGTCGTCGAGAATCTGCTTTCGAATCGTCGCCATCTCGGCGCGGAATGCGCCGTCGCCGCGGATGTGCTGCGTCCAGAGCGCGGCGAAGTACGTGGCGAATCCTTCCGACAACCACACATGCGCCCACTCGCGCTCCGTGACCGCGTCGCCGAACCATTGGTGCGCGGTCTCGTGGGCGATCAGATGGTCCTTGATCGTGTGATCCGTAAAGAGATCGTTGGCATAGAAGATCGCGCTCGCATTCTCCATTCCGCCAAAGCGTGTCGCCGATTGGAGGTGCGCGAGTTTCTCGTACGGAAACGGGCCGATGAGCCGCTCGAAGAGCGACATGATCGGACCCGCGGCCAGAAAGGTGCCCGGCAGCCACTTCGCGTTCTCGGGCATCACGTACACGGTCTGCCGCACGCACTGCCCTTGGTCGCCGAAGTGGCAGTCGGGTTCGCGCAGGTCGAAGCGCGTGAGCGGTCCCACGGCAATTACCATCAAGTACGTCGCGATAGGGCGCGACTCGCGCCACTTCGTCTCCTTGCGCGATGCGCCATTCACGCGTACGACCCGCGTTGATACGAGCTCGCCGTTCGCCACCACCGTGAGCGCCGGTGCGGCAATGACCGTCCACGACACGGTCGCCTTGTCGCTCGGATGATCCACCGTCGGCAGCCACCGCCGAGCGCGGTCAGGCCAGTTGTCGCCGAACCAGGTCCAGCGTCCGCGCGTGTCCTTGCGCACGACGAGACCGTCGCTGACCAGGCCGTCGTACACCACACGCACGCGAACGCTGTCGGCCGGTCCGTCGAGAGGCACGCTGACCGAGCCACTCGCGCGTCTCGCAGCGACCGCGCGTCCGTTCACCTCCACGCTGCGCACGGTGAGCGCATCGATGAGATCGAGGGTGATTCGGGAGACGCCTGCGGCGCGGCGCGCCGTCACGATCACATCTCCGCGAATGAAAGCGCCGGTGTCCGGGAGCTCCATCGTGACGTCGTAGTCGAGGACGTCGACCCCTGGCTGATGCGTCTGCTCCTTGAACGACGCAGATGCCGCAACGGTTGTGATTGCGGGCGTGAGCACAGGCGGTCGTATCGGGTTCTGAGCGCTTGTCCGCCACGCGAGCAATACGAGCAGCGACAGCGCACGCCGCGATGCGTCGCGCATGGCGCCACGCGTCATCGCGTCACACGGTAGATCGCGCCGGCGCTGTCATCGGAGATGAGCACACTGCCATCGGCCGCCACCACGACGTCCACCGGCCGGCCCCACCGCTGACCATTGCTCTGCTGCCAACCAGTAATGAAATCCTCGACGCTCACCGGCTTGCCGTTCGCAACGCGCACCCGCACCACCTTCGCCCCGGTCGGTGTGTCTCGATTCCACGAGCCGTGGAACGCCACGAGTAGATCGCCGCGAAATTCTGCCGGAAAGCTCGACGCATCCGTCAGAAAGCTCATGCCCAGCGGCGCGGAGTGCGCCTGCATCGCGAGCGCCGGCGCCACCGTGCGCGCGCAGCGTGCGGCATCCGCGTACTCGGGATTGGGCGTGCGATCGCCGTAGCAGTACGGCCAGCCGTAGTCGGCGCCATCCGTGAGGATGTTGAGCTCCTCGGGTGGAAGGTCCTCGAAGCTGGGCCTCAGGTTGTCTCGCTCGTTTTGCGACGCCCATACGGCGCCAGTCTGAGGATGAACAGCCAGCCCGACCGCGTTCCGAAGCCCAGACGCAAAGACACGCCTTCCCGATCCGTCTTCATTGAAGCGCAGTACCGCCGCACGATCGCTCGACTGTTCGACACACAAGTTGCATGAGGAACCGACCGCCACGTACATCGCGCCATCGGCGCCGAACACGATCGTTCGCGTCCAATGGCCACCGCCCGCTGCGTAGCGATTCACATACGTCGCCGGTCCGGTTGCCGCGCCATTCGCGCCCAGCGCGAGCCGCACGACGCCATCCGTATTCGCTACGAACAGTGCGCCACCACGAAACGCCAACCCGTGCGGCTGGTTCAACCCCGTCGCCACGACGGTGATCGAGTCCGCCACGCCATCCTTGTTCGCATCGGGCAGCCGAACGATGCGACCGCGGTCGGGTTGGCTCGCGTACACCGCGCCATCCGGCCCAATCGCCATGAACCGCACGCCCGGGACGCTCGGCGAATAGTACGCGACCTTGAATCCCGCCGGCACGAGGAGCTTGCCGTCGAGCGCCGCGACGCGCGTCGTGTCGGTGGACACGGTGGACGTGGTCGCCGGTGCGGGGGAGCCGCACGAAGCCAGGATGATCGCCGGTGCGATCAACGCACCGAAATACACGGTCGCGCGCATCAGATCACCTCTATCGTCCAAACAATTTTCCGAATCGGCCAGAATCCCCGCCCTTGCCGACCGCACCCGCCACCGCGGTCGCAAACTCCGGCGCGGTCGTGTAGCGGTCATCCGGATTGCGCTGCATGGCCTTCAGCAGCACACGCTCCAGTGCCTCCGGCAAGTCGAGATCCGGACGCGCCTGGCGCAGCGGAAGCGGCTCGTTGCGCAGCCGCGCGATCATCATCTCCTGCTGCGTACGGCCGGTGAACGGCAGCTTCCCCGTCAGCATCTCGAACGTCATCAACCCGAGGGAATACACATCGGTGCGAGGATCGAGCGGCTTTCCCCGCAGCTGCTCTGGACTCATGAATTCTGGAGTGCCAAGAATGATCCCTGTCGCCGTGAGCTTTTGCAGCTCCGCATCGGCTCGCCGCTCCTTGGCGAGACCGAAATCCATCACGACCGCGCGCTCGCGTCCGTCTGGTGTCTTGCAGATCATCACGTTCTCGGGCTTGAGATCCCGATGCACGATCTTCAGCTCGTGCGCGACGTGCAGTCCCGCGGCAATGTCGGTGACGAACAGCGATACCTCGTCGAGCGGCAGCGTACCCTTGCGATTGTTTCGGTCGGAAAGAATCTCGCCATCCACGAACGGCATCACCACGTACACCAGCCCGTCCTGTGTCTCCCCCATGCGAATGATGTGGCAGACGTTCGGATGCGCGAGCCGCATGCCCAGGCTGGCCTCGCGCTTGAGGCGCGCCATCGCGTTCTGATCGCGTGACAACGCCGCGGATAGCACCTTGATCGCGTACCGGTCCTTCGTCGCGATGTCGGTAGCGAGATACACGAACGACATCCCGCCTTCCCCCACCTTCTTCACGATCTGATAGCGTCCGTCCAGCACCTGCTCCACGAGATTCGTCGCCGACACCGGCTTCGGGGGATCGGCGCGTCCCGCGGAGGTTCCGCGCGGCGGCGTCGCACCGCCAAATGGTGACATCGGCTCGATGGCTCCCGTGCGCGCGTCGAGCGGTGCGGCCCGCGGCGGTGATTTCACGCCGCCCGTGGGCATCGCGATCAACTTGGAACCGTCGCGCGTGCAGAAGCGGGCTTCTTCGCCATAGGACGTACCGCAGGTGGGACAACGGTTCATGTCGGCATCCCTGAGAGAAGCGGGGCGAGACCATCCCACTCGATGTTCCCGCCGCTCAACACCGCGACGGTGGATCCATTCGGCACCACGATGCCTTCCAGCAGCGCCGCGACCGTGATCGCACCGCTCGGCTCCGCAACGATTTTCATGCGGTCGAACAGAAACCGCATCGCCCGCTGCAACGACGCATCGTCCACTTGCACCACATCATCCAGGTAGGTCTGATGGTGCGCAAACGTGATCGCGCCGATCTCCACTGCTAGCAAGCCGTCGGCCAACCCCGCAAAAGGAGCAATTCGGACGGGGCGACCGGCCTCCCGTGCCTTCGACAGCTTGGGCGAATTGGCGGGCTCCACGCCAATGACGCGGGCATTCGGAACACGCAGCTTGATCGCCGTGGCCACACCGGCGCTGAGTCCTCCCCCGCCCACCGGCACCAGCACCGTCCCCACCTCGGGCATGTCCGCCGCGATCTCGAGCCCCGCCGTTCCCTGGCCCGCGATGATCCAGGGATGATCGTACGGCGGCACCATCGTTAGCCCTTCCGCCTCGCTGATCTCGATCGCGCGGTCGAAACGGTGATGTGTCGTCGTGCCAGCCAGCTCCACGCGCGCGCCGAGCCGCTCGGCGCCGGTGCGCTTGGCAGGCGTGACGGTGGTGGGCATGACCACCACGGCCTTCGCGCCGAACAGCTTTGCCGCGAGCGCCACCGCTTGCGCATGATTTCCCGACGACGGTGCGATCACGCCGCGCGAACGCTCCTCCGGCGTGAGCTGCGCGAGAAAATTGTAGGCGCCACGAAACTTGAATGCGCCACCGCGCTGCAGCATCTCCGGCTTGAGCCAGATCGGCGTGTGCAGCGATTCCGAGATCTCATCGCACGGCAGCAGCGGCGTGCGCACCGCCACCGGCGCGATGCGGGCGGCCGCGGCCTGGAGGTCGATCAACGAGATCAGTGCGCTCACCGGTCGTCGGTCACGCGAAGATGCGATTTCGGCCACCACTCTTTGCCTTGTACAGCGAGCGGTCTGCCTCCTGGAGCAGCATCTCCGGCGAGATGGGATCCGTACCGCGCGCGAGCGCGACACCCACCGAGATCGTCGTACTCATGGGCGACGCGGCGCCGGCGCCAAAATGAAAGTCGTCGACCTTGCGGCGCAGGCGCTCGGCGAACGTCAACGCTCCCTGCCACCCCGTGTCGGGCAGCACGATGACGAATTCGTCGCCGCCCAAGCGTGCGACGGCGTCGGTGTCACGCGCCGTCGCCTTCATGATGCCGGCCACTTCCGTCAGAACGATATCGCCGAACGGATGGCCGCGCGTATCGTTGATCTGCTTGAAGTGATCGAGGTCGATCGCCAGCACGGCGACCGTCGTGCTCCGTCGCTTCGCCGACCGCCATTCGGCTCTCAACCGCGACTCCAGCGCACGACGATTGAGGCAGCCCGTCAGCGGATCCGTGCCGATCTGCTCGGCGAGACGCGACCGCATCGCCTCGAAGCTTCGCGCGAGCAGCGTGAGATCGTCAGGACGCTTGTCGACACCCATGACGAACGACGGCGCGAGATCCCCCTCCTCGACAAGCTTGCAGAAGAGGCGCAGCTGGTTCATGCGTGCGCGGAAATTTCCATACGCCGTGATGAGTACGGCGCACACCAGCCCGAAAATCGTGAGGCTGAACAGGACATGCGACAGGGCCGGCTGCGACTCGATGGAGGGCGACGGCATCACGAGTGTGGCCCACACGAATGCAAAGGCGGCGAGCAGCGCGGAGTACGTACCGAGAGGGCGCCCGAAATAGAAGACCGCGAGCTGCACCACGAGCGTGGCGCCGAGCAGAATGCGCGTCATCTCGGATGGCTCACCGCTCACGCGAACGATCGTTGCGAGCACCATCACGTCGGCGGTGACGAGCAGCGCAGGCAGACGGTACTCGTGCACAGTTTCGGCCCGATGAATCACTTCCGCCGTGAGCGCCACACACAGCACGTACAGAAGCGCGGAGACGGCGATGGGGAGTAGCATCCCGATGCGGTCGCTGCTGCCGAACGCCAGCGCGAGCAGCACGAGCGCCAGCAAACCGAGGTACCGCACCCAGCGCTGCCAGAGCAGCGCGTCGCGGACCAGCACTTCGCGGTCGTGACCGAGCGCCTCGACCAGCTCCGGCGTCGAGGTGGGCAGCTCGAGCGTGGCGGTGCCGAACGAAGAGGTGGTCAAGATCGGATCGGCGTGTTCAGCGGGCCAGCTCACGAGCTATTCACATAGTTGGACTGAAGGGTGAGCTAAGGTAGCGCGGGGCTAGAAGTGCGGAAAGACGCAGGTCGCCGCACGCCGACGCCGCACGCCGTACGCGACCTACCCCTCCCCCTCATCGCCTCCATCAACGCCGATCGGTTCCGCCTCCCCTTCGCTCTCGTCGCCTTCCCCCTCTTCCTCCGGGACCACGCGCGCGACGGCCATCACGAGATCGTTGGCGTCGAGGTTCACGAGCTTGACCCCCTGCGTATTCCGGCCGGCCACGCGGATCCCCTTCACCGGCATGCGGATCAGAATGCCCTGCTTCGTCATGAGCATCAGCTCGTCCTCGGGGAGGACTTCCATGATGGACACGGCATTGCCCGTCTTTTCTGTGCGATGGATGGTGATGATGCCTTTGCCACCGCGCCGCTGCACACGATAGTCGTCGATCGGCGAGCATTTCCCGATGCCCCGCTCGGCGACGACCAGCAGTGTCGCTTCACGCTTGATGACCACCATGCCGATCACTTTGTCCTTGTCGCCCAGCTCGATGCCCTTCACGCCAGTCGTGTCGCGGCCCATCTCGCGCACGTCCTGCTCGTGGAACCGAATGGACAGCCCATGCCGCGTGGCGAGCACGATGTCGTTCGTGCCGCTCGTGATCTGGACATCCATCAGCTCATCGTCCTGCTCGATCTTGATGGCCTTGATACCGTTCGACCGTGGATTGGCATACGCGGACAGCGCCGTCTTCTTGACCGTGCCTCCCTTCGTGGAGAAGAGGAGGAACTGATCCTCGCGAAACTCGCGCACGTTCAGGATCGCCTGCACCTTCGTATCCGGCGTGACGTTGATCAGGTTGACCACGGGCTTGCCCTTCGCCGCTCGGCCGGCCTGCGGAATCTCGTGCACGCGGAGCCAGAAGCAGCGTCCGTCGTCTGTGAAGACGAGCAGATACTCGTGTGTGCTGGCGATGAACAGGTGTTCGATGAAGTCCTCGTCCTTCACCGTCTGCCCGCTCAGACCTCGCCCGCCGCGGCGCTGCTTCTTGTACGTCGAGACCGATGTGCGCTTGATGTAGCCGGTGTGCGAGATGGTGACGACCATCTCCTCGTCCGCGATGAGATCCTCGATCGTGAACTCGCCTTCGTCACTCGTGATCTCGCTGCGGCGCTCGTCGCCATACTTGGCACCGATCCCCACCAGCTCGCTCTTGAGCAGCGCCATCCGACGCGGCTTGGAGCCGAGGAGCCCGCGCATGTCCGCGATGAAGGCTTGCACCTCTTTCAGCTCCTCCTCGAGCTTCTCGATCTCCAGCCCGGTCAGCTTGGCGAGGCGCATGTTGAGGATGGCTTCCGTCTGCCGATCGCTCAACTTGAACCGCGACTGCAGCTGCGCATTCGCCTGCGGCGTATCCGCCGCCCCGCGAATGATCTTGATGACCTCGTCGATGTTGTCGACGGCGATCTTGAGGCCTTCCAGGATGTGCTCGCGCTCGAGCGCCTTGTCGAGCTCGAACTGCGCGCGCCGCACGATGACTTCGTGCCGGTGCGTGATGTAGTGCTCGAGCACTTCCTTCAACGGCATGATCTTCGGCACAAGCCGGCGCGTCGTCGGATCGGGCACGAGCGCGAGCATGATCACGCCGAACGTCGTCTGCAGCTGCGTGTGCTTGTACAGCTGGTTGAGCACGACACGCGGAATCGCGTCGCGCTTGAGCTCGATCACGATGCGCAGACCGTCGCGGTCGCTCTCGTTCCGCAGATCGCTGATCCCCTCGAGCTTCTTGTCGCGCACCAGGTCCGCGATGTTCTCGAGCAGCTTCGCGCTGTTGACCTGGTACGGGATCTCGGTGACGACGATCTGCGACTTGTTGGAGCTCTCCTTCTCTTCGATCACGGCGCGCGCGCGCATCACGATGCGTCCGCGGCCCGTCTCCTGATAATCCTTGATCCCTTCGCGGCCGTAGATGTAGCCGCCCGTCGGGAAATCCGGTCCCTTGATGAATTTGCGCAATTCGCCCGGCGCCACGTCCGGATTGTCCACCATATGAATGATTGCGGCGATCGTCTCGCGCAGATTGTGCGGCGGGATGTTCGTCGCCATGCCGACCGCGATGCCCGACGACCCGTTCACGATCAGATTCGGAACGCCAGCCGGCATGACGCTCGGCTCCTCGAGCCGGTCATCGAAGTTCGGAACGAAATCGACAGTGTTCTTGTCGATGTCCGACAAGAGCTCCATCGCGATGGGCGTGAGCCGCGATTCGGTGTAGCGGTAGGCCGCCGCGGGATCGCCTTCGACCGACCCGAAGTTGCCCTGGCCGTCCACCAGCGGATAGCGCAGCGAAAAATCCTGCACCATGCGGACGAGCGCGTCGTACACACTCTGGTCGCCATGCGGATGGTATTTGCCAAGCACGTCGCCGACGACGGTCGCCGATTTTTTGTACGGCCGGCCGGGCACGAGGCCAAGCTCGTTCATCGCGTACAGCACGCGACGGTGCACAGGCTTGAGTCCATCGCGGACATCAGGCAGCGCGCGCGACACGATCACGCTCATCGAGTAGTTGATGAACGACTCTTTGATCTCGTCGTCGATGAGGCGCGGAAGGATGCGTTCGCGGTTGTTCGGAGCGGTCATTGAAGCGGCGTTTTGGAGGCGCGAAACGGCGGGAGGTACAGACGGGGTAACCTAGCGGAAATGCCCTGGGAAATCAAGCTTCGGTGGCATTCGTAACTCGTTTATCCACAAGGGCTTGTGCGACAGCTTCGGCGTGACTTCGCCCCCATCGTCGCCGGGGTCTTTTTTCACCCCCGATCGCGGACGCACTACGGTGCGTGGCGGCTCAGGCCGCAATCCTCCGATCTACGTGATGGAGGCCCTCGTTCTTCTACATGAAGGCCACGCACCCCTCTCGCTGGAGCCCCCCAATGCGTCGCTCGCGCTCGCCCCTTCTCCTCGGTGCCGCCATTCTGCTGGCCGGCTGCCAGGATCAATCGGCACCGACTTCGCCGCAACTCCCGCCCGCCAGCCTGGCGGCTGCCGTCGCGCCCTTGCTGAGCACGCAAGACGACGTGCGACGACTCGCCGCCGGCCGCGGCATTGTGGCCCTGCCGGCGCGACCCGCCGTACGAGAGCCGCTCGTCCGCCTCGGACAGGCGCTCGCTTTCGATCCGATTCTCAGCGGCAACCGCAACATCTCGTGCATGACTTGTCACCTCCCCGCTTTCGCCACCGGCGATGGGCGCAGTCTCGCCGTCGGCGAAGGAGGACGGGAGTTCGGACCGCCGCGCTCACATCCGAACGGCGTATTCATTCCCCGCAACGCCCCCCCGCTGTTCAATCTCGGCGCAATGAAGCACCTGTTCTGGGACGGGCGCGTCCAGATGGGAGCGAATGGTCAGATCCAGACGCCCGCAGGCGCCCAAGTGACGCCGGCCATGCAGCGCGTGTTCGAGTTCGGTCCCGCGTCGGCACTGGCCCTGTTTCCCGTGACGAATCGTGGAGAGATGCGCGGGATCACCGGAAACGAGTTGGCGGAGATTCCCGACGCCGACATGACCGGGATCTGGGCCGCTCTCATGAAGCGGCTCGGCGGTATTCCAGAGTATCGCGCGCTGTTTTTGGCCGCGTATCCCGGCACGCGCTTCGAGGATCTGACGTTCGCGCACGCGTCGAATGCCGTCGGCGGTTTCATGGTGAAAGAGCTCTTTTCCGGCAACTCCCCATGGGATCGCTTTCTCGCCGGCAACGATCGCGCGCTGTCGACCCGGCAGCTCGAGGGCGCCAAAACCTTTCTCACCCTCAAGTGCTCCATCTGCCACGGCGGCCCGACGTTTAGCGACGAGAAGTTCCATGACGTCGCGGTCGCCCAGATTGGCCCAGGGGTGGGAGACGGCACATCGCTGCTCGATGACTTCGGCCGCATGCGCGTGACGGGACTCGCCTCCGACAAATACCTCTTTCGCACCACACCGCTGCGAAACGTCGAGCTCACGGCGCCGTACGGGCACGACGGCTCGATCGCATCGCTGCGCGATTTCGTGGAGCACTACAGCGAGTCGGACAAGAAGTTGCTGGCCTTCGATCCTGCTGGGCTGGAACCGTTGCTCCGCGGCACGCTCCTGCCTAACTCCGCCGACATCCTCGCACAGCGCGACACGCTGCTCAACGGCGTGGTCTTGACCTCCGACCTGGTGGACAAGCTCACGGACTACATGCTCGCGCTCACGGACGATGCGGCTCGGAACATGGCGCACCTCACTCCACAGCGTGTGCCGAGCGGACTATCGCTGAGACCGGGGCGTCGATGAGGAAGGGGGGCGCGCCCGCTATTGCGCGCCCCGACCGGCGGTGTCACGCTTGCTACGGAATTTCGTGAGATCGCTGGAGGCAGACGCATGGCAGTAATCGACCGTGAGCGCTGGCGTGTACTGGAGCCGCTACTCGATCGAGCGCTCGACCTGCCGCTCGACGAACGCACCACGTGGCTGGAGTCGCTCAGCACGAGCGACCCCGGCCTTGCCGCCGATCTGAGCGCTCTCCTCTCCGGTGACGCGGACGCCGACCAGACGGGATTTCTCTCGCGTCCTGTCCAAGTGTCGCTCGCCGGCCTCGAGATGGGCGCCTACACGATCGAGCGCCCACTCGGCCACGGCGGCATGGGCTCGGTATGGCTCGCGCGGCGCACGGACGGCCGCTTCGACGGACGCGCGGCGGTCAAGCTGCTGAATCTCTCGCTCGTGAGCCCGGCCGGCCACGAGCGATTCCGCCGCGAGGGTACCATGCTCGCGCGACTGTCGCATCCTGGCATCGCACGATTGCTCGATGCTGGCGTCGGCTCGAGCGGACAGCCGTATCTCGTGCTGGAGTACGTCGAAGGAAAACCCATCGACGTGTTCGCGCGCGATCACCACCTCGCGGTCGCGGATATCGTGCAGTTGTTTCTCAGGGTGCTCGACGCCGTGAGCCACGCGCACGCCAATCTGATCATCCATCGCGATCTCAAGCCGTCGAACATCTACGTGACGGCGAGCGGCGACGTAAAGCTGCTCGATTTCGGCATCGCCAAGCTGCTCGATGCGGATGGCGCGAGTGGGCAGGTCGCACTCACGGTCGAGGGAGGACGCACCTTCACGCCGGAGTTCGCGGCCCCGGAGCAATCGCGCGGCGAGTTGGTGACCACCGCCGTCGATGTGTACGCGTGCGGAGTGCTGCTGTACATCCTCGTTTCCGGGCGGCACCCTACGGCGGAAGGACTGCGGAACCAACCAGACATCATGCGTGCGCTGGGCGACGTACGCCCCGCACGCCTGCCCGGCGACCTCGGGGTCGTCCTCGACAAGGCGCTGCGCAAAGAGCCCACGGAGCGGTACAGCACCATTGCCGCACTCGCAGATGACTTGCGCCATTGGCTGCGTCACGAGCCGGTCAGCGCGCGCCCTCAATCACTTGGCTATCGCCTGCGCAAGCTCACGCAGCGCCACCGCGCGGCGGTTGTCGGCGGGATCGCTGTTCTGACGCTCGTGAGCGCATACGTCGCCACAGTGATCGCCGATCGCGCGCGCGTGCGGCAGGCATTGGCTGAAGCGACGACGAACGCCCGCAAGGCCGAGTTGGTGACGGATTTCGCGGTGGGGCTGTTCGAGAGCGGCAGCGGGGGCAGCGCACTCTCCGACACCGCGACGGCGAAAGACCTGCTCGAGCGAGGTGCGCGGCACGCACACGAATTGTCGGGGCAACCCGTGATCGAGGCGCAGATGCTCGATGTCATCGGCCGAATTCGAACGCGCCTTGGCCTCTACAGCGAAGCACACGCTGTTCTGAGCGAGGCGCTCGAAATACGGCTCCGAACGCTTGGACCCGAGCATCCTGACGTTGCGACGAGCCTGATGAACATTGCGGAGGCGATGGCCGAAGGAAATTCGCGCGACACGACGGCCGTCGAGAAGTTGCAGCGCGCCGTCGCGATTCGTACGCGGCACTTCGGGGAAAACGATTCGCGCACCACGGACGCACTGTACGCACTTGCGACCGCGCTGCATGCGAGTGGGCACTATCGTGAGGCGCGCCCGCTGTTCGATCGGTGGATGACGACGGGCGGTTCGCGGACGTCGCAAGTGACACCCGAGCGTGCGGACCAATTGACCACCCTTTCGAAAATTTACGGATTCAGCGGACAACCCGAACGCGCCGAAACGCTCGCGCGCGACGCGCTCGCGCTGAACATCAAGTTGTACGGCGAGCACCATAACAAGGTGGCCATCGCCCTGTCACAGCTGGGAATTTTCCTGTCCGATCAGCGACGAGAAGCAGAGGCTGGTCCGCTGCTTCGTCGCTCCGTGGACATGCTGCGCGCCAGCTACCCCACGGGCCACATCGAGCTGGCGCACGCCATTCGAAATCTCGGCATTCACTTCAGTAATCAGCAGCGGTGGAGTGAGGCCGAACCGCTGTGGCAAGAAGCGGCATCCATTTATCGCAGCGTCGGAGAAGACAATCTGGCGTATGCCAACGCGTTGTCGCAGGTGGCATCCGCTCAATCAGGCCAGGGACAATTCAAGCAGGCGGAAGTCACCCTTCGCCGCGTGCTCGCGCTCCCGGCAACCGAGCTCCCCGGCGCGAACCCGGTGCTCGATCGCGCGCGTTTCTACCTCGGCGTCGCCCTGGCCGGTCAGGGCCGGCTCACTGAGGCAGAACCACTCCTGCTCGAGGGATATCGGCGCGCCACGGCGTCGAAGTTGTGGCGCCAGAGCATTCCGCTCGCGGCGCGCTCGCTCGTGCAGCTGTACGAAGCGCAGGGACGACCGGCGGAAGCCGCGAAATACCGCGACGCGGCGCGCTAAGCGCTATCGGGAGTTTCATCGAGCAGGGCGTGATGGAGAAGCAGTCGCGCCTTGCGCCACTCCCGCTGCACCGTTCGCTCGGACTTCGCCTGCATGCGCGCGATCTCCACCAGCGCGAATCCGCAGAAAAAATGCAGATCGACCAGCTCCGCCAACGCCGGCTCGAGCGCTACGAGCTCGTCGAGCGCATCGGACAGTCGCTCGAGCTCCGGAGCACGCGTCTCCGACGCGGCGGGCACATCATCCCCGCCAAGCCGGATCTCGAAGGCACCACCGCCGCGCTTCGCCGCACGCGACCGGCGCGCGTGATCGATCACGATTCCGCGCATGGCGCGGGCTGCGTAACCCATGAACCGCGCGCGGTCGGGAAACGCGACGCCGTCCCGTCCAGCAATGTCCAGATACGCTTCGTGCAGCAGTGTCGTTGCGCTCAGCGTGACCTCGTCGCCACCTCGCCGCAGCTGCCGTTCGGCGAGTCGATGAAGCTCGCCGTAGAGCGCGGCGAACAGCTGCTCGGAGCCGTGCGTCCCACTCGCCTCCGTGGCGCGAAACAGCTCGAGGATGTCGGGGTGGTCCGTCACCGCGAGACCTGCACGGAGTGGCTCGTGGCCATGGCCCTACAGGCCGTCCACCACACGCGCCTTGATCGACTCGAACTCCGCGTCGCTGATCAAGCCATTGTCCAACATGTCCTTCGCGCGACGCAATCGCTCCGCCGGCTCCAGGCTTCCGGCGGGAGCCGCCGCACCCGCCGACACCGGAATCCCGCCCAATTGCATGCCGCCTGACTCCGCGCGCAGCTCATCGAGATCGCGCACGCGCCGCTTTTCGCGCCACGACTGCTCCTGCGCTTGACACATCGTGTAGACCTGCTGCGCCTGCTCCTTGCGCAGGCCCATGAAGACGCGCCGCGTGCCACCGGCGTGCTCGTGCGAGGCCAGGTCGTCGCTCGCCATCGCCGTGATCGTGAGATCGGCGCCGAAGATGCCGGCCCGGATGCTCACGTCGCGCAAGTCCTGCCAACGGACATCGTACGGCTGATAGCCGCCGATGAGGCCCCGCGACAATGCAATGAATCGCCCGGTCGTCGCACCCACGACGACCCGACGGTGCGAGAGCGCAAAAAGCCGTCGCTGCACCGCGTACGCCTGCAACCGCTCTCCCGGGACCATGAGACCGCGAAGTTCCGTGAGCGCAGCGTTCACCTGCGCGTCTTCGCCCGCGCGCGGTGCTGCTGCCGCCGGAGTAGCGCCGGTGCTCCCCTTCAACCGACGACCGCGCTCTGCCTCCACCGCCATCCACTGGTCCATCGGCAGCGACTTGTCCTGTTCCATCGCCGCGAGCTCCTCGTCGGACTTCGCCGCGAACGGACGCGCGTCCACCATGACTACTCCGTTCCCTCCGCTTCGGTCGGCGCCGTTTCCGGATACTCCGTCGCCATCTCGGCATCTTCCAGCGCTTCGAGATCGCGCTCGCGCTTCAAGCCCTCGTCGCGCTCCGCCCGGTACTGCTCGTACCACTCGCGCGTCACTTCGCCCGCGAGATCCCGGTTGCCGAGCCCGAACGCAAGAGCCATCGCGAGCGCGATCGCGCCGAACAAAATCGCAAACGCTGTCGTGACGATGTCCGTCGCGATCCCCAGCTCCTGCAGCGCCATGAAGATCGCGAGCAGAATCACGCCCCCGCGGCCCACGCGGGCGAGCGCGCGCCCTCCGTGCAGCGCGCCGGCGGACGCCGAGATCAACCCGCCCACGAACCCGCCGAGCACGATGCCGACGAGAATGATCACGATCGCCGCGATCACGCTCGGGATGTAGCTCACGAGCTCCGAGAACACGTTCGCCAGCGACTCGAGGCCGAGGGCATTGGCCGCGACCAGAATCACGGCAAACATCACCAGCCAGAACACCAGATTGGCAAGCACGCGAACCGGATTGAGATGCGAACCGGATCGCTCCACGGCCTGCATCACCCCACCGCGCTCCAACATCTTGTTGAGTCGGATACGCCTGAGAAACCGCTCGACGAGCTTCTCGAGCACCTTCGCCAACAGGTAGCCCGCGAACAAGATGACGAGCGCGCCGAGCAGCGCGGGAACGATATCGCCAAAGACCTGCGCGAAGCTCGCTTGAAGCCGGTCGCCGAAGTTCGTGCTGCGATCTTGGAGAAGCATGGTCGAGTTGAGGAGAATTCCTAGGCTAAGCTACTTCAATTCCGCGTTCCGCGCTTCTGGTCGAAGATGACGCTGCGCCGGCACGTGGGACAGATGAGCCACTCGCGCCGCCGCGCATAGCCAAGGCCGAACGACCCGCCGCCAATGGAGCGGACCGTCATCGAGGCGCCGTCCCGCGGACAGATGGCTCGTTCCCCCGCCGCCACCTGAGCGCGAATTGCCTTTTGCTCCTCTGCCTCGAACTGCGCATGCTCCTCCGTCACGGCTCGTCCACCAGCAGCACGATCTTCCCGAACTGCTCTCCGCGCGCGAGTCGTTCGAATGCCTGCCGTCCATCAGACAGGGCAAACGTCGCGTCCACCACCGGTCGCAGCCGACCCGCACGAAAGTGCTCGACCACGGCCGCGAACTCCGCATCGTTTCCCATCGTCGAGCCGAGGATGCTCCACTGGTTCCAGTAGAGTTTCCGAACGTCGGTTTCGACCATCGGTCCGGACGTGGCTCCACACGTCACGAGTCGTCCCCGACGACCAAGCGCCCCGAGTGACTGGCTCCACGATGCCTGCCCCACCGAATCGACGACGACGTCGACCCCCTTCTTTCCGGTGCGCATGCGCATCTCGCGTCCCACGTCGGCCTGGCTGGAGTCGATCGTGTCGTCCGCGCCGAGCTGAGTCGCGCGCACCAGCTTGTCGGTGCTGCGCGACGTCACGGTGACGTGCGCCCCGATCATCTTCGCGATTTGCAGACACGCGATCGCGACGCCGCCGCCGATTCCCCAGATCAGCACGCGCTCACCCGCCCGCAGTTGCGCGCGCGTCACGAGCATCCGATATGCCGTGAGCGTCGCAAGGGACATCGCCGCCGCATCGGCGCGATCGACATCCGCCGGGACCCGGAGCACGTTTGGCTCGGGGACCACGACATACTCCGCCATCGTACCAGGGCGATGCTCGCCGAGCAGCGCGAAGCGCGGACACAATGGCTGCTCGCCGGCGCGACAATACTCGCACGTGCGGTCGCTGATGCCCGGATTGATCACCACGGTGTCGCCGACGGCGACCGTGGTCACGTCTCCGCCCACCGATTCCACGACACCAGCGCCATCGGCGCCGAGCACCCACGGTGGCGTGATCGTGACGCCCGGCAGTCCACTCACGACGAACACGTCGAGATGGTTGAGCGCGGCAGCACTGATGCGCACTCGCACATCGGTGGCCGCGCGCAGTGTGGGCACCGCGAGATCGTCGCGATACTCGATCTGCTCCAATCCGCCATGAGCGGAGATGGTGAGTCCTCGCATGCCTGTGCGCTCGGGTTATATTGGTCGCGGAATGCTATGCGACGTCCGGTGCACACGAAAGTTGCAGCCGACGTCGCCGGTTCGCTTCGAGACGGCGCACTCATGACTGCAATCAAGGTTCCTCCCCTCGGCGAGTCGATCGTCGAAGCGACGGTGTCACGCTGGCTCAAGAACGAAGGCGATGCCGTCGCCGCCGGGGACACGCTGGTCGAGCTCGAGACGGACAAGATCACCGTCGAGGTGCCCTCGTTGAGCGCGGGCGTGTTGACGAAGCGCGCCGTGAGCGAAGGGGCCGTCGTGAAAGTCGACGAGCTGCTCGGCGAGCTGGATGAGGGCGCGACCGCGGCGGCGAGTGCGCAGCCAGTTGCATCCGCACCGGCAGCGGCCCCAACACCGGCGACGACACCGGCACCGGCACCATCCATCGATGTGAAGGCCTCCCCAGCCGCGCATCGCGTTGCGGCGGAGCGCGGTGTGGAACTCGCCACCATTACCGGTACGGGACGCGGCGGAGTTGTGAGCAAGCCGGATGTCATCGAGCAAACCGTGAGTGGGGGCGCAAAAAGCGCTGCTGTCATCCCGCCTGCCCCGAGCGTAGTCGAGGGGAGCGAAGTCGAGGGATCGGCACCTCAGCCCTCGGCGCCTTCGACCACATCGCCCATCCCGGCTCCGCGCGCCCCAGTGCTCGCGAACGGCGCACGCGAGACGCGGGAGAAGATGACGACGCGCCGCAAGCGCATCGCTGAGAACCTGCTGCTCGCCCAGCACAACACCGCGCATCTCACGACCTTCAACGAGATCGATATGTCCGCCGTGATTGCCGTACGCGAGCGGATGAAGGAGAAAGTCGAGAAAGAGCACGGTGTGAAGCTCAGCTTCATGCCCTTCTTCGCGAAGGCGGCGTGCATGGCGCTGAAGTCGTATCCCATCGTGAACGCCACCATCGATGGCGACTCGATCGTGTACCGGCACTACGTCAACATGGGAATCGCCGTCGCGTCGGAGGCGGGTCTGGTCGTACCGAACGTGAAGGATGCCGACCGCAAGGGCATGCTCGACGTCTCGCGCGAGATCGCCGCCGTGGCGAAAAAGGCGCGCGATGGCAAGCTGTCAATGGACGATTTGACGGGCGGCACATTCACGATCACGAACGGGGGCGTGTTCGGCTCGCTCGTGTCCACGCCGATCATCAACTACCCTCAGGTTGGCATCCTGGGCTTGCACAAGACGCAGGACCGGCCGATCGCGCTGAACGGACAGGTCGTGATAAAGCCGATGATGTACATCGCGCTGTCGTACGACCACCGCGTGATCGACGGTCAACAGGCAGTGCTGTTCCTGGTGCGCGTGAAGGAGCTGATGGAAGACCCGGCCACGATGCTCATCGACTAGGAAAGCCCTCGAGCGCGAGAGGGCTTTCTATAGGTAGCTGAGCCACCAGTCATTCCGCCGCCGTTTGACCTCCGCGAACCACTTGCACAGCGGATACAGCAACAGCACCCCGCCAATCCACGCCAGATACGTGACCGGCAGCGAGAATCCTGCCCTCGCCAAGTCGGCGGAAGGAATCGACGAGAAGCCAGGTACCCCAAAGAGTGGCGACGTTGGTTTGCCGGCGAGCGAGTACGCGATCAGCGCGCCACCGTGAGCCACAAACCACTGCATGCCGTAAAAGAACATCGGCACTCGTCCGAACGTGACGAAGGCGCGGCCAAGTGACCCCCGCCGGTTGCGCTCGAGCAACGCGAGCGCGAGGATCGCCGGTCCCAGCGTCATGCAGAGGTAGAGCAGCGACGGCGGATACTTCGAAGTATTGAGAAACGACATCAGCGTCAACGCTGTGGTCTTCTGTGTCGACCACCTCGACGCGTCGCCGTAGACGTTGGCCGCTCGGAGCGCGACGAAGAGCAGTATCACGCCGCTCCCCAATCTGACGAGCACTCGCCGTCGCGTTGGAGCGTCCATCGTGTAGAGCCGTCCAAAGGCGTAGCCCGCGGCCATCACGCCGATCCACGGGATCAGCGGATAGCCCGAGAACACGATGAATTTGGGCGAATGTCCGATCGGGAAAATCGCGGGCTGATGCAGCACGATTGCCAACTTCTCCATCACGCTCGGCGCAAGTTTGCCGGGCGACCAGGGTGCCACGACCAGCGTGTCGAACAGATTGTGCAGCACGATCATCGCGACACCAAACGCGCCGATCACGCTGACGGGCAGATACACGAGGAGCGAGAGGGCGATCATCGACCAACCAAGGGCCCAGATCGTCAGCAGGAGCGTGAAACCAGGATCGAGGGTGAACGTCATGGCGAGCTTGAAGACGGTGATTTCGAGGACGATGAGCCACAGCCCGCGCGTCCACAGGAAGTGCGACAACTCGCGCGCCGTGACGCCCTTCGCGCGCCGAAGATACGCGCCCGTTCCAGCGAGGAAGAAGAACGTGGGGGCGCAGAAGTGCGTGATCCAGCGCGTGAAGAACAGCGCACCGTATGTCTTCGTGAGATCTGTGGGATCGAACTGGAAGGCAGCGGAATGCCAGAAATCACGCGTGTGGTCCAGCATCATCACCACCATGACGAATCCGCGAAGCAGGTCGATGGAGTCAACGCGTTGCCGCACGGGCGGCGCGGAGGACTCCGGCTCGACGATCGGAGCACTCGCGGCAGTCGACATCTCCATACCTCCGTGTGGCGTCACCCCGGATTCAACCGGTACAGCGGGCGGGAATTCTTGTTCACATCATTGTATACAACGCTTCGGCACTGTCAAGCAGTCGCGTGGTGTGATGGGATTCCCCGATCAAGTCCGCACTGCCACCCTCTACATTTAGCTTGACGCCAGATGCCAGCGAAGCTCCCATGCTATCCATACCGCTCCCGAAAATCAGATGATCCAGTTGCGCAATGTGCGCCTGCTGTGCGCGCTGTTGGTCGTCGCCACGCTCGCCTGCGGAGGCGAGTCCACGGGACCCGCTGGGACGGTCGCGGGCTCGTATGCGCTCCTCACTGCCGATGGGAAGAATCTCCCGTTCACCACGTTCAACGATCCTGCGCTCAAGGTGGAGCTCGTATCGCCGTCGACACTGACACTCGGCACCGATCTGAGCTACCGGTTTTCGCTCTCCACCCGAGTCACAGACGATGGGAAGGTTGCCACGCGCGTGGACTCGACCACCGGTAGATATGTCGAGAGCGGCGGCGGTGTCACGCTCACCAGCGCCGCGGGTGACACTCGCAGCGGCTCGTGGGATGGGAAGCGCACACTCACCTTCGGTGGTGTCCCCACCCTCGTCTTTCAGAAATGATGGCTGAATCTCCTATCGCCGCCGATGTCGTCATCCTCGGCGGAGGCCCCGGTGGTTACGTCGCCGCCATCCGCGCCGCACAACTCGGGCTGTCCACCGTGTGCGTCGAGATGGACAAGACACTCGGTGGCACCTGCGTCAACATCGGCTGCATTCCCTCCAAGGCACTGCTGAACTCGAGCGAGCATTTCGAGTTCATGCGGGACCATGCAACTGAGCATGGCATCGGCGTGGACGGGCTCCGGCTCGATCTTGCGCAGATGCTGAAGCGCAAAAACGACGTTGTTGGGCAGAACACCAAGGGCATCGAGTTCCTGTTCCGCAAGAATAAGATCACGTGGGCGAAAGGCCGCGGAACGCTGAAGGCCGGCAACATCGTGGAGGTAGTCGGCAGTGAAGGCGCAACGTCGATGTACCAGGGAAAGCACGTCATCATCGCGACCGGATCCG
>JANMAY010000262.1:0-2358 GCA_031360095.1 Gemmatimonadaceae bacterium
CAGGTACCCGATCACGAGACCGCGACGCGCCAGCGCATCCACGGCCAGCATCGCGGCGCGCGGCGAATCGCTGTCACCCACTGCGGCGGCGCGCCCAGGCGCGGGCGCGAAGTGTCGCAGCATCGCCGACGCGACCGCCGCCGGCGACGACTCGGCCCAGCGCGCCCAATCCACACGTGCCGCCATGACGTGCGTCGCGTCGCGCCGCAGCAGCGTGCCAATGACCTCGAATGCCTGCGCCGGCGAGAATGCGTGCCAGCCGAGCCACTCGAGGTAGTCCGCGACTTCGCGATGACGTGACACGTAACCGATCTTCGAGAGCGCGCCCCAGTTGATCGACAGCGCCGCCATGCCGAGCGCGCGGCGCGCGTGCGCGAGCGCGTCGAGGTACGTGTTCGCGGCGGCGTAGTTGGCCTGGAGCGGATTGCCGAACGTCGCCGTGATCGACGAGAACAGGAGGAAGCAGTCGAGCTCGTCGTCCAGCGTCTCGCGATGGAGGTGCCAAGCGCCGGACATCTTCGGCGCCATCACGCGCTCCATGCGCTCGCGGTTCAACTCGATCAGTGGCGCGTCGTCCAGCACCATGGCCGCGTGCGCGATGCCGCGGAGCGGCGGCATGGTTGCGCGTACAGTGAGGAGCATGCGGCGGACGTCATCAGCGCGGCTGACGTCGGCGCTCACCACTTCCACGCGCACGCCTCGTGCGCGCAACGCCTCGAGGCGTGACGCGACCTCGGCCGATGGGCCGGAGCGTCCGCTGAGCGCGAGATTCCGCGCGCCCTCGCGGACCATCCACTCCGCCGTCGCGAGACCGAAGCCGCCGAAGCCGCCGGTGATGAGATAGGTCGCATCGCCGCGGAAGAGCGGCCGCGTGCTCCGCGACGGCGCGACGACGACATCCGGATCGTCCATCGAGAGCACGACCTTCCCGATGTGCTTCGCTTGGCCCATGAAGCGCATCGCATCCTCGAGCTTCGACACGCCGAACACGCGCTCGGGCAACGGTGTGTAGGCGCCGCTCTCGAAGCGCGCCATCACCTCGTGCAACATCTCGCCGGCGACGTCCACGCGGTCGTACGTGAGGCGATCGACGTCCACGCCGAAGAACGAGAGGTTCTTGCGGAACGCGAGCAAGCCAATGCGGCTGTCCTGGTAGATGTCGCGTTTGCCGATCTCCACGAAGCGGCCGCCGTCGCGCAGCACGCCGATGCCGCGGGCGATCGCCTCCCCGGCGAGCGAGTTGAGGACCACATCAATCCCGATTCCGCTCGTGCGCTTCATGATTTCGTCGGCAAAGCGCAGGCTGCGCGAATCCATCACGTGCTCGATGCCGAGCGACGCGAGATACGCACGCTTGTCCGCACTGCCCGCCGTGGCGAAGACTTCCGCGCCGACGTCGCGCGCGATCTGAATCGCCGCGAGACCCACGCCACCCGTCGCCGAGTGGATGAGCACGCGCTCGCCCTTCCGCAGACGGGCGAGATGCACGAGGGCATAGTACGCCGTCACGAACACGCCCGAGGCGGCGGCCCCCTGCGTGACACTCAACGATGCGGGGCGACGCGCGATGACCGCGGCCGGCGTCGTGACGTATGCGCCGAAAGTGCCGGGCCCGATACCCACGACCTCGTCGCCAACGGACAGCTCCGTCACGCCGGGGCCGCACGCCGAGATGGTGCCTGAGCAGTCGAGTCCCAGCAGGCCGCCGCTGAACGACGCCTCGCCCGCGATCGTGGGATAGAGGCCGAGCGCGATCATGACGTCGCGGAAGTTCATTCCCGCCGCGCGTATCGCGACCTCCACCTCACCCGCCGCCGGTGCGCGGCGCTCCAGCGTGCGAAGTTCGACGGACTCCAGCGCGCCGGGCGTGCCGACCTCGGCGCGATATCCCTCCCCAGCGAGCGGCGCACGACGCTCACCGTTCGCGCCGTCGTCAACACGATAGCGGTGGAGACGACGCACGAGCCGCGCATCGCCGCGAAGGGCGAGCTCGTCCTCCCACTCGCCCGCGAGCACTTCGCGCGCGAGCGCGTCCATCTCGGCCGCGGTGTGCGTCGCTCCGAGATCGATGAGACGCGTGCGCAGGTTGGCGTGCTCCTTGGTCACCACGCGCCCGAATCCCCACAGCGGCGTCTGCGTCATGGACAATGCCGTCGCGTCGCCGGGGACAGGCTGCGCACCTGCAGTCGCGAGCCACAGTTCCGGCGGCAAACCCCCGCGCGCGATGATGCCCTGCACCACAGCGAGTGCGCTCAACACGCCGAGGCGCTGCGTCTCGAGCAGGTGGTCGGGCGAGACGGATTCCTGGCGCTCGCTATCGAGCGCCCACAGGTGAACGACGCCGCGCGGCGTACGGCC
>JANMAY010000278.1:0-5548 GCA_031360095.1 Gemmatimonadaceae bacterium
GCGAGTCCTCGGGTATCGCGCCGTGGCGCCGTACCGGAACTCCAGACAGCCGATCAAAGAAATCGCGCGACAGCTCGGCGTCGACGCCATCGTGTCCGGAGCCGTGATCCGCACGGGCGACGTCGTGACGCTCTCGGCGGAACTCATCGACGCGCGGAACGACGAAACGCTCTGGTCACGCACCTTCGAGCGTTCCGCCGCCGACGTCATGACGCTGCAGCGCGAGGTGGCAGCCGAGATCGCGCGCGGCATTCGCGCTGGGCTCACTCCGAAGCAGGCGCAGCGCTTGTCTGCCGCGCGCCAGGTGAACCCGCGAGCCTACACGCAGTATCTGCTGGGACAGGAGGCGGCGGCCCTGCGCACCGCCGACGGTTTCCGGCGCAGTCTGGTGTACCTTCGCCGGTCGCTCGACATCGACTCCACCTATGCGCCGGCGTGGGCGGCTCTCGCCATCACGAACACCTACGCACTCATCTACCAAACCGCGCCGCGCGACTCGGCCTCTGCGATGGCGATGCGTGCCGCGAACCGGGCGATCGCGCTCGACGCGGAACTTGGCGACGCTTACTTCGCGCGCGGCGTCGTTCGCCTGCACGACCGGTGGGACTTCTCCGGCGCCTATTCCGACTTCGACGCGGCTGAGTCGCGGCGCAGCTCCTCACTCGGTGTGGGCATGTTGGGTTGGGCGCTGTGGGAGATGGGTGACTTCGACCGCATGCTGCGGCGTGGCCGGCAACTGGTGGAGCAGGAGCCCACTACTGCGCAATGGCGGAGCGATCTCGCCTGGGGGCTCTGGTCGCATGGAAAGCTCACTGAGGCGCTCGCGTCGGCGCGCAAGGGGACCGAGCTCGATAGCACGTTCTACGAGACGTTCGATATTCTCTCGCTCGTTCTTGGCCATCTGGACAAGCATGCTGCCGCCGACTCGGCGCACCGTCGTGCGGTGGAGGTAGCCGGAGGCGATTACTGGGTCCGCCGCTTCGATGAGGGGCTCCTCGCATCGCGGCGTGGGGACACTGCCGGGGTTCGGCGTGCCCTCGCCGCTCTGGACGGCGATCCGCGACTTGCGCAGCGCGGCGGCCTGCTGTTCCTCACCGGACTGAAGGACAGTGCCTACGCGATGCTGGGCCATGCCGTCGATGCACGCGACCCCGACCTGCTGCAGGTCCTGAATGCGATGCCCCCGCTGTATCCCTTTCGCGGCGAACCCCGCTATCAGGCGCTGCTGACGCGCATCGGACTGCCGGAGCGGCTGCGGCGGTGAATCGCTAAGCCGTCGAGCTTCGTCGTCGAGCGGCGGGCTCACCGCTTCGCCGCCATCTTCGCCCTGACCTCGTCGAACCAGTTGGTGACGAGCACCAGGCGGTCCGGCACCGATCGATCACGCTCGACGGCGCGCACCATGATGAAACGCGCGTCGTCGGGGGCGACGTCGTACATCCGGTTCGCATTCTGCCGTCGGACGTCCACCGGAATGGCGAAGAGCACGCGCTGCGCCAGTACGGCGAAGGGGCCCCGCGTTTCCACGCTCGCCGACACCAGGGCGCCCGCGCCGTTCACGTAGAACAGCTCCGTCCCGCGGTGCGACCACGCCGGTTCGCTTCCACCGGCGGTGGACACGGGAATCTTGTCATCGCCGACATTGGGAAATGGTCGCACATAGATTTCGTCCTTTCCACTCTCAGTCGATCGATACGCGAGCCATCGACCGTTGGGCGACAGCGTGGGATGCCGTTCATCGGCCTCGGTGGCGATCAACGGCGTAAACACCGAGTCGCCCCTTCGCCTGCCCATGATGTCCGCGTGCCCGCGCTCGTAATAGGTCGTGCGGTAGATGGTCCACGTGCTGTCGGGAGTGATGAATGCCTCGAAGATGGACCGCGACTCGTTGATGAGGGCTTCGCTCGCACCGTTGCCATCCGCGCGTTTGGCCTGGGCAATGCGATGCCCCTTGACGTCGCCTGTGTAGATGACACGCCGGCCATCGGGTGACCAGGCCGGTGATCCATTGCTTCCCGCTTCGTCGTTGGTGAGACGCGACTGCGCCCCTCCGTCGAGTTGCTTGATCCAGATGTCGGACCCGGTCGGCGTCACGACGCCTACGGCTACGCGGCGCCCATCAGGGGAGATTGACAACCCATCGACGTCCGTCGCTGGCCACGTGGACGGGATGAGCGTCGGGCGACCTGTGCGATCCATCCAGATGAGTTCAGGGGCCATCGCAGCGCGCCCGCGCACATAGAGCAGGGTCCCCAGGCTATCAAAGGCCACATCGGCAGCACCGAAGGTCGAGACGAATACGCCGTCGAGCAGGTGCACCGGCGGACCGGTGAGCTCGAGCTTGTCCTCGTCGAATGGTGCGGCCAGCACTGAACCATCGGCGCGCACGAACATCAGGTACCCTGCGCGTGCGTAGCGTCCCATCACGCCGTGTACGAGAATACGGTGTTTACCAGTTTTCAGGTCCAGGACGGCGACGTCGTACCGATTCGTGCGGCGATCAGGATTGCGGATGATCGTGAACAGGACGCCGCGGCCGTTGGGGAGCGGATCGGGGAGCCGGTGTCCCGCCTCGACGACGCTGTAGTCGGCGGTCGACACGCGAGTGCGCGTGCCTCCGTCGACGGGAATTCGCAGCAGTCCCTTTTGGCTGCTCGCGTAAATGGCGTCGTCGGGCCCCCACGCCGCCACGTCGGCAAAGGAATCGAGACCGGAGTCCGCCAGTATCTGCGGGGGTCCGCCGCCGATACTGACGACCTTGATCGTGTTGCCGACGTAGAAGCCGATGCGCGTCCCATCAGGTGAGAAGAACGGTGCACTGGCTCCGTCGGTCCCGGACAGCGGCCGCGGTTTCAATTGGTCGCGCTCGCGCAGCCACAATTGCGTCGGCGACGTGGTGCTGACCCGTCCGGCGAAGACCACTCGCGTGCCATCGTGCGAGATGGCCAGGCGCGGTGCCACGTCGGGTTCGACGAGCACCAGGCTGTCCGGCAACTCCATGCCAACGCGCGTGACGGGGGCCGTGCGAGTGGTCGCCCGCGTGACGAGCGCCCACCCCGTCACCGCCAGCAGGAGCGCTGCAAACCCCGACATGGCGAGGAACGGCCGCGTCAGCACGCGCGGCGCGCCCGTTTCGGTGAGTTGCTGCGCCGCATCTCCCGCGTTCGTGTACGACGTGAGCGCCAGCGCATCCGCGAACGCCTTGGCGTTCTCGAAGCGATCGGCGGGCAGCTTCGCCAGCGCCGTGCGCAGCGCCTGCTCTACGTGCGGCGGCACGGTCTTTCGCAGGAGGGAGAGCCGCTCGGGCTCGCTGTTCAGCACCTTCGCGATGATCGCCTGCACACTGCTGCCGGTGAAGGGCGCGTCGCCGGCCAGCATCTCGTACGTCACCGCACCCAGCGCGTAGATGTCGCTGCGCGCATCGATGGTGCGTTCGCCCATGGCCTGTTCGGGGCTCATGTACTGCGGTGTGCCGAGCGAGAGCCCGGTTTGCGTCATGCGCTGCCCGCCAGCCTGCTGCACCGCGAGCGCGATGCCGAAATCGGCGACGAGCGCGGAGCCATCGTGCAGGAGGATGTTCTCGGGCTTGATATCCCGGTGAATCACGCCGTGGCGGTGCGCGTAATCGAGCGCGCTGGCGACTTCGCGCGCGATGCGCAACGCGTCAGCGATCGGCAGCTGGCGCTCGCGCTCCAAGCGCGCTCGCAGCGTCTCGCCGGTCACCAACGGCATCACGTAGAACAGCAGGCCGTCGGCCTCACCCGAGTCGAGCAGGGGCAGGATGTGCGGATGCTGCAGTCGCGCGGTGGTGCGGATCTCGGTCAGGAATCGCTCACCACCGAGCGCTGCACCCAGGTCGGGATGGAGCACCTTGATGGCGACGTCACGATCGTGCCGGACATCGTGCGCGAGGTACACCGTCGCCATGCCGCCCGCGCCGAGCTCGCGCTCGACGCGGTAGCGATCGGCCAGGGAAGCGGTCAGGCGCGCGAGGACATCGCTCATCGCTGACCCATGTCCGGGATGAGCAGGTAACTCGTTACAGCGGCCTCGGCGAGAGCGTGGACGGCGAGCTGTCGGAGCACGCGACGCCCAGCAGGGCCACGTTAGTGGCGAGCGCTGCGCGTGCTCGCGCTCCCTGTGTGGTCAAGCGTCGCAGCATGATTCGAGCTCGAGGGGGAAGGACGATCGCCAGCGTGCGTCGTGCGGGCGGGAAAACGTGCCCCGCCCAGGCCCCTGGCGCTAGGCCCCAGCGCTACACCACGGGCCCACGTCATCGACGCCAACGGCAACGCGGAAATCAGCTTCGGTGGAGAGCGCTATGGTCTCCGCGTGCCCGAACTGAACTCGCGAATCAGTCGGTACGTGTGCTCGGCGCCCTCGTCGAACGCGGAGATCAGCACTCGCTCGTCCTTGCCATGGGCGCGGATGTCGTTCGGGTCGAGGCCCACACCCGACGCGCCGTATGACGGCACGCCCGCGTTGCGGAAGAACTTTCCGTCCGTGCCACCGGGCTCCATGTACGGAATGACTGGAACGCCGGGCCACATCGCCGCCGTCACGGCCTCCACCGCGCTCGCGAACTCACCCGTGAGCGGCGACGGCGGACTCACCAGCGGTTCGTGCGCACGCGTCACCGTGACGAGACGGTCTGCAACGACGCGGTGAATCGTGGCCTCCACGGAATCGGCGGATTCGAATGGCAACATCCGGCAGTTCACGTTGGCGCGGGCGCGTTGTGGGAGCGCGTTCGCCGCATGCCCACCCTCGAACGTGGTTGTCACGCAGGTCGTTCGCAGTACCGCATTGTACAACGGTGCACTGGACAGGCGCTGGGCAGCGGCGCGATCCGGCGACTTTCGAGAAACGGCACGCATGTCGGCGGCCGTCTGGCCCGACTCGAACGCGGCACTCCGAGCAAAGAACGCACGCGTGAGTTCGTCCGTGTGCACGGGAAACCGGAAAGCACCGAGGCGCGCGACAGCGGCCGACAGCCGAACGATGGCGTTCTCGGGCACCGGCTGCGAGCTGTGCCCGCCGGGGTTGGTCACCTCGAGCCGAAGGTTCATCGAGACCTTTTCAGCCACCTGCACCATCCGGGCGTGCACCTTCCCATCCTTCAGCGATGGATCGCCAGCGTCGACATTGAAGACCCATGCCGCGGCCTTGAACTCCGGGCGATTGGCGAGGAGCCAGACAACCCCGTTGTACTCGTCATAGCCACCATTCTCCTCGCCGGCGGTGAGCGCGAGGATGAGATCACGGTCCGGCCGGACGTTCTCCTGCTTCATGCGGAGCAGCGCCGCAACGAGCGTGGCCGCCCCGTCCTTGATGTCCTGCGTACCACGTCCGTAAAAGTAGCCGTCCTTCTCGGTGAAGACCTGTGGGTCGTATGTCCAGTCTTCGCGCCGCGCTTCCACCACGTCGAGATGGGCGAGCAACACCACCGGCTTTCGCGCGCCCGTGCCGCGATAGCGAACAATCAGGTTGTGGTTCTTCGAGCCCACCGGGCCCACCACCTCCACATCTGCGGCCGGAAAGCCGGCAG
>JANMAY010000295.1:0-7309 GCA_031360095.1 Gemmatimonadaceae bacterium
ATCGATGCCGCGCTCATCGAGCAGCTGGGCGATTTCCGGGCGATCGCTGACGTCGAACACCCCTTCGACACTCGCGCGCTCGGCACCGGTTCGAATGAGGTCCGCGCTCGTCCGATCGCCCAGGAGCAGGCCGAGCGCTCCTACGATGATCGATTTGCCCGCGCCCGTTTCGCCGGACAGAACGTTGAATCCCTTGGCGAGCGGCAGACTCAGCGACTCGATGATCGCAAAGTTCTTGATGCGCAGCTCGGTCAGCATCGCGTTTTTTCGTCGCGCTCGAGCAGCCCTCCCCAGTGGAGCTTTTCACGCATGGTCGCGAAGAAGCTGTATTCGGGGAAGCGCACGATCGGCACCGGTTCGGTCGAGCGACACACGACGAGGGTCTCTCCAGCCGCAAAGGTGGCACCGACCTGTCCGTCCACCGTCACCAAAAGCTCGTCGGGACCATCTTCTACCCGCACGGTGATCTCGGCCGATGGCGGAAGTACGAGCGGGCGGAGCGCGAGTGTGTGGGCACTGACCGGCGTGACGAGAATCGTCTCGAGCGTCGGGAATACGACGGGCCCTCCCGCCGACAGGTTGTACGCCGTGGACCCTGTGGGCGTGGCGAGCACGATGCCGTCGGCGGAGTAGTGCGCGACCGTTTCCCCGTTGGCCTGCACCCACAGCGTCACCACGCGCGCAAACCCGCCCTTGTGCAGCACGACGTCATTGAGCGCACGGAACCAGGCGCGATCGACATTGTCCTTGTCGCGCACGCGCGCATCGAGCGTCATGCGTGGCTCGACGACATAGTCGCCGGCGGCGAATCGTCTCAGCGCAATTTCCAACGACTCGGCGGGGCAACAGGTGAGAAAGCCAAGCCGTCCCAAATTGATGCCGAGGATGGGGACGGGATGCGCGCGGACAATGCGCGCGGCGCGCAACAGGGTGCCATCGCCGCCAAGCGTGAGCATCGCATCCACGCCGGCCTCGTCGATGGTTTCCGCCCCGTCGCCCGCGACCTCGAGAATCGTTGGCTCGTACGAGAGCGACAGGCCGAGGGACGGCGCGAGGCGCCGCAACGTCGCAAGCACGTCGGTCAAGCCGTCGTACCCGAGATGACCGACGACGCCGAGGCGTATCACCCGGCCAGCGCCTCGGTCTCGTGCAGCGCGCGCACGCATGCCGCAATTCCCGGAGCGTCCAACCCGAGCGCGGCGAGTTGCTTTGCGCGCGGCGCCGCATAGATGATGCGATCGGGCACGCCATGGGTGTGAACGCGTACGGCCGGATCGTGCCGCTCGATGACCGTCGTGATGTACGCGCCAAACCCGTTGATGACCGTCCCTTCCTCGACCACGAGGACCAGCCGATGCTGCGCGACAATTGCCGCGAGCGTCACCTCGTCGTACGGCTTGAGGTACCGACAATTCACGACCGTGATGTCGAGCCCCTCACCCGCGAGCGTCTCCGCGGCGGCGACAGCATACGCGACCATCGTTCCGACCGCGAGCACGGCAACGTCCGTCCCCTGCCGCAGAACTTCCCAGGTCGCGTGCGGCGTGGGCGCGATCTCGGAGATGTCCGGCACGGGCGCGGGGACGACGTCGCGTGGATAGCGCAGACAGAACGGACCGCTCTCGTGCTCGACGCCAGCGCGCAGGAGGGCGAGCAGCTCCCGTCCGTCTTTGGGCGCGGTCACCGTCATGTTCGGCACGGCGAGCATGTACGCGATGTCATACAGCCCCGCGTGAGTCTCGCCATCTTCACCAACGAGTCCGGCCCGGTCCATCGCGAAGACCACGGGCAGCGATTGAATCGCGCAGTCGTGGATGATGTTGTCGTAGCCGCGCTGCAGGAACGTGGAGTAGATGGCGCAGATGGGTCGCAGACCGCGCGCGGCCATGCCCGCCGCGAAGGTGACCGCGTGCCCCTCGGCGATGCCGACGTCGAAGAAGCGCGACGGGTGCGCCTTCGCAAATGCCGCCACTCCGGTACCGCCCGGCATGGCCGCCGTAATCGTTACGACCTTTCGATTTTCTGCACCCAGCTGGGCGAGCCCCTTTCCGAACGCGGCGGTGTACGCGGGGTGCGCGGTCGACGCCTGAAGCTGCTTTCCCGTTGCCGGATCGTGTCCTGGGGGCAGCGCGTGCCACTTTTCGCCGGCCGCATGCTCGCCGGCGGGAAATCCTTTTCCCTTCTGCGTAATGACGTGTACGAGCCGCTGCCCGCCCATCTCGCGCACGGCGACGAACGTATCGATCAGCGCATTCAGGTCGTGACCGTCGATCGGCCCGAAGTACCGAAAGCCGAGCTCCTCGAACAACACGCCTGGCGTGAGGAACGTCTTGATGCTCTCCTCCCACCGGCGCACGATGATGCCCAGCGGACCAGCCATGTCGGCGATCTCGCCAAGCTTCGAGCGCACGCGGTTGTAGAGCGGATTCCGCTGAATCGACGTGAGATACTTGTGCATCGCGCCAACGTTCGGTGCGATGGACATTTCATTGTCGTTGAGCACGACGATGAAGTCGCGATCGGAGTGTCCCGCGTTGTTGAGCCCTTCGTACGCGAGCCCGCAGGTCAGCGCACCGTCGCCGAGAATGGCGACCACCTTCTGATCCTCAATGCCGAGGATGTCGCGTGCCGCCGCCATTCCGTGCGCGGCGGAGATCGCCGTGCCCGCGTGTCCTGCGCCGAACGTGTCGTATTCGCTCTCGGTGCGTTTGAGGAATCCGGAGATTCCGTCCTCCTGACGCAGCGTCTCCATGCGCTCGTTCCGGCCCGTCAACAGCTTGTGCGGATAGGCCTGATGTCCGACGTCCCACACGAGCAGATCGTGCGGCGTGCGAAACGCGTAGTGGAGCGCGATCGTGAGCTCGACGACGCCAAGACCGGCGCCGATGTGACCACCGGTGCGGGAGCACACGTCGACCATGCGGTGGCGCACGTCGTCGGCGAGCTGGTGCAGCTCGTCACGCGTGAGTGGCCGGAGGTCGGCGGGCGAATCGATACGGTCGAGAATGGTCATGGGTGCCGGTGAAATCTAAGAGGTGCGCTCAATGGAGAAGCGCGCGACGTGCACCAGTTCGGGCGTCTCGAGCCCCACCGCGTGGAGCGAGCGGCACCCCTCGTCGATCAACGCTGCGGCGCGCTGCTTGGCGCCGTCGATGCCGAGGAGCGCCGGATACGTGCTCTTGCGGAGGGCGACGTCGCGGCCCGCCGTTTTCCCGAGCTGGTCCGTGGTCGCCGTGAGATCGAGCACGTCATCGGCGATCTGGAACGCGAGCCCCACGGCCGCACCGTAGCGAGCAAGCGCCTCGATCCGCGCCGGACTCGCGCTTGCCGCATATCCGCCGAGCGTCGCGGCGGCCGTGATGAGCGCGCCCGTCTTTGCCCGGTGCATTCGCTCGAGCTCCTCGAGGGAGAGCGGACGTCCCTCGCCCTCCAGATCCAGCAACTGTCCGCCGATCATGCCGCTTGCCCCCGACGCGCGCATCAGCTCCCTCACGATCATGCCCACCACCGGCTCGCCAAGGCCCAAGCGACGCGCCGCGTCAGCGGCACAGCGCGCGGCAAAGGGAACCATTGCGAGCCCCGCCGCCGTTGCGGTGGCCACGCCGAAGACGCGATGCGTTGTCGGCCGCCCTCGCCGGACGTCGTCGTCGTCCATGCACGGCAGGTCGTCGTGCACGAGCGAGTACGCGTGCACGATCTCGATCGCCGCCGCGAGCGGAGCGCCGTCGCCGACGCCACCCGCCGCGTGAAACGCGCTGAGAAACAGCACGCCGCGCATGCGCTTCCCTTCGCCCAAGACGCTGTAGCGAATGGCGTCTGCCACACTCGGCGAGAGCGCTGCGAGATATCGGTCGCAGAAGCTGGCGAGCGCATGATCGATCGCCGCGCGCTGCGCAACCGCGGTGTCCGGCGGACGCTGGACGACCACATCAGACATCGTCGTCCATCTCCTCGACGACGAACGATCCATCGGCGAGCTCGGTCAGTCGTTTGACACGCGCCTCCGCCTCGGTGAGCGTTGCCGCGGCATCACGAAGGCACGCAACCCCTTCCTCGAACAGCCGCAACGCCGACGCCAGATCGAGCTGCTCCTCTTCGAGCTCCCCGACGATGGCTTCGAGCCGCTCCAGCTTTTGCTCTACGCTCATGCGCTGCTCATCAGCTGCCCCGCGCGAACGGGCGGACCGCGTGGGTGACGGCATCCACCTCACCGTCGCGCACGCGCAGCGTGAACGGAGCGCCCGGCTCGAATTGCGTGCTCGAGGCCAGACCGTGCCCCGCCGCATCCCGCGCCACCGCATACCCGCGCTGCAACGTGGCGAGCGGGCTGAGCGCGTCGAGCCGGCCCGAGAGCGCGCCGAGACGCTGCTGGCGGAGCGCGACGTGCGCCGACGTCGCCGTCGCAAGCGCACGGGTCGCGCGAAGAACCCGAGTGCGCGGCTCCGTAATGCGCGCGCCAATCGACTGCGCGAGTCGGCGGCGCAGCCCGGCGAGGGAAATGGCCGTTTGCTCGATCGAGACGACGGCTGCTTCCGCGGCCGCCGATGGCGTCGCGGCGCGGAGATCCGCCACGAGATCGCACAGCGAGACGTCGATTTCGTGGCCGACTGCCGAGATGGTCGGAATGGGACACGCGGCGACGGCGCGCGCGACGCGCTCGTCGTTGAAGGCCCACAGCTCTTCGCGCGAGCCGCCGCCGCGACCGATGATGACGAGTTCCGCACCGCCCCACCGCGCGACACGCCGCAGCGCCGCGCAGAGCTCGCGCGGCGCGCTCTCTCCCTGCACCGCCGCGTGCACGACGATCAGCTCGACCCCTGGTGCGCGTCGGCGCAGCACCGAAATGACGTCGCGCACCGCCGCCCCACTCGCGCTCGTGATCATCGCGATGCGCCGAGGATGCCGCGGCAATGCGCGTTTGCGATTCGCCGCCAGCAGTCCATCGGCCTCGAGCTTGGCGCGCGTCGCCTCGAGCGCCTTCCGCCACAGGCCATCGCCTTCCGCCTCGAGTCGCTTGACGGTGAGCTGCATTTCGCCGCGCGCCGCATACACACCGAGCTGGCCCAACGCGTTGATCATCATTCCGTCGTCCGGCGCGGCGGGCATGCGCAGCTGGTCACGGGACCACACCACGCACCGCAGTTGCGAGCTCAGGTCGCGCAAACTGAAATACCAGTGGCCGTTGCGATGCATCTTGAAGTCGCTGACCTCGCCGCGCACCCACAGCGGCATGAACGCGCCCTCGAGGATGTCCTTCGCCGTCTCGGTGAGTGTCGAGACGGCAATCGCCGAGCGCGGCGATGCCCCCGGGAATGTTTCTCCTACCTCGTCGAGAAGTGCATCCCGCTGCACACTCGGCGACTCGAAGAGCGAGGGAGCGTCGTCCGCGCTAGAGTCCATCGGCCCTCGGCGTTTCATGACGCGAGCGTTCGCTGCGCGGCGTGCACCGTGTTGCGCAACAGCATGGCGATGGTCATCGGCCCCACTCCGCCGGGAACGGGCGTGATGCGCGAGGCGACCTGTCGCACGCCCTCGAAGTCGACGTCGCCGACGAGTCGGCTTCCGCTCGGACGGGATGCGTCGGCGATGCGGTTCATGCCCACGTCGATCACGACGGCACCCGGCTTCACCATATCGGCAGTGATCATGCGCGCTCGGCCCGCGGCGACGATGAGGATGTCCGCCCGCGCGGTGTGCGCGGCGAGATCGCGCGTACGACTGTGGCATACGGTGACCGTCGCGTCGGCATCGGCGCCCGCCTGCATGAGAAGTGCGGCCAGCGGCTTGCCCACGATGGTGCTGCGTCCCACGATCACGCAATGCGCTCCACGCGTCTCCACGCCGCTGTGCTGCAACATGTACTGCACTCCGGCCGGAGTGCACGGCGCAAATCCGTCCGTGTGGCCGATGAGCAGCTTCCCGACGTTCATCGGATGAAATCCATCCACATCTTTGCGCGGATCGATGTGGCGAATGACGACCCCCGGATCGATCTGCGCAGGCAGCGGCATCTGGACGAGAATGCCGTGCACGTTCGCATCATGGTTCAGCGTCTCGACGAGCGCGAGCAATTGCTCCTGTGTCGTGGTTGCGGCAAGGCGGATGGTTTCACCGGCCATCCCCGCCTCGCGCGACGCCTTCTCCTTGGCCGCCACATACGTCGCGCTCGCGGGATCGGCTCCCACCAGCACGACGGTGAGTCCCGGTACCACGCCGCGCTCCGCGAGGGCAGCGACGTCCAGTGCAACCTCTCGGCGGATCTCCCGCGCGAGCGCGGTTCCGTCGATGATCACCGCACCAGCGGTCGCCGCCTCAGCGGGCAAAGTCCACCGCCCGCGTTTCCCGGATCAGCACGACTTTGATCTGTCCCGGATACTGTAGCTCCGCCTCGATACGCCGAGCGATCTCTTCGGACAGCGTCGTCATGCGTGCGTCATCGACGTCGTCCGGTATGACGATCACGCGAATCTCGCGACCTGCCTGAATGGCGAATACGCGCTCGACCCCCTTGTAGCTCGAGGCGATGCGCTCGAGTCCTTCCAGCCGCTTGACGTACGTCTCGAATGCCTCGCGCCGCGCGCCGGGCCGCGAGCCGGAAATCGAATCCGCCGCCTGCACCAGCACCGAGACTTCGCTCTCGTGCGGTACGTCATCGTGATGCGCGGCGATGCAGTTCACGATCATCGGATTCTCGCCGTACTTCGTCGCCATCTCGACGCCGAGCTGCACGTGCGTCCCCTCGTGCTCGTGCGTGAGCACTTTCCCCACGTCGTGCAGCAGCGATCCACGCTTCGCCATTGCGACGTCGAGACCCAGCTCGGCCGCCATGATGCCGGCGAGATGCGCCACTTCCTGCGAATGATGCAGGATGTTCTGGCCATAGCTTGTGCGCCACTTCATGCGTCCGATGAGCTTGATGAGCTCCGGGTGCAGCCCGTGAACTCCGGTGTTGTATGCCGCCTGCTCGCCCGTCTCGATGATGGCCACGTCGACCTCTTTCTTCGACTTGTTCACCACCTCTTCGATCCGGCCGGGATGAATGCGTCCGTCGGAGACAAGCTTCTCCAACGCCAGCCGCGCCACCTCGCGCCGGATCGGGTCGAAGCAGGAGACGACGACCGTATCCGGCGTGTCGTCGATGATGACGTCTACTCCCGTTGCGAGCTCGAAGGCGCGGATGTTTCGCCCTTCGCGGCCGATGATGCGGCCCTTCATCTCATCGTTCGGCAGCGACACGGCGGAGACCGTCGTTTCAGCGGTCGTGTCTGCGGCAATGCGCTGAATCGCCAGCGCGACGATCTTCTTTGCC
>JANMAY010000305.1:0-8539 GCA_031360095.1 Gemmatimonadaceae bacterium
GCCCGCGGGCGGCGCCCAGATGCCCCCAATCAACATGGTCTCGCCATCGGAGCTGCCCGATTACAAACCGGTATTCGGGCCGGGTTCCATTCGGGCGGACATGGATGGCCGGCTGTGGGTGCGTACCATCCCCATCAAGGCGACCTCCGGGGGGGCGATCTACGACGTCATCGATCGCGCCGGCAAGCTCGTGGATCGCGTGCAGGTCCCGGCCGGATCGACGATCGCCGGATTCGGTGCGGGCGGCGTGGTCTACCTCGGTATGCGTGACGCAACCGGGCTGCACCTGCAGCGGATCGTCGCGAAGTAGTGGATGAGCGTGAGCATGAAGCTTCCAGCATTGAGCAGGCCAGAGCACCAAGCGTGAGCTCCGAGCTCGAGCGCTGATTTGCTCATGGCTGGAGGCACACGCTCACGCTCGCGCTGACTATCCTCCCGTTGCGTGAGCGTTTCAGGGGCTTCACCGTGCAGTGGGCGAGCATGCTACGCTCACAGCCGCCACGGTGGAAGTTCGCAAGATGCTCGTCGGGCTCCGAAAGCGATTACTCCAATCCTGAGCACCGGCTCCATCTCGATCTCGAACGCCAGCCATGAGCGTGAGCGTGAGCTTCCAGCACGGAGCAACTTCAGCTGGAGCTGGAGCTGGAGCTGGAGCTCAAGCTGGGTTTGCTCAAAGCCGGAAGCTCACGCTCAAGCTCATTGCTCTGCTGTTTAGTTTTCCACCGGCGTCCTTCCCCCCACGCCAATATCGTGACCCTGCTCTCCGTCTCCAACGTCGGCCTCTCGTTCGGCGCCACTGAACTCTTCAAGAACATCACCTTCACCGTGGCAGAGGGTGAGCGGTGGGGCATCATCGGCCGCAACGGTGCCGGAAAGACGTCGATCTTCAAGGTCATCACCGGGGATCTCCCACCCACGGTGGGGAACGTTGCGCGCAAGCCGGGACTCCGGCACGCCCTGCTCGACCAGCACCGCGCCTTCGAGGGCGCCACCACGGTCTGGCAGGCAGGCGCCGCCGCATGGCGCGATGTCATGGCCCTCGAGCAGCGCATTGCCGAACAGGCGATCGAGCTGGGTGAACTGGGCGAGCGCGTCACGGACGAGTTCCTCGAGCGATTCGGGCACGACCAGGAGCGATTCGCCGACCTCGGCGGCTACATCTACCACGCCCGCGTCGACGCGGTGCTTCAGGGACTCGGCTTCGATGCCGAGGAGTCGAAGACGCGTCTCGTGTCGTCACTCTCCGGCGGTGAGCGCGGGCGCGTCGGCCTCGCGGCGCAACTCATCGCGCCCGCCGACCTGCTGCTGCTCGACGAACCTACCAACCACCTGGACCTCGACACAACGACCTGGCTTCAGGAGTGGCTCAACGACGCCGACGAGACGGTGATCGTCGTGTCGCACGATCGTGCCTTCATGGACGCGATCTGCACGAACATCCTGCACATCGAAGCGCGCACAAGTGAATCGTACAAGGGGAACTACAGTCAGTTCGTACCGCAGCGTGCCGAGCGCCGCCTCACGCGCGAGCGCGAGTTGGAGAAGCAGCGCGCGTATGTAAAGAAGGAAGAGGAGTACATTCGGCGGAACATCGCGGGCGTCAACTCCTTCCAGGCGAAGGGCAAGCGCAAACGGCTCGAGCGACTGCCGCGTCTGGCGCCACCACCGGGCGATCCGGCGGCGATGAACCTCCGCTTCGAGCCCGCGGAACGCGGTGGCGATCAGGTGGTCGCGATCGAACAACTCCGTGTGGAGGTGCCCGGCCGCGTGCTCGTGGACGACTTCACAGCGGTTCTGCGACGGAACGATTTTGTTGCGCTCGTCGGCCCAAACGGCGCGGGCAAGTCCTCGTTCATCTCCACCCTCCTCGGCGATCTGCCGCCGGGGGGTGGCCGAGCGAGGATCGGCGGCTCGATCACGCCTGCCTGGTTTCGACAGGACATGGCCGACCTCCCGCTCCGGAAATCGCTGGCAGATGCGATTCAGGACCAGCGGCCGCTCTGGAACCGGGGCCAGGTGCAGAACCATCTCGGCGCATTTGGCTTTAGTGGCGACGAGGTGTTCCGCGAGATCGCGACGCTCAGTGGTGGTGAGCGTGCGCGCATGGCGCTCGCGCTCATCACGCTTTCGCGCGCCAACCTGCTGGTGCTGGACGAGCCAACCAACCATCTCGACGTCGAGAACATCGAGGTCCTCGAGGATGCGCTGGACGAGTATGATGGTACCGTGTTGCTGGTGAGCCACGATCGTGCATTCCTGCGCGAGGTGGCGACGCGGGTGTGGTCGTTCGAGGGTACGCGCCTGGTCGACTTCGATGGCCCGTTCATCGAGTGGGAGGCGGATCGCGCGCGTCGTGCAGCACGGGGATAGTCGATTCGCCCGCAGCTTAGCGGGGGAGTTGGCTGGCGCCCCGCCGGTGCCTGCTGTATTCACTGGCAATTATCGCGTTCATCTCGACGGCATTCGTGGTAGCGTAGTTCCACTTGTTGTTGTTGAAGGTGAGGTGCACTCGGCGCGCCTCGTCGATTGTGCGGGCCAGCGTGTCGAGCCAGCCGGTCAGCTGATCTCGCGAATACAAGTAGCGAAACCGCTCGGTGACGTCCTCGTGCCGCGACTCCCATGTGTCTGCGCGTCGACCGTGAAAGCGGATGATTGCGAGGTCGGTATTCGTAACGGACATGACTGATGGTACGCTGCTCTCCCATCCCTGCGGCGCATCCACGCACACATAGGACAAGCGCAAGTCGCGCAACAGTGCGAACAGGCGCGGTGCGATTCGGTCCGACAGCCACTCGCGATTTCGTACCTCCACGGAGGCGGGCCAGTCGCCAAGGCGCTCCCGTGCGAGCGCGAGCGCCGCGGCACTTTCGCGCGACGGCGTGAACCACTTCGGAAACTGGAGCATGATCGCGCCCAGCTTGCCAGCGGCATGCAGTGGCGCCAGCGCGGAGAGAAATCGTCGCCACACCTCATCGAGGGCTGAGCGCGAGAAGTGATGCGCGTAGACATTGTGTGCGCTGTGCAGGCGAATCGGCAGGTCGTCACGGAGCCATTGTGGCAAACGTCCCGGGTCCGTCGGATGCCCTGTCATGAGGGAGTGCGCCTTGATGTTGAATACGAAATGAGGCGGCGTGCGCTCCACCCAGCGCTGCGACGTGGCTTCCGACGGCATGGCGTAGTACGTGGCATCCACCTCGACCATCGGCAACTGCGCCGCATAGTGCTGCAATCGCGCCTCGGCCGAGGTTGCCGTGGGCGGATAGAAGACGCCTGGAGCGAGAATCGACGGATCGGTCCATCCTGCGACGCCTGCAAGTACATCGCATCCGCTCACATGCAGGCCCGTGGGCCACCGATCCGGAACGAGCTCCGCGCGTCGCTTCGCCTCGCGCCAGCCAGGATCGTACTCACCGTCCCACGCAACGTGATCGACGACAGGCGCCGCGATGCAAACCGACTCGCGCGCCTCGAGGTCGTCAGGAAGTGGGTCCGGCGCGCGGAGCGTTTGCGCGATCATCCGGCCCACGCGCGATGGCGCCTCTCGTGCGAGCGACTCGATGATCTGCGCTTCGGGCAGGTTCTTCCAGTAGGCACGCGGCATCTCCGCGCGCATGGCCTCGCGGTTGAGGCGAGCGGGATTGAACGTGCCGGCGTAATACGTGCGCCAGAGATCCTCCAGTGCATCATAGGTAGCAGGCGCCTGATGCCGCTCGATGCCCGGAGTGAGCGCCAGCGCCGCACCGTCCCATCGCGCACAACCGTCCGGAGTCAGGATGGACCATCGCATGGAGGGAAAGCGCTCGACGAAGAAGGGCGCAGTTTTCTCGACGACACGATGCGCCGGTTCGAACCACGCGATGTATTCGTCGTCCACAGCCCTGAACCGCACGAATGCCTTCATCTTGTGGGACGCGCGCCGTACCGCGCGATGCATGCGGACGAGGCGATACATCAAGGGATCGGTCGCCACCTCGAGGAGGTGCGGCTCGCCATGGGTGAGTCGCCAGAGCAGCTCATAGAGTTGCGCCCACCGGCACTCGTCGCGATGACACGACACGCTTGCGCTCAGCGCCATGAAGCGTCGTGGCACTGGCTGCCCGCGTTCCTCGGATGCCTCGACATCGGCGCCAAACAATTGCGTTGCCGCACCATCCTCGCGCCAGGTGATTTGCCCGGGCGCAAGCTCCGCGCGCAGCGCTCCTCGCGCCGTCGCACGCCATTGGGCGAAGTCGCGCCTGACGTCTTCCTGCACTCCCGCCATTACAACTCGCCTGTTCTCGCCGCCACGAGCGATGTAGACCAGAGGTCCAGCTGGCTCGTGGATCGCGCATGCTGGGATAGCGATGCCGAATCCGGACCGAGTCGCGTGGGCGCGTAGTCCGCCGTCTCGATGAAGGGCATGGCCCGCGAGAGTGCGACGGACAGGCGCGCGAGATCGTCGAGACGCAGCCGAGTCCACTTGCGTGCCGCGATCATGCGCTTGACGCTTCGCACGCCGATCCCCGGAATGCGAAGCAGCGCTTCCTTTGGCGCGCTGTTCACGTTCACGGGAAATTCCGCGCGGTTGCGCAGCGCCCACGCGAGCTTGGGATCGAGGTCGAGATCGAGATTGGGAGTTGCCGGCGTGGTGAGCTCGTGGACAGCGAAGCCATAGAATCGCATCAACCAGTCCGCCTGATACAGGCGGTGTTCGCGCAACAGCGGTGGCGCGGCCGGCGGCAGCAAGGCCGAAGCATCCGGAATGGGACTGAACGCCGAGTAGTACACGCGCTTGATGAGCTGCTTGGTGTAGAGTGTTGCGGAGGTCAGGAGCAGATCTGCATCGGTGGCCGATGTGGCGCCGACGATCATCTGTGTTGCCTGGCCGGCGGGCGCAAAGGCGATCGGCTTTCTTGGCGTGCCTGCATGGTCGACCTTTGCGCGATCTTCCCGGGCCTCCACGATGCCATCGCGCACGACGTTCATGGCTCGGCCGATCTGCACGAGGTTTTTTTCCGGAGCCAGCGAGTCGAGGTCGCGCTGGCGCGGGAGTTCGACGTTGATGCTCAGCCGGTCTGCCCAAAGTCCCGCTGCGCGAAGCAACTCCGGCGCCGCGTTCGGAATGGTCTTCAGATGGATGTATCCGGCAAACTTGTGCTCGGTCCGCAGCGACTTGGCCACCGCGATGAGCTGCTCCATCGTGTAGTCGGCGTCGCGGATGATGCCGGAGCTGAGAAAGAGCCCTTCTATGTAGTTGCGCCGGTAGAAGTCGAGGGTGAGCCGAACGACCTCCTCAGGGGTGAAGCGTGCCCGCTGCACGCCGCTCGACCGGCGGTTGATGCAGTACGCGCAATCGTAGATGCAGTAGTTGGTGAGGAGAATCTTGAGGAGCGACACGCAGCGGCCATCGGGCGTGTAGCTGTGGCAGATGCCCGTGCCTTCGGTGGATCCGAGCCCTCCTGGCGTGGCTTTCCGTCCCTTCGCCCCGCTGCTCGCGCAGGATGCATCGTACTTGGCGGCGTCGGCGAGAATTGAGAGTTTTTCGGCGATTTCCATCACCCGAATATAACCCGAATCGCAATCGGTCGTGTTCGCGTCCGACTGAATGTTCAGGCTTACGGATCGCCGGCGGGGTAATACAAATCGCGATTGAACTTTCAAACCGGCCCGGACCTCGTTTCATTCGCTTAATCTGCTGAGGCCACGTACCGCGAATGCTTTCCGTAGGGCTCATCCCATTCCTGTGCCCAAGCTCCCCAGCATCAGCGTTTTCTCTATGCCAATGAAGCCGACGCGCGTCACAGTCAACGATCGCATGCAGCAAGGCTATACGTACGAGCTCATCGAACCGGCGGGGCGGAATTTCGACGAGGGCTTCGATCCCGAACTCACTCCGGCCGAGCTCCTCGCGCTCGGCGTCTTCGGTGGGAAGTACATGACCGACTGCGGCGCCGAGTTTCCCGCGAGCTGGTGGCGCCGCGCCAAGCTCTCTCCCGAGCGGCGCGATCCCACGCTCAACTGCTTCGGAGTGAACGCATCGCAGCCGTTGTCGGTCTGGCGCAAGAACGGCTGGATTCATCGCGATGATCCGCGCGGCTGGTTCCAATGGTACTGCCGCTATTACAGAGGCCGGCGTTCGCTGGACGACGAGCGCCAGATTCGCCGCTGGCGCCAGATGGCACGGCACGTGGCCCAGGTCAAACAGGGCTGCATGGCGCGCGATCTGGACTGTCGCAGGCGTCAGCGTCAGGCGCTGCTTCATTGGGCCTATGACAGTCGGAAGATCTGAGCAATCGACCCACGGTCGCGGAGTGAAGTCTCAAGTCGGGCATCGCCATCCTCGCAGAGCAAGGCTGGCAGTCGCAGCGTGGCACGATACGCTAGCACTCTCCAAAATGATGCGTGTCGCGGACCATATCAGATATGCTGATGCGCATGGCGCGTTTCCGAACCCGACGAGATCCACGTCGTTCTCGCGCGCCACGGTGCAAGCACACTCACGCGCCACCTCCCCGCCCCGTATACTCGGCCGATGCGCCTGTCATTCCACAGCGCTCTCGCGCTCCCGATCTTCGTCGTTGGATCGTTTCACGTCCCGCTAACGGCGCCGCTCGGCCGCATCGCAATCAACGACAATCGGTCTGCGGCGGGAAAGTCTCGCGGCGGCGTACTGACGGTGAGACTGGAAGTCCGGGAGGGCGTGTGGCATCCGGACAGGGAATCGGATCCCGGGCTCACCGTGCGTGCGTTCGCCGAGGTGGGGAAGGAGCCTTCCGCGCCCGGGCCGCTGATTCGCGTCGTCGAAGGCACCGAGATTCGCGCGTTTGTCAGCAACACCCTGTCGAGCGCCACACTCTACCTGCACGGGCTTTCACCGCGTGGCGCCGACGCGAGCTCCGACGTCGTTCAGGTTGCCGCGCGCGCGACGCGCGAGGTGCGCTTCCGCGCTGGGGCGCCCGGGACGTACTACTACTGGGCAACCACGGACTCCATCCAGAATATCGATCGCTCCGGAATCGACTCGCAGTTGAACGGCGCCTTCGTGATCGATCCGCGCACGTTCACCGGGACACGCGATCGCGTCTTTGTCATCTCACTCTGGCAGCACGCGCCGACGGCCGGATTCATCGGCAGCAGCGCTGTCGTGCGATTCACGATCAACGGCAAGGCGTGGCCCCACACCGAGCGCCTCTCGTACGCCGTTGGCGACACGGTTCGATTTCGCCTCATCAACGCCACGATCGCTCCGCACCCGATGCATCTGCACGGGTTCTACTACAACGTAGACAGTCGCGGCAACGGCTCGACCGACAGTGTCTACGACCGGCGCGGATCTCCCCGGCTTGTGGTGACGGAACGGATGGCGGCGGGGCGAACGTTTGCGATGACATGGCTCCCCACCCGTCCCGGCAATTGGATGTTCCATTGTCACGACAACTTTCACGTCCTTCGCAACCGACCGCTCGATGGCAGCGCACTGCCGCCCGAGCACATGACCCACGTGATGAACCACGCGGCGGAGATGATGGGCGGTCTCGTCATGGGCATCGAGGTGCGCGGGCGCGACGGCTCCATTGCCGTCGCGAACAGCCCGTCGGGTCGACGGTTGCGGTTGATTGCGCGCATCGATTCGGGCGGCACAGACAAGGAACCGGCGTTCGGCTACGCGCTCGAGGATCCGGCGATCCCGACAGCGTCCGAGCGCCCGCTCCGTCCGGGACCAACGATCATTCTCAAACGAGGCGAGCCCGTTAGCATCACGGTCGTGAACGCGCTGCGCGAGGCGACCTCGGTTCACTGGCATGGCATCGAGCTCGAGAGCTACTACGATGGTGTGTCGGGATTCGCGGGCAGCGGCAAACACATCGCGCCAGCGATCGGGCCGGGTGATTCATTCGTCGCGCGGTTCACACCTCCGCGGTCGGGGACGTTCATGTATCATCCGCACGCCGACGAGGTCCGACAACAGCAGGCTGGCATGTCCGGCGCTCTGCTCGTGGTCGACGCACCCGCGCAATTCAATCCGTCGAACGACATCGTGCTGCTCATCGCCGCACCGCAGCGCGATGCTGATGACGCCACCGGCGTTCTGGTCAACGGCAGTTTGGCGCCACCTCCGCTCGAACTTCGCGCGGGAGATCGGTATCGACTGCGTCTCGTGAACATTCACACGAATCGGCCGGCGATGATCGCGAAGTTGATGCGCGATTCGTCGCTCGTGCCGTGGCGCGCGGTAGCAAAGGACGGAATGGACTTGCCGCCGGATCAAGCGACGCTGCGGCCGGCGCGACAACAGATGGGAATGGGCGAGACGTACGACTTCGAGCTCGCGCCCGTCGAGGCGGCGAACCTTCGGTTCGTCCTCACCGCTGGCAATGGGACGTTGCTTCTGTCCATGCCAGTGCGGATCAAGTGACGCGCCGACGCGCAGGGGAAGGAATCGATAATTCGCCCGCGGCGTCGCCGCGACACCCGCGCTTCGTTCGTGTCACGCACTGGCTCACGACGATTGCGTTCTTCGCGTTACTCGTCAGCGGCGTTGAGCTCATCCTCTCCCATC
>JANMAY010000314.1:0-5578 GCA_031360095.1 Gemmatimonadaceae bacterium
GCGGGCGCTGGGGGAGCGGCTGGTGCGCCGTCAGGGCTCGGCAAGGCGGCGAGATGTGATCGTGGAGACGATCGATGGGGAGCGTGCGGCGGGGTCGCGATGGGCGGAAGTGTTCGTCGAGGCGGGCTATCGGTTGATGGGCACAGGATTGCGGTATTTCGCGCGGGTATAGAATCAATGGTATTAACGCGACTCGGATGAATTACATTAATATTTATTTATATATCCGCCTTTTGGTCTGCGCACTCGCGATGATGGCTGGATTCGCGGATGCGCAGTCGGCGCCAGCGCGCGAGGGCTATGTCATCGCCCCCGATTCCGCGCACCTCTTCTATAGGCTGGAGGGCGCTGGGTCAGACACACTCATTGCCATCCATGGCGGGCCAGGCGTCGACCTCGAGAGCATCGCCGGCGACTTCGTGCCGCTCACCAAACGGCATGTCGTGATCTTCTACGATCAGCGAGGCACTGGCCGATCCACCCTGCCACGTGATTCCACGACGCTCAACGCAACACAGCAGATCCTCGACCTGGACGCCGTGCGCCGGCACTTCAACCTCTCTCGCGTGACGCTCGTGGCACATTCGTACGGCCCACTCCTCGCGGCGACGTATGCAATCGCCCACCCGGAGGTGGTCAAGCGGATGGTGTTCTTCGGCCCAGTCCCTCCACGGAGAGGGACATTCTGGGCCCGCTTCCGCGACAACATCGTGCCAAGGATGGATAGCGCCTCCACCGCTCGGCTCGCGATCGCGGGCAAGCAGCTCTCCGATACGACATTCGATGCGCGCGCCGCATGTCGCGCGTATTGGGCGGAGGCGATGCGGCCCAGGCTGGCAGAACCGGATCGAACCCTTTCACTTATCAAATCTAATTTATGTATCTCGGATCCTCGCGGGATCCGGTATGGCCTCACCGTCACCAATCGACTGGTGATGGGGTCCTATGGCGATTGGGACATCCGAACGGCGCTGCGATCCGTGCCGGCGCCCACGCTGATCGTGCACGGGGAGCAGGAGGCGATCCCGATGGATCTCGTGGAGGAATGGACGACATCGTTGCCCAAGGCGCGGCTGTTTAAAGTGCCTAAGGCCGCGCACTTCGCTTATGCCGAACGACCGGAGCTGGTGTGGGAAGAGGTGGAGCGCTTCTTAGCGGCACCTCTCTGACGGCGCTTGTATGATATATAAATATTTATTGGTAAATGCGCGACGAATCGGTGTCGGTCTCCTCACTGCGTACACGTGCGACACCGCAGAGGCGCAATTGCCCGCGTCGGCACCATCGCCGAGCCCGCCCTGGGTGGTCGGCGGGCATCCGGTGCGGGAATTTGCGGTCACCGACACCGCAGACGGCGGACGCACCGTCACCCTTCGTCGCACCACCTACCGAGAGGCTGCCCCCGGCACCTTCGGTTCCACCACCACACGCATTCCCGCCGCGCCATTCGCCGGCCGGCGGATCCGCATCGCCGCCGAGCTTCGCACGCACTACGCTCGGCACGGGGCGTCGCTGTGGGTGCGCCTGGACGACAAGAACAACCGCATGCTCGCGCTCGACAACGGAAAAGAGCGTGTGCTCAGCAGCGACCACGACTGGGTTCCGTGGACGACAGAGCTGTATGTCGTACCGGAGGCGGATCACATCACCTTCGGACTGTTGCTCTGGGGCGAGGGGGTCGTGCGCATGCGCAGTCTCGCCCTCACGCCAATCGAGCTCCCTCCGGCGGATGCGCCGACGCTCCCCGACGCGCGCGCACTGCTCGACACAGCGATCGCGATCGCCCGGACACACTCGGTGTGGCGCGACACGATCTCGTGGAACCTGCTCATCCCGGAATTGCACCGACTGGTCGCGGGCGCGGAGACGATCGGCGGTGCGTATCCCGCCATTCAGCGTCTTGTCCGCCGGCTCGGTGACCATCACAGCGAGTTTTATCCACCAAGCAGCCGCATCGCGGCCGTCCTTCGCAGCGACACGACCGTCGCGGAGGACTCGACGCAGGAAGACGACGTCGAGTCGCGCTGGATCGCGCGAGAACGAGCGGGCTACCTGACCGTCCCGGGACACGGCGGCGCGAGCGTGAGACTTTCGCGCCTCTATGTCGCCTACGCGCACAGCCAGCTCATGGCGTTGCGCGATAGCGGGGCATGCGGCTGGGTCGTAGATCTCCGGAACAATCGGGGCGGCAACATGTGGCCCATGCTCGCGGGACTTCGCCCACTGCTCGGCGAGGGCACAGTCGGCGCATTCGTTACGAGGGACACCGTCCAGCGGTGGGGGGCCCGCGCTCCCTGGGATGCGACGGATGAATACGTGAGAGGTCTTCCGCCCTGGGCGAACCTGGCCGATCAGCCGATCGCGGTGCTCACCGGCGGACGCACCGCGAGCTCCGGGGAAAGCGTCGCAATTGCCTTCAGAGGTCGGCCGAACACGCGATCGTTCGGGGGGCCGACGGCGGGATTTACCACCGGCAACGGCGCCTATGCGCTCCCGGGTGGCGCCGTGCTGAACATCGCGACGGTGTTCGAGGCCGATCGAACCGGTGCTCGGTATTCGGAGCGTGTGCGGCCGGATGAGGTAATTCTCGACCAGGAGGGGCCAGATACAGTGCTCCAGCGAGCCCTGGGGTGGCTGACTTCGCAACCCGGTTGCTCGACACCATAGCGAGATTGGGCGCCCCGGTAGCGCTCAGCCGGTCCTCAGGCGAAGTTACAAATGTCACAGTACGCTAACGTACTGTACTCCATCTCTCGACAACGGTGTTCGCGCGAGCTGTGCGCGCGGGCCACTGCCGGTACCTGGGTGAGTTCGCCCCTCGCTACCACGCCCTGGAGGCGCGGTACGCCATGTCGAGAGAAGAGCTATTCGCCGAATCGGCGGACACACCCGCGTACACGGGTGCCACCGTCGTCCTTCACAATCGCCTGTTGGGCAACATGTCCGACGCGGATCTCGCCGCGCTCGTGCCATACCTCGAGCGCGTTGAACTGAAGGTGGGAGAAGTGCTAGCAAAGGGCCGCGACCTTCTCACCCACGTTTACTTCCCCGAGGGCTGCGTCATTTCCATCGTCGCGCACATGGCGGATGGCACGAGCGTGGAAGTCGGCACGATCGGCGACGAGGGCATGGCCGGGCTGCCGGCGTACTTCGATGGAGATGCGAGTGAAGGGGAAACACTCGTGCAAATCCCCGGAAGCGCGATGCGCATGCGCGTCTCGCACTTGCTCCAAGAGACGGGTGCGTCGCCGTCACTCAGGCGTTTACTGAACCGTTTTGCGCTAGCGTACATGACCCAGCTGGCACAAAATGGTGCGTGTAATCGGTTGCACAGCATCGAGCAGCGCTGCGCGCGCTGGTTGCTGATGACGCACGATCGAATGGGGCAACCGAAAGTGATGCCGCTCAAACAACAGTTCCTCGCCTTCATGCTCGGCGTGCGCCGCGCCGGCGTGAGCGTGGCCGCGGGCGCATTGCAGGACGCGGGGTTCATTCGGTACCGGAGAGGCAGTATCCGCGTGCTCGACCGACCCGGTCTGCAAAGGGCTTCCTGCGAGTGCTATGAGATCATCCATGGCACATTCGAGCGCATGCTCGCACGCGTTCCGGAGTAGCGCTCGACGCGACGCCGCGCCGGCCGCGAAAGCACTCGGCCACAGAGCAGAACAATGACATCACGGATTTAGAAAACCAAACCGCCCGGATACTTCAGCGTCGTTGCTTCTCCCTCCATCCGGGCTTTTTTCGTGCAGATCCGTGATGGGATGATGTCTTTGTGCTCGCCTGGCGAGTTACAAGGTGACCACAATCACGAAGCGCGGGTTCGGCCAATCACCTCCCATCCGGCTGAGTCCTGCTCATGTCCCTCCATCGCACGAATTCGCGTTGCACGCTGCACAGTCTCGTGCTCGTCGCGATCGGCACGGCACTCGCGCTTTCACCACTCCGGGCGCAACTCGTCACGCCCAAGACCGTTCCCGTATTTCAGGATGAACAGTTCGAGATCTTCCCGTCGAGTAGACCCGGGCTCGCTGGCGTCAGCATCGCGCTCGACGATACACTCGCCGACCCGTTCACGAATCCAGCGAAAGCACTTCGCGCTCGCGGCCTGACGATCACCACCGCACCCTACTCGCACGGCATCTCCGGGAACCGAGGCGGAGGACGAACGCTTCCCATCGGATTCATCGGCAGCTCCGGCACGTGGGCGGGCGCGTTCCTCGGCGCCATTCAACAGAGCGAGCGCGTGGGGCCTGTGTGGAATCGTCCAACGAGTCAACGCACCGCGAACAATCAGTATCTCACCGCATCGCTCGCACATCAGATCGCACCTGGCCTCGCAGTCGGTGTGAGCGCGTTCCATGCCGATCTGGCTGCGGTGGACGGCGTCGATCTCCTGTATTCAGGCAGTGATCGCATCGAGCAGAGCGGATCGCTCAACGACTTCCGCCTTGGCGCGACGAAGGAGTGGGAGCGCGGGCATGGGCTCGAGTTGCTCGTGCTGCACAATCGCACCGACATGCGGCACGATGTCCACTTCACGAACTTCGTGTGGGACTCGGTCCTTCGGCGCGGCGCGCAAGTCACCCGGCAGGACGTCAATCTCGACCAGACGAACATCTGGGGCGTACATACCGAGTACACGCGGCCGGTCGGCACGGAGGGATGGCGCGTCGGCATGCTCGGTACGGCGAATGTGCTGTCGCATCCCAAGATCCCCAACTACACGCTCCAGAACATTCCGCGCGATCCCGGAACGACGCACGCATTCAATGTCGGCGTCGGAGCAGCACGGGTCGACGGCCCGTTCACCTTCGGTGTCGATCTCATCATCGAACCGATGACGTCGAACACATGGGCCGACTCGCCGGTGGCCATCAAGCGCACGGATGGGACCGTGATTGCCGCCGGGGAGAAGACCGTCGAAAACCACTTTCAGTTTCACAACACCAAAGCACGCATCGGCGTTGGGCATAGCTGGGCGCTCGACAAGGAGTCCACGAGCACATTCGCTGTGGATCTCGGCATCGCGATGTATGCGATCTCCTACGATTTGCGACAGACCAGCAACATCACGAGGCTCGCGCGCGCGCAGCACGAAAACTGGGTGGAGTCGGGACCAACCCTCGGGTTCCGCTATCGCTCGCGCGACATCGAGGTGTCGTACGCGTTCCGCTCCAGCTGCGGCAATACGAATTGCGACGAGCAGACGAATATCGGGTTTCTCAGGGGAGCCGACGCTCTCACAACAGGCGGAATCATCGCGGCCCCCAGCTCCGCGCTGTTTCTCCAGAGTGGAAAGGAGACAAGCCATCATTTCCTGATTGCGGTGCCGGTGCGGTAGCTCGCGGCGCAGTCAACCGAGCGCCGCCACCACCTCGGCGGTGGTACGCATGCGTCCCATCGTCGGAAGGATGTGCACTACCGAATGGGTGTGCAGCACTTCCGCGCGCGCGGTCATCGCCTCTTCTACGAAGACCTGCTCGAAACCGCGCTCGAACGCGGCGCGTGCCGTGGCCTCGACGCCGAGGTTCGTGGCGATCCCGCCAAGGACGATCGTGCGGATGCCGCGACGGCG